>NZ_JBJGZB010000007.1:0-170823 GCF_054050295.1 Geodermatophilus sp. SYSU D01045
CGGGCCCCCCGCCCCCCCCCCCCCCCCCCCCCGCCCCGCCCCCCCCCCGCCCCCCCCCCCCGCCGCCCCCCCCCCCCCCCCCCCCCCCCCCCCCCCCCCCCCCCCCCCCCCCCCCCCCCGCTGCGACCGCCCGGGACGCGCGAGATCACGTGAACTCGGCGCGTCCCGGGCGGAGGGCGTCAGCCGGGCACGTAGTCGAACGTGTCCGGGTCCGGGCCGGTGCGCTCGCCGCGGTCGAGGCCGGTGATGGTGGCCATCTGGCCCTCGTCGAGCTCGAAGTCGAACAGCGCGAAGTTCTCCTCGACCCGCGCGCGGGTCACCGACTTCGGGAAGACGACGTCGCCGCGCTGCACGTGCCACCGGAGCACGACCTGGGCCGGCGTCCGGTCCAGCTTCTCCGCGATCGCGACGATCGCCGGGTCGTCGAGGACCTTGCCCTGCGCGATCGGCGACCAGGCCTCGGTGACGATCTCGTGCTCGGCGTCGAAGGCGCGCACCTCGTCGTTGGCGAGGTAGGGGTGCACCTCGATCTGGTTGACCGCCGGGCGCACCTCGGTCTCGCCGAACAGCCGGCGCAGGTGGTGCGGGCTGAAGTTGGAGACGCCGATCGCGCGGCACCGGCCGCCGGCGTAGATCTCCTCCATCGCCTTCCACGTCTCGACGTAGTCGACGTCGATCGTCGGCAGCGGCCAGTGGATCAGGAACAGGTCGAGCTGCTCCAGGCCCAGGTCGGCCATCGTCTGGTCGAAGGCCCTCAGCGCGTCGTCGCGGCGGTGGTAGCCGTTGTTGAGCTTGCTGGTGACGAAGACCTCGGACGGGTCGATCCCCGACTCCCGGATCGCCTGACCGACCTCCTTCTCGTTGCCGTACATCTCGGCGGTGTCGATGTGCCGGTAGCCGACCTCGAGCGCGGTGCGGGTCGCCTCGACGGTCTGGTCCGGCGGGATCTGGAACACGCCGAAGCCCAGCTGCGGGATCTCGACGCCGTTGTTCAGGCGGATGGTGGGCACGGTGGCCACGGGCTCTCCCTCTCGGTCGCGGACGGTGGGCGGCGCGCCACTCCACGGCGCACCCGGCCCCCGTGGAGCGCGCCTACCCGCCGACCGCGTCCCCAACCCGTGACGCCCGCCCCTCCGTCGCGTCCGCCACGACCGCCGGGCGGCGCAGCAGCGGCGCGCCGAGCAGCGCGAGCCCGGCCGCGCCGGCCGCGGCCAGCGCGGGGACGGCGAACGCCGCCCGGGCGCCCCACGCGTCCACCGCCGCGCCCGCCAGCGCCGACCCGGCGGTGACGCCCAGCGTCAGCCCGGTGTTGGTCCAGGCCAGCGCCTCGGTGAGCGCCGACCGCGGCACCCGCGACTCGGCCAGCGACGTCCCGGACACCAGCACCGGCGCGACGGCGAGCCCGGCGAGGAACCCGGCGCCGACGAGCAGCGGCAGCGAGGTCACCGCCCACAGCCCCTGCGCGGCCAGCCCGAAGAAGACCGCCGTCGCGAGGAACCGGGTGGCCAGCGTGCCGCGCAGCCGCGCCACCCCGTAGGCGAGCCCGGCGACCAGGCTGCCGCCTGCGTAGAGCGCGAGCGCGAGCCCCGCCAGCGCGGGCGCGCCCTGCTCCTCGGCGAAGCCCACGACGACGACGTCCATCGCGCCGAACACGGTGCCCACGCCCAGGTAGGTCGCGCAGACCAGCAGCACCGCCGCGTTGAGTGCGGCCGGCCGGCGGTGCCCGCCGCCGGCGGAGGTGGGCACCGCGACGGGCTCGGTGGCCCGCTGCCGGGCCAGCCACAGCCCGCCGACGGTGCCGAGCACGATGCCGGTGGTGAAGCCGGCGGCGGGGGCCACCATCGTGCCGAGCACGGTCACCAGCGGCGGGCCGACGACGAAGACGACCTCGTCGACGACGGACTCGAAGGCGAACGCGGTCTGCCGCCGCTCGGCGTCCTCCAGCGCGGCCGCCCACCGGGCGCGGACCAGCGCGCCGATGTTGGGCAGGCTCGCCCCGGTCAGGCCGGCGAGGGCGAACCACGCCCAGCGCGGCCCGTCGGCGACGACGACGCCGACGAACGCGAGCCCGGTGACGAGGTAGGCGGCCATCGCCACCTGCAGGACCCGCCCCTGGCCGCGGCGGTCCATGGCGCGGGCCCACTGCGGCCCGCCGGCCGCGGCCGCGAGGGCGAGGGTGCCGGACACGGCGCCCGCCAGGCCGTAGCTGCCGGACTCGCCCTCGACCAGCAGCACCGCGCCGAGGCCGAGCATCGGCAGCGGGAGCCGGGCGACCCACCCGGCGAGGGAGAACCAGACGGCGCCGGGGACGGCGAACAGGCGGCCGTACGGACCGAACAGGGTGCGGGGTGACACGGGCTCTTCTCGCGCTTCCTGGCCACAGGCGAGTGCGGGACTGCCCGCCGGACTCTCGGGTGGCGTCGCGACGGTAACAACGGCCGCCGACGTCGTCGTCCCGTTTCGCCCGCGGTCCTGCGTGTCGCCGACGGGGGTACATGAACGTTCATGCACTCTGTGCGGCGCCTGTCACACCGACCAGAGGATCCCCGTGGCCACGACCCGACCGCTGCGTCTCCGCCTCCTGCTCGTCCCGTTCCTCGCGCTCGCCGCCCTGCTCGTGCCCGGCACCGCCGCGGCCTCCGGGGGCGACGACGGCGGCTCCGTCGAGGGGGCGGTCACCGGCGACTTCGCCGTCACCGTCAACGGCCGCACGTCGAACCCGGCGGCGGGCCGCGAGACCCGCCTGCGGGACGTGACCCCGACCGGCCCGGTCGCCGTCCGCGGCCGGCACGTCACCTTCACGATCGACCCCGCGACGCTCGGTGTGTACGACTACACGCTCACCGGCGCCCCCGACCCGCAGCGCATGGTCACCGCGCCGACCGTCGTCTTCGCCTCCAAGGTCCCGGTGCTCACCGCCGCCCAGCTGCGGGGCGTGCGGATCACGGAGCTGCGGCTGCGCGACGACGTCCTGGTCGCCGAGTTCGCCACCGCGGCCGGCAAGCTCAAGGTGCAGGCGAAGGACGCCCCGCAGGGCGGCATCTTCCAGATGGAGCAGGAGTTCGGCACCGCCGTCGAGTACGTGCACACCCTCGGCGCCGGCCTCTACTACTTCGTCAACGAGTACACGGGGAAGGTCAACTTCGGCGACGGCGTCGCCGGCGACGCGACCCACCAGATGCTGCTCGGCAAGGACAGCCCGCAGGTGGCCACGCGGCTGGAGCAGACCGCGACGACGTCGCGCTGGTCGGTCGCCTCGGGCGGCCGGATGGGAGGCGTGCTCGGTGAGGACGCGGTCGAGCTGTCGGCCGGCGCCACCAGCTGCACCTCCGACTGCCAGGCCCGCAACCGCATCCAGGGCTCGGTCCCCGTGCCGCCGGACCCGACCGACCCCACCCCGATCGGCTGACCGCCGTCGGCGTTGCAGCGCCGGCGCAACCCCCGCATCCGCGGGCGCGGCCCGTACCCCCGGGTCGCGTCCGCGGATGCGGCGCGATCCGGAAGCTCTCCCGCGGGACGGGGGACCTGGTCGGCGTTCCGCACTACATTCGCCAACGTGAGTGCGACCCCGCTCCCCGACCCCTGGACCCGTCCGGCCGACGGCGTCCCGGGCAGTGCCGTTGCGGGGAGTGGCGGGCTGGTCGACCGGCACGGCCGGGTCGCCACCGACCTGCGGGTCTCGCTCACCGACCGCTGCAACCTGCGCTGCTCCTACTGCATGCCGCCCGAGGGCCTGCAGTGGCTGCCCAAGGTCGAGCAGCTCACCGACGACGAGGTCGTCCGGCTGGTCCGCATCGGCGTCGAGCAGCTGGGCATCCGCGAGGTCCGCTTCACCGGCGGCGAGCCGCTGCTGCGTCCGGGCCTGCCCGGCATCGTCGAGGCGACGACGGCACTGCGCCCGCGCCCGGAGGTCAGCCTCACCACCAACGCCATCGGGCTGGCCCGCGTCGCCCCCGCGCTCGCCGCGGCCGGGCTGGACCGGATCAACGTCAGCCTCGACACCCTCGACCGCGAGCGGTTCAAGACCCTCACCCACCGCGACCGGCTCGACGACGTCCTGGCGGGTCTGCAGGCCGCGCAGGACGCCGGGCTCACCCCGGTCAAGGTCAACGCCGTCCTCCTGCGCGGCATCAACGAGGCCGACGCCGTCCCGCTGCTCGACTTCTGCCTCGAGCGCGGCTACCAGCTGCGGTTCATCGAGCAGATGCCGCTCGACGCGCACCACGCCTGGACCCGCGGCGAGATGGTCACCGCGGAGGACATCCTGGAGCGGCTCTCCGCCGCGCACGACCTCACGCCCGACACCGAGGAGCGCGGCTCGGCGCCCGCCGAGCGGTGGCTGGTCGACGGCGGCCCGGCCACCGTCGGCGTCATCGCCTCGGTCACCCGCTCGTTCTGCGGCACCTGCGACCGCACCCGGCTCACCGCCGACGGCCAGGTCCGCAACTGCCTGTTCGCCCGCGAGGAGTCCGACCTGCGGACGGCGATGCGCGAGGGCGCCACCGACGCCGAGCTCGCCGACCGCTGGCGGATCGCCACCCTGGCCAAGCTCCCCGGCCACGGCATCGACGACCCGAGCTTCCTGCAGCCGTCCCGGCCGATGTCGGCCATCGGCGGCTGAGCGCCGTGCCCGGGACCGTCACCGTCCGCTACTTCGCCGGCGCCCGCGCCGCCGCCGGCGTCGACACCGAGACCTGCCAGGCCGCCACGCTGCAGGAGCTGGTCGGCCGGATCGTGGAGACCCACGGCGAGCGCCTCGAGCGGGTGCTCACCGCCTGCTCGTTCCTCGTCGACGGAACGCAGACCCGCGACCGCGCGTTGGAGCTGTCGCCCGGGGCGGTCGTGGACGTGCTGCCCCCCTTCGCCGGAGGATGACCGCCCCCTCGTGAGCAAGCCTCACCATACGAGCCGTCCCCTGCCTCCTCCCGCCACCGAGGTCCTCCCGTGATCGAGTGGCTGCTGGTCCTCGTCGGCGTCCTGCTGGTCCTCGCCTGCGCCGCCTTCGTGGCCTTCGAGTTCGCGCTGGTGACCGTCGACCGGGCCACCGTCGAGCGGGAGACCGAGGCCGGCGTCCGCGGGTCGGCCGGCGTGCTCGCCGCGCTGCGGACGCTGTCGACCCAGCTGTCCGGCGCCCAGCTCGGCATCACCGTCACCAACCTGGCCATCGGCTTCGTCGCCGAGCCCTCGATCGCCACGCTGCTGCGGGGGCCGCTGGAGTCCGTCGGCCTGTCCGGTGCCGCGGCCCGGTCGGTGTCGATCACCCTCGCCCTGGTCCTGGCCACCGTGCTGACCATGGTGTTCGGCGAGCTGGTGCCCAAGAACGTGGCGATCAGCGAGCCGCTGCGCACCGCCCGCGCCGTCGCCGGCTTCCAGCGCGGCTTCACGAAGGCGACGTCGCTGGTCATCCGGTTCCTCAACGGCTGGGCCAACGCGATGCTGCGCCGGCTGTTCGGCGTGGAGCCGCAGGAGGAGCTGGCCTCGGCCCGCTCGCCGGAGGAGCTGACCTCGCTGGTCCGCCGCTCGGGCCGGCAGGGCACCCTGCCCGCCGAGACCGCGGTGATGCTCGAGCGCGGGCTGGCCTTCGGCGAGCTGCGCGCCAGCGACGCGGCCACCCCGCGCACCCGCATGACCACCGTCCCCGCCGACGCCCCCGTGGCCGAGGTGCTCACCACCGCCCGCGACTCGGGGCACTCCCGCTTCCCGGTGGTCGACGACGGCGGTGCCGACGACGTCGTCGGGATGGTCCACGTGAAACACGCGCTCGCCGTCGCCCGCGACCGGCGGGCCGACACCCCGGTCTCGGCGGTCATGCTGCCGCCGCTGTTCGTCCCCACCTCCCGGCGGCTGGACGACCTGCTCGGCGACCTGCGCCGCGGCGGGCTGCAGATGGCCGTCGTCGTCGACGAGTACGGCGGCACCGACGGCGTGGTGACCATCGAGGACCTCGTGGAGGAGATCGTCGGCGACCTCACCGACGAGTACGACGACGAGACCGGCGACGACGTCGTCGACCGCGGCGACGGCACCTGGTCGGTGTCCGGGCTGCTGCGGCCCGACGAGGTCGCCGCGGCCACCGGTCTGGCCGTGCCCTCCGACCGGCACTGGGAGACCCTCGGCGGCCTGGTGCTGCACGTGCTCGGCCGGATCCCCGAGGTGGGCGACCGGATCGAGGCGCGGCCCGCCCTGCCGCCGGAGCTGGCCGCCGAGGCCGAGGGGCTGCCGGCCGGCGTGTGGGTGCAGGTCGAGCGGGTCGACGGCACCCGCGTCGAGCGGGCCGTCGTCGGCGGCCTACCGGCCACGACCGGCGACGAGGAGGAGGACGACCGTGGGTGACTGGCTCGGCGTGCTGGTCGCCGTCGCGCTGCTGCTCGCCAACGCGTTCTTCGTGGGCGCGGAGTTCGCGCTGATCTCCGCGCGCCGCTCCTCGATCGAGCCGCTGGCCGAGGCGGGCTCCCGCCGCGCCCGGACCACGCTGGCCGCGATGGAGCGCGTGTCGCTGATGATGGCCGGCGCGCAGCTGGGCATCACCGTCTGCTCGCTCGGCCTGGGCGCCATCGGCGAGCCCGCGGTGGCGCACCTGCTCGAGCCGGTGTTCGCGGCGGTGTCGGTGCCCGAGGCGCTGGTGCACCCGATCTCGTTCGTCATCGCGCTGACCGTCGTCGTCGCGCTGCACGTGGTGATCGGCGAGATGGTGCCGAAGAACCTGGCGCTGGCCGGCCCGGACCGGGCCGCGCTGGTCCTCGCCCCGCTGCTGTCCGGTGTGGTCACGGTGCTCAAGCCGGTGATCGTCGGCCTCAACGCGCTGGCCAACGGGGTGCTGCGGCTGCTGCGCGTGCAGCCCCGGGACGAGGTGACCAGCGCGTTCACCCGCGACGAGGTGGCCGGCTTCATCGACGAGTCCCGCGCCGGCGGCCTGCTCGACGAGCGCGGCCACGAGCTGCTCACCGGCGCGCTGCAGCTGGAGGAGCGCGACACCCGCTCGGTGCTCATCCCGCGGGCCGCGCTCACCGTCGTCGCGCCGGACGACGACATCGCCGCCGTGGAGCGCGCCGCGGCCACCACCGGCTTCTCCCGCTTCCCGGTCGCCGACGGCGACCGGCTGCTCGGCTACGTGCACGTCAAGGACGTGCTGCGGGCCGACGGCGCCCCGGAGCCGCGGGTCCGGGACATCACCCGGCCGCTGCCCCGGGTGGCCGCCGAGGACGACCTGCGCCGCACGCTGGGCGTCATGCAGGCCGGCCGCGCCCAGTTCGCCGCGGTCACCGAGGGCGGCGGCGTCGTCGGCGTCGTGGCGCTCGAGGACATCCTGGAGGAACTGGTGGGCGAGATCCGGGATGCTGCACACCGGGACTCCGCACACCGGAACGCCGAGAGGACGGGAGCGCGATGAGCTTCATCGAGAAGGCGAAGGCGAAGGCCGAGGAGTTGCTCGGCCGGGCCGAGGAGGTCTACGGCGAGTCGCACGGCGACGCCGCCGCGCAGGCGGCCGGCGAGGCGCACCGGCTGGAGGGCGAGGCCGAGCTGGAGGAGGAGCGCGCCGAGGAGGCCGCGCACGGCCACGGGCACGCCCGCCCGACCGACGAGGACGGGCAGGCGCCGGTCCGCTAGCTCCCCAGCCGCAGGGCCACGAGGGCGACGTCGTCCTCGGGCCGGCCGTGCACGAGCCGCTCGATCACCTCGTCGCACAGCTCGTCGAGCGGGCGCCCGCCGAGCTCGGCGACGGCGTCGGCCAGCCCGGCCAGCCCGGCGTCGAGGTCGAGGCCGCGCCGCTCGACCAGCCCGTCGGTGAACAGCAGCACCGTGGAGCCGGGCTCGAGGACCACGGTGCTCTCGACGCGGACGCTGGCCGGGTCGACGCCGAGCAGCAGGTCGCCGGGGGGCGGGGGCAGCGCGACCGGCCGGCCCGACGGGTCGAGGACCAGCGGCGGCAGGTGGCCGGCGCTCGACCAGCACATCCGCGTCCGCCCCGCCGCGCCCTCCCCCGGCACGCGCTCGAAGCGGGCGACGGCGGCGGTGGCGTAGGTGTCCACGCCGAGGATCGCCATCGCCTCGTCCAGGCCGCGCAGCACCTCGGCCGGGCCGGCGTCGCTGTAGGCGGCGATGCCGCGCAGCAGCGAGCGCAGCTGGCCCATCGCCGCCGCGGCGGCGGTGTCGTGCCCGACGACGTCGCCGATGACCAGGGTCGTCGCCCCGCCGGGCTGGGGGAAGGCGTCGTACCAGTCGCCGCCGACCCGCGCCGCCTCCGCCGCCGGGGTGTACCGGACCTCGACCGCCCCGAGCCCGGAGCCGCGCGGGTCGGTGAGCAGGCTGCGCTGCAGCGCCTCGGCGAGCTGGTGCTGGCGGGCGAACAGGCGGACGTTGTCCAGCGCCAGGCCCACCCGGCCGGCGACCTCGCGGGCGGTGAGCGGGTCCACCCGGGCGGCGCTGCGGCTCTCGGCGGCGAGGAAGGTGAGCGCGCCGATCACCCGGTCCCGGCCGGGCAGCGGGACGGCGAGCACCGCGGGTGCGCCCAGCTCCCGGTAGAGGCCGGCGGCCTCCTCGTCCCCGATCGCGGCGAGCACCGCGGCGCCGTCGGCGGTCACCGTCTCCCCCGCCAGCGCGCGGACCACCGGCGCGGCGGCCGGCATCCCGGGCAGCCGGACGGCGGCGTAGCGGGCCAGCAGCTCGCGGCGACCGGGGTCGCCGTGCCAGGAGCCGAGGTCGCGGGGGCGGCCCTCGTCGTCCAGGACGGTGAGCAGGCAGGCCTCGCCCAGCTCGGGCACGACCAGCCGCGGGATGCGGCGGACCGCCTCGGCGAGCTCGAGCGTGCCGGTCAGCTCGGAGCCGACCCGGGCCAGCAGCGCGAGCCGGTCCTGCGCGGTCCGGCGGGCGGTGACCTCGGAGAAGTACAGGGCCAGGCCGGCCGGCAGCGGGACGGCACGCACCTCGAACCAGCAGTTGAGCGGCTCGGGGTGGTAGGCCTCGACGCTCTGCGGGGTGCCGGTGGCCATCACCTCGCGGTAGACCCGGCCGAACTCGTCGTCCCGGTTGGCGGGGAAGGACGCCCAGTAGCAGCTGCCGACGAGCTGCTCCCACGTGCGGCCGACGACGGCCTCGCCGGGCACGTTGACGTAGGTGACCCGCCAGTCGGCGTCGACGGCGATGTAGCCCAGGGGCATCGCCTCGAGGACGGGGTCGCGCTCCGGCGCGGGCACGGGAACCTCGCTGTCGTCC
The DNA here is from genome assembly GCF_054050295.1 of Geodermatophilus sp. SYSU D01045. NCBI lineage: Bacteria > Bacillati > Actinomycetota > Actinomycetes > Geodermatophilales > Geodermatophilaceae > Geodermatophilus > Geodermatophilus sp. SYSU D01045. The sequence continues at coordinate 9,214 of NZ_JBJGZB010000007.1, forward strand.
GGCCGCTGTGCGCGGGCACACCGGTGGGGGCACCACCCCACCCTTGGAGTCGTGCATCGTTGTGCCACGCGCGTCCGGGCCGGTCAAGGAGCCGGGCCGGTCCGGTACCGAGACGGGATCTGCCCTAGGGGCAGGCGACCCACTCCTCGTCGCCGTCGGTGAAGACCTGGCGCTTCCAGATGGGCAGCCGCTTCTTCACCTCGTCGACGAGCTCGGCGCAGGCGGTGAAGGCCTCCCCGCGGTGCGCCGAGCTGACCGCGCAGGCCAGCGCGACGTCGCCGATGCCCAGCAGGCCGACCCGGTGGGAGACGGCGACCGCGCGGATGCCCGGGCGGGCGGCGAACTCCTCGGCGAGCTCGGTGATCACCTGCTCGGCGGTGGGGTGGCCGACGTACTCCAGCTCGGTCACCGACCGGCCGCCGTCGGTGTCCCGGACGACGCCGGAGAAGGAGACGACGGCGCCGGCACCCGCGTCGGCCACGGCCTGCTCGTGCTGGGCGACCGACAGCGGCTCGTCGACGACCCTGGCGATCCGGTGCCTGGCGATCACGGCGCCGAAGCTACCCCGCCCGGCGGCACGTCGAGGTCGACCGGGTCGGCGAGACCCGTGCAGTCGACCTCGGTGACCGGGTGTGCGGCCAGGTAGCGGCGGGCGCCCTCGTCGCCCGTCGCCGTCGCGGCCACCCCGGCCCAGTGGTCGCGCCCGAGCAGCACCGGGTGCCCGCGGACGCCGTCGTAGGTGGCGACGGCCAGCGCGTCCGGGGCGGCGTGGGCGGCGACCTGCGCCAGCGCCTCCGGCGTCATCCCGGGCATGTCGACCAGCGTGACCAGCGCGGCGTCGACCCGTCCCGGCCAGCCGCGCAGCCCGTCCAGGCCGGTGCGCAGGCTCGAGGCCATGCCGGTCTCCCAGTCGCGGTTGGCCAGCACCGTCGCGCCGCTCAGGTCGGCGGTCCGCCACACGTCGACCGCGCGGGCGCCGAGGACGACGAGCACCGGGTCGCACACCGCGCGCGCCGTCCGCACCGCCCGCTCGACCAGGAGGCTGCCGCCGTACTCGACCAGCGCCTTGGGCATGCCGTAGCGCCGTCCCCCGCCCGCGGCGAGGACCAGGCCGGCGACCGTCGTCATGGCCCCAGCCTCCCCCGCGGGTGGCCGGTTCCGTCCCCGGGGCGTGGCATCGTCCCGCGGGTGAGGGGTCGCGGCGTCGCGGCCGGGTGGCGGGAGGAGCCGGGATGAGCGGGGACGACGGGGACGCGCAGGAGCTGCAGGGCTGGACGGCGCAGACCCACGACGGCCTGGCCGACCTGCTGGCCTCCGCCCCTCCCGGGACCTGGGACGCCCCGTCGCTGTGCGCGGGGTGGCGGGTCCGGCACGTGGTGGCGCACGTGACCATGCCGGCGCGGCTGTCGGCCGAGCGGTTCGGAGCCGAGATGGCGGCAGCGGGCGGTGACTTCGGCCGGCTCTCCGACACCGTGGCGGCCCGCGACGCCTCCCTCCCGGCCCCCGAGCTCCTGGACGCCCTGCGCTCGCCGGTGCTGCACCGGTGGCAGCCACCGGGCGGCGGCGCGGCCGGCGCGCTCAGCCACGCCGTCATCCACTCCCTGGACGTGACCGTCGCGCTCGACCGGCCGCCGGTCGCGCCGGCCGACGCCGTCGTCGCCGTCCTCGACTCCCTCACCGCGGCGGACGGCGCGACCTTCGGGATCGACCTCACCGGCGTCCGCCTCGAGACGACCGACGGCGCCTGGGGCCGGGGGGACGGCGCGGTCGTCCGCGCGGACACCGGCCCGCTGCTCGCGCTGCTGAGCGGCCGCAGGCTCCCCGACGGCCGCGCGCTGCGCCGCCGCTGACCCGGCGGCCGGGCTCGGCGGGTCCGGTCTCAGCGCGCGTAGACGGCGACCTCGGAGGCCTTGACCACCGCCCACACCGGCGACCCCGGCGCCAGGCCGAGCTCGGCGAAGGCGGTCGCGGTGACGTCGGCGACCAGCGGCACCTCGCCGTCGAGCTCGCAGCGCACCGTGGCGCCGTGCGGCGTCGCCCCGGCCACCCGCGCCGGCCAGACGTTGCGCGGGCTGCCCTCGGGCCGGGTGGGGTACAGCGCCACCGACTCCGGGCGGACGGCGACGAACACCGGCCCCGCGGTCTCCTCGGCCACCGCCACCACGCCCCCGCCGTCCAGGCGCACCGCCGTCCCCTCCCCCGTGCCCGGCAGCAGCGACAGCCCGACCAGCCGCGCGACGTAGTCGGTGCGGGGGTGCCGGCTGACGTCGGACGGCGTCCCGGCCTGCACCACCCGGCCGTCCTCGACCACCACGACCCGGTCGGCCAGCGCCATGGCGTCCACCGGGTCGTGGGTGACCAGCACGGTGCTGCCCCCGTAGTCGGCCAGGTGCCGGCGCAGCTCCGCGCGGACGGCGAGCCGGGTGCGGGCGTCCAGCGCCGACAGCGGCTCGTCGAGCAGCAGCAGCGCCGGGTCGCCGACCAGCGCGCGGGCCAGGGCCGCCCGCTGCGCCTGCCCGCCGGACAGCTGCGCGGGCCGCCGGTCGCCGAGGCCGCCCAGGCCCACGCGCTCGGTCCACGCGGCCGCGGCGCGGCGCGCGTCGGCCTTCGACGCCCCGCGGGTGCGCGGCCCGAAGGCCACGTTGTCCAGCACCGACAGGTGCGGGAAGAGCAGGTGGTCCTGGAAGACCATCCCGAGCGGGCGCCGGTGCGCGGGCAGCTGCACGCCGGCGTCGACGTCGTCCCACACGGTCCCGTCGACGGCGACCCGCCCGCCGTCGGGCGGCAGCAGGCCGGCCAGCACCCGCAGGAGCGTGGACTTGCCCGCGCCGTTGGGCCCGAGGACGGCGAGCACCTCGCCGTCGGGCACGTCGAGGGCGACGTCGACGGTCACCGGGCCGCGGCGGACGCGGACGGACGCCTCCAGGGTCACGCGGTCACCCCCGTGCGCCCCAGCCAGCGGTCGCGCAGGAGCAGCAGGGTGGCCACCGAGACGGCCAGCAGCACCAGCGACAGCACGATCGCCGCGTCCGGGTCGCGCTGCAGGGCGAGGTAGACCGCGAGCGGCATCGTCTGCGTGGTCCCCGGGAAGTTGCCGGCGAAGGTGATCGTGGCGCCGAACTCGCCCAGCGCCCGCGCCCAGCACAGCACCGCGCCGGCGGCGACGCCCGGCGCCACCAGCGGCAGGGTGACGCGGCGGAAGGTGGTCCAGCGGTCGGCACCGAGGGTGGCGGCGGCGTCCTCGAACCGGGCGTCGGCGGCCCGCAGCGCCCCCTCGACGCTGACCACGAGGAACGGCATCGCCACGAACGTCTCGGCGACGACCACCGCGGTGGTGGTGAACGGGACGGTGATCCCGAACGCGTCGTCGAGCCAGCGCCCGACCAGGCCCTGGCGGCCCAGCACGAGGAACAGCGCGACGCCGCCGACCACCGGCGGGAGCACCAGCGGCACGGTCACCAGGGCGCGCAGCACCGCGCGGCCGCGGGCTCGGGAGCGGGCCAGCACCCAGGCCAGCGGCACGCCGAGGACGACGGAGACCAGCGTGGCCAGCGTCGCGGACACCAGGGACAGCCGCAGCGCCTGCCCCACGCCCGGCTCGGCGAGCAGCGCGGGCACCTGCGGCCACGGCGCGCGGACGACCAGGGCGACCAGGGGCAGGACGAGGAAGGCGACGGCGAGGGCGGCGGGGACGAGCAGGGGCGCCGGCGTGCGGGCGCGCCTCACGGGGTCCGGAAGCCCGCGTCCCCGAGCGCGCGCTGCCCCTCCTCGGAGAGGACCAGGTCGACGAAGGCCCGCGCCGCCTCCGCGTTCGGGGCACCGGCCAGCGTGCACAGCGGGTAGTCGTTGACCGCGTCCTCCGCCTCGGGGAAGGGCAGGCCGTCGACGGCGTCCCCGGCGGCGACGACGTCGGTGGCGTAGACCAGCGCGGCGTCGACCTCGCCGAGCTCCACCTTGGTCAGCGCGGCGCGGACGTCCTCCTCCTGCGTGTCCGGGCGGGGCGTCACGCCCGCGGCGGCGAAGACGTCCTCCGCGGCCGCGCCGCAGGGCACCTCCGGCGCGCAGACGGCGATCGTGAGGTCCTCGCGCGCGAAGTCGGCCAGCCCGGTGACGCCGGCCGGGTTGCCCGCGGGGACGGCGATCTGCAGGACGTTCGCGGTGAACACGGTGGGGTCGCCGTCGGCGAGGCCGGCGTCGGTGACCACGGACATCTGGGTGCCGTTGGCCGAGGCGAAGACGTCGGCCGGGGCGCCCTGGGTCAGCTGGGTGGCCAGCGCCGAGCTGCCGGCGAAGTTGAACTGCACGGTCAGCCCGCCGTTCTCCTCCTCCAGCCGCTGCCCGAGGTCGGTGAAGACGTCGGTCAGCGAGGCGGCGGCGAAGACGGTGAGCGTGCCGGTGGGCCCGCCGCCGCCCCCGGTCGTCGTGGCGGCCGCGCCGTCGTCCCCGCTCCCGCACGCGGACGCCCCCAGGGCCACCGCGACCAGCACCGCACCGAGCCGTCGTCCCCGCATGCGCGGGACACTAGCGGCCCTACAGCCGCAGGTGCGGACCCGGTTACGGGACGTCGACGCTCACCTGCGTCGCCTTGACCGTGGCGACGGCGCGGACGCCGACCTCGAGGCCGAGCTCGTCGGCCGCCTCCCGGGACATGAGCGACACCAGCCGGAACGGCCCGGCCTGGATCTCCACCTGGGCCATGACCGTGTCGCGCAGGACGCGGGTGACGATGCCGGCCAGCCGGTTGCGCGCCGAGGAGCCGCGGGTGGTGCCGGGTTCGGGTGCCTCGTGCAGCTCGGTGGCCAGGCGGGCGAGGTCGGCGCCGTCGACGTGCGCCGGTCCGCCGCCCTCGCGGGAGGCGGGCAGCCGGCCGCTGTCGATCCACCGGCGCACCGTGTCGTCGCTGACCCCGAGCAGCGCCGCGGCCTCGGCGATCCGGTAGCTCGCGCTCACCCCGGGGACCCTACGTGCGCGGCGCGTGCACGCACCGCCGCCCACGGACCCGGCCGCCGCGGTCCGTGCTCACGCCGCGCCGACGCGGGGACGCCGACACCCCGGCCTCCGTTTGCCGATCGCGGCGCCCGGGCAGCGGCAGCCGGTGTCACGCACCCCCAGCGACAACCCCGCCGGCGGCTCTGCCTCGGTCCGCACCCGCCGGCTGCGCGAGGTCTCCCGCGACGTCCTCGGCTTCGAGGAGTTCCGTCCCGGCCAGGAGCGGGCCATGCAGGCCGTGCTGTCCGGCCGGGACACGCTGGCGGTGCTCCCGTCCGGCGCCGGCAAGAGCGCGGTCTACCAGGTCGCCGGGCAGCTGCTCGACGGCCCGGTCGTCATCGTCTCGCCGCTGATCGCCCTGCAGCGCGACCAGGTGGAGCGGCTGGAGGAGCTCGGCGACGACGTCGGCCGCGCCGCGCAGCTCAACTCCAGCCTGTCCGCCGGCGAGCAGCGCGCCGCGCTCGAGGGGCTGGAGGACGGGACGGTCCGCTTCCTCTTCCTCGCCCCCGAGCAGCTGACCAAGCCGGAGGTGGTGGACGCGGTCCACCGGGCCGGCGTCGCGCTGTTCGTCGTCGACGAGGCGCACTGCGTCTCCGCGTGGGGCCACGACTTCCGCCCCGACTACCTGCGCCTGGGGCAGGTGGTCGAGCAACTGGAGCACCCGACGGTGCTCGCCCTGACCGCCACCGCGGCCCCGCCGGTGCGCGCCGAGATCGTCGAGCGGCTGGCGATGCGCGACCCCGAGGTGGTCGTCGCGGGCTTCGACCGGCCGGAGATCCGGCTCGAGGTCGACCACCACGCCGACGCCACCGCCAAGCGCACCGCCGTCGTCGACCGCACCGTCGCCGAGGTCGAGGCCGGCCGCGGCCCCGGCATCGTCTACAGCGCCACCCGCAAGGGCACCCTCGAGGTCGCCGACGCGCTCACCGAGCGCGGGCTGCGGGCGCGGCCGTACCACGCGGGCCTGAGGAAGAGCGAGCGCGAGGACACCCAGCGCGCGTGGATGGAGGACGAGCTCGACGTCGTCGTCGCCACCACCGCGTTCGGGATGGGGATCGACAAGCCCGGCACCCGCTTCGTCGTCCACGCCGAGCCCGCCGACTCGATCGACAGCTACTACCAGGAGATCGGCCGGGCCGGCCGCGACGGCGAGCCCGCGCTCGCGGTGCTGGTCTACCGGCAGGAGGACCTCGGTCTGCGCCGCTTCTTCGCCGCCGGGGCCCCGGCCGAGGAGGAGCTGCAGCAGGTCGCCGGGCTGGTCGCCGCCGCGCCCGCCGCCGGCGTCGAGGACGGCGTCGACGTGAAGCAGCTGCGGGAGGAGACCGGCCGCGGCGCCACGCCGCTGGCCCGCGACCTCAACCTGCTCGAGCAGGTCTCGGCCGTCCTCCTCGACGAGGAGGGCGCCGCGCACCCGGCCGAGGGCGCGCCGCCCCCCGGCGAGGCGGCCGCCGCCGCGCGCGAGCTCGCCGAGCACCACGAGCGGGTCGACCAGAGCCGCGTCGAGATGATGCGCGGCTACGCCGAGACCACCGAGTGCCGCCGCCAGTACCTGCTCGGCTACTTCGGCGAGCAGCTCGAGGAGCCCTGCGGCAACTGCGACACCTGCTCGGCCGGCACCTCCCGCGAGCAGCCGGCCGGCGGCGACGCCGACACCCCGTTCGCCCCGGAGACCCCCGTGACGCACACCGAGTGGGGCCCCGGCGTGGTCATGCGGGTGGAGGACGACCGCGTCGTCGTCCTGTTCGAGGAGGTCGGCTACAAGACGCTGGCGCTGAAGGCCGTCGAGGAGAACGACCTCCTGCAGGTCCGCGGCGCCTGAGCGCCCAGCCTCGGGCATGCTGTGCCCCTCGTCACACCTGACCCGGAAGAGGTGGCCCGTGGCCTCGACAGACCGGTCGCCGCTCGGCGACGAGGCGTTCGACCAGCTGCTCGCGCACGCCCGCCTGGACCTCAGCACCGAGCGGCGGGCCGCGGCGGGTCCGGCCGTGACCATGGTGCTGGGGCTCTACGACAGCCTCGACGGGATCCCCGTGGGTGAGACGCCCCCGGCAGCCGCCTTCGACGCGCGCTGGGCGTGAGGACGTGCAGCCATCCGAGCTCAGCATCGCCGAGGCCGCCCGCCGGATCGAGCAGCGCACGCTGTCCCCGGTCGAGCTCGTGCAGTCCGTGCTCGACCGCATCGAGGCGGTCGAGGACCGGCTGAACGCGTTCGTCGTCGTCACCGCCGAGCAGGCGCTGGAGGCGGCACGGCAGGCAGAGCGGGAGATCGCCGGCGGCGACCACCGCGGGCGCTTGCACGGCATCCCGGTGGGGATCAAGGACCTCTACGACGTCGCAGGCCTGCCGACCACCTCCAGTTCCGCGGTCCGGTCCGAGCACGTCGCGACGGAGGACTCGGCCTGCGTGGCCCGGCTCCGCGATGCCGGCGCGGTCGTGGTGGGGAAGACGCACACCCACGAGTTCGCCTACGGCGTGCTGACGCCGACGACCCGCAACCCCTGGGACACCGGTCGCGTGCCGGGTGGCTCCAGCGGCGGGTCCGGCGCCGCCGTGGCCGCCGGGGAGTGCCTGGTGGGGATGGGGACCGACACCGGCGGCTCGATCCGCATCCCGGCGTCGGTGTGCGGCACCGTCGGCCTCAAGCCGACCTACGGCCGGGTGCCCCGCCACGGCATCACGTCCCTGTGCTGGTCGCTCGATCACGCCGGACCGCTCACCCGCACGGTGCGCGACGCGGCCCTGACGCTGCAGGCGATCGCCGGCTTCGACGCCCGCGATCCGGGCTCCGCCCGGGAGCCGGTCCCCGACTACACGGCGGACCTGGACGCCGGGGTCGGGGGCCTGATGCTCGGCGTCCCGGCCAACTACTTCTTCGACGACGTCGACCCGGAGGTGGAGGCGGCCGTCCGGGAGGCCATCGGCGTCCTCGAGGCCCAGGGTGCCCGGCTGCGGGAGGTGGAGATCCCCTACGCCGACCAGATGATGGCCGTCGAGTTCGGGGTCCTCGTGCCCGAGGCGAGCGCCTACCACCAGGAGATGCTGCGGGAGTCCGGGGGCCTCTACACCGACGACGTCCGGGTCTTCCTCGAGGCCGGCGAGACGGTGCTCGCCACGCAGTACATCAAGGCGCTGCGCGTCCGCACGCTGGTGCAGCAGGCGTTCCGCCGCGCCTTCGAGGGCATCGACGCGCTCGTGTGCCCGACCCTGCCCGCCGCCGCGGCCGAGGTGGGGCAGCAGACGTTCACCTTCCCCGGCGGGAGGGAGAAGGCGGTGATCGACGCCTGGGTCGGCCACTCGGCCCCGGGCAACATCACCGGCCTGCCGGCACTGTCGGTGCCGTGCGGGTTCACCTCGTCCGGGCTCCCGATCGGGCTGCAGGTCATCGGCCGGCCCTTCGACGAGGCGGGCGTGCTGCGCGTGGGCCAGACCTACGAGTCGGCGACGGACTGGGGCAGCCGCCGCCCACCCCTCTAGCCGGGCGGGAACCCAGGGGCTGTCACCGCATCGGGGGCTCGCCCTGCGGGACTGCAGGGACGAGTCGATGATCAAGGCCAGTGCAGCGGGTGCGTCGCCCGGTGCGGGAGGAGAGCGCACGTGAAGGTCCTCGGCATCAACGCCATCTACCACGACCCCGCCGCCGCGCTCGTCGTCGACGGGGAGGTCGTGGCCGCGGCCGAGGAGGAACGCTTCAGCCGGCGCAAGCACGGCAAGCGCCCCCTGCCGTGGAGCGCCTGGGAGCTGCCCGAGCTGTCCGCCGCGTGGTGCCTGGAGCACGCGGGGATCCGCCCCGAGGAGCTCGACGCCGTCGCCTACTCCTTCGACCCGGCGCTCATGGGCACGCCGGAGGACTCGGGCCTGTTCGACGACGGCGACACCATGCGCAAGAGGTACGCCGAGATGGCGCCGGACTTCCTCGCGCACGCCCTCCCCGGCCTGGACCCCGCCAAGGTCCGCTTCGTCAAGCACCACGTCGCGCACGCGGCCTCCGCCGGCAAGGCCGCTCCGCAGCGCGACAACGCCGTCCTGGTGCTCGACGGCCGCGGCGAGGCGCACAGCCACCTCGCCGGCCGCTACGTCGACGGGCAGCTGGAGATCCTCGCCGGGCAGGCGCTGCCGCACTCCCTGGGCCTGATGTACGAGGAGCTCACCGACCACCTGGGCTTCCTGCGCAGCTCCGACGAGTTCAAGGTCATGGCGATGGCCTCCTACGGCAAGCCGCGCTTCCTCGGCGAGCTGTCCGAGCTCGTCCGCGCCACCGGCGACGGCGGCTTCGTGACCGAGCGGATCGACTTCTCCGAGTTCGCGCCGCGCCTGGGCAGGGACGAGCAGTGGACCGAGGACCACGCCGACCTCGCCGCCAGCGTGCAGACGCGGCTGGAGGAGGTGCTGGTCGACCTCGCTCGCTGGGTGCACGAGCAGACCGGCGAGAAGACGCTCACGATGGCCGGCGGCACGGCGCTCAACTGCGTGGCCAACACCCGCATCCTCGCCGAGAGCCCGTTCGAGCAGGTGTGGGTGCAGCCGGCCGCCGGCGACGCGGGCACCGCGCTCGGCGCCGCCCTGCACGTCGCCGCCGAGCTCGGCGAGCGGACCGAGCCGATGCCCGGCGCGGCGCTGGGCCGCGGCTGGAGCGACGACGAGATCGAGCGCCGGCTGCAGACCGCCGCCGTCGACTACGAGCGGCCCGACGACGTCGCCGAGGCCGTCGCCGAGGTGCTCGCCGACAACGGCATCGTCGCCTGGTTCCAGGGCCGCAGCGAGTACGGCCCGCGGGCGCTGGGCCACCGCTCCCTGCTCGCCCACCCCGGCTTCGAGGCCAACCTCGAGCGGATGAACGACGTCAAGGGCCGCGAGCAGTTCCGCCCCGTGGCGCCGATGGTCCTGCTGGAGCGGGCACCGGAGATCTTCAGCCGCGGGCCGATCCCCTCGCCGTACATGCTCTTCGTGCACGACGTCGCCCCGGAGTGGAAGGACCGCATCCCCACGGTCACCCACGTCGACGGCACGGCGCGCATCCAGACGATCGACCCGGAGACCGAGCCGTTGGTGCACCGGATGATCTCGGCGTTCGAGCGGCGCACCGGGCTGCCGGTGGTGGTCAACACCAGCCTCAACACCGCCGGGCGGCCGATGGTCGACGATCCCCGCGACGCCCTGGAGTGCTTCGGCTCGGCCCCGGTCGACCTGCTGGCCATCGGCCCGTTCGTCGTCCGCCGGCCGCGGCGCACGCCCCGCCCCTGACCTCTCCCCCGCAGGGCCCCGCGCCGACGGCGCGGGGCCCTGCGCGTTCCTCCGCTCCCTCCACCGGGTGACCGGCGAACCGGAACGCCCACGGCGTCCGAAGACCCGGTGCACCGCCGGCAGACGGCGACCCACTCGGACACGGAGGAAACCCATGGCCACCACGGGGAACACCGGCGCACGGCCGGCGATGGCCTGGCCCCAGATGCTCGCCCTCGCCTTCGGCGTGGTCTACCTGCTCGTCGGCGTCGTCGGCTTCTTCGTCACCGGCTTCGACGGCTTCGCCAGCCACGGACAGGACGAGATGCTCCTGTTCTTCATGATCAACCCGCTGCACAACGTGGTGCACGTCCTCATCGGCATCGCCGGCATCGCGCTGTCCCGGACGCTGGCCGGCGCCCGCACCTACGGCTGGCTGCTCGCGGTCGGCTACGGCGCGGCCTTCGTCTACGGCCTGATCGCGTCGGGCAAGGACTGGGACGTCCTCAACATCAACGCCGCGGACAACGCGCTGCACATCGCGACCGCCATCGTGGGCCTGGTGCTCGCGCTCGGCCCGGTCAACGCGGCTGTCCGCGCCTCGCGCGCCTGAGGAAGGCGTCACCCGGGGCCGGGTGCCCGCCACGCCGCGGGTGCCCGGCTCCCGCCGTCCCCGGACCCGGACGGCGCGCGACCCCCGTGCGACGCCGGTCACGCGGCGGTCTACCTTCCGGGCATGGACTTCGCCCTCTCCGCCCGAGCCGAGGACGTCTGCGGCCGGATGTGGGACTTCATGCGTGAGCAGGTCTTCCCCGCCGAGCCCGTATACGAGGCGTGGCGCGCCGAGCGTGGCCACGACAACCACGAGCACCCGCCGGTCCTCGAGGACCTCAAGAAGGAGGCCCGCGCCCGCGGTCTCTGGAACCTCTTCCACCACGAGCTCGGGGGGCTGACCAACCTCGAGTACGCGTCGGTGGCCGAGATCATGGGCTGGTCGCCCACGATCGCCCCCGAGGTCACCAACTGCGGCGCCCCGGACACCGGCAACATGGAGACGCTGATGATGTTCGGGACGCCCGAACAGAAGCAGCGCTGGCTCGAGCCGCTGCTCGAGGGCGAGATCCGCTCGGCGTTCGCGATGACCGAGCCCGACGTCGCCTCCTCCGACGCCCGCAACATCCAGACGTCGATCGTCCGCGACGGCGACGAGTACGTGATCAACGGCCGCAAGTGGTGGACCAGCGGCGCCGCCGACGAGCGCTGCCAGATCTTCATCCTCATGGGCAAGACCGACCCCGACGGCGCCCCGCACCGGCAGCAGTCGATGGTCCTGGTGCCGCGCGACACCCCAGGCCTGGAGATCATCCGGCACCTGCCGGTGTTCGGGTACCAGGACCAGCACGGCCACTCGGAGATGCGGCTGACCGACGTCCGGGTCCCGGTGAGCAACATCCTCGCCGGCGAGGGCGACGGCTTCATGATCGCCCAGGCGCGGCTCGGCCCCGGCCGCATCCACCACTGCATGCGCGCGCTGGGCATGGCCGAGCGGGCGCTGGCGCTCATGGTCGACCGCGCGCAGAAGCGGGTCGCCTTCGGCCGGCCGCTGGCCGAGCAGGGCACCGTCCGCGAGACGATCGCCCGCTCGCGCATGGAGATCGACCAGGCCCGGCTGCTGGTGCTGCGCACCGCCGACCTGATCGACAAGTACGGCGCCAAGGGCGCCCGCACCGAGATCGCCGCCATCAAGGTGATCGCGCCGAACGTCGCCTGCGACGTGATCGACCGGGCGATCCAGGTGCACGGCGGCGCCGGCGTCAGCAACGACACCGTGCTCGCGCGCTTCTACGCCTCGGCCCGCACGCTGCGCATCGCCGACGGCCCGGACGCGGTGCACCTGCGGTCGGTGGCCAAGGAGGAGCTCGCCCGCGAGCGCCCCTGGGTCGGCTGACACCGACTCCCGCTCGACGACGGGCCGGCACCTCGACGAGGTGCCGGCCCGTCGCACGTCCGGGGTCAGGTCACGGGGACAGCGTCGTCCCGAAGCCCCCGGCGGCCAGCTTGGCGAGCAACTGGGTGCGGTCCAGGCCGACCCCGGACAGCGCGTCGGCGTCCCGGTCGGTGTCGATCTCGTCGGGCAACCGGCTCTCCACCGCGTCCGCGGTGCGGTGGTCGCCCTCGGTGCGCAGGATCTCGAGCAGGTGCCGCTTCTCCAGTTTCACGTGCGTCCTCCGTCCTGGGGCCCGCTGGGTCCCCCGGAGTGTGGTGCCGGTCACCCCGGCGCCGCAACGTCAGCGGACCGTGCGCGACCGCCGCAGGAGGAAGCCGCCGACGGCGAGCAGGACGACGCCCACGAACAGCTGGGCGACGCCGACGCCGCCCCGGTCGCTGGCGAACCACGTCGGCGAGGACACCAGCAGCACCACCCCGATGCCGAGGACGAGCAGCGCCACCAGCCGCTCGCGCCGCGCCGTCGTCCCGCCGTCCCCGGGCCGTGCCGGTCCGCCGCCCATGTCGCCTCCGTTCCCGCCGGTCCCCGGACCGGCTCCCCGCCCGAGCCAACCAGACGGCGCGGGCTGGACAGGCAAGCGCGCGCTTGCGTATCGTCCGGCCGTGGGCGACGTGTTCAGGGCCCTCGCCGATCCGACCCGGCGTGCACTGCTCGACGAGCTGCAGGACCGGGACGGCCAGACGCTGTTCGAGCTGTGCGCCCGGCTGATCCAGCGGCACGGGGTGGGCTCGTCGCGCCAGGCCGTCTCCCAGCACCTCGACGTCCTCGAGCAGGCGGGGCTGGTCCGGACCCGGCGGGAGGGTCGCTACAAGTTCCACCACCTGGACACCGCGCCGCTGCACGCCATCGTCGAGAGGTGGCGGCTGGACACGGAGGAAGGCCCGTGCGGATCACCCTGACCAGCGTGCTGGTCGACGACCAGGAGAAGGCGCTGCGCTTCTACACCGAGGTGCTCGGCTTCGTGAAGAAGACCGAGGTGCCGCTCGGCGAGCACCGCTGGCTGACCGTCGTCTCCCCCGAGGCGCCCGACGGCGTCGAGCTGGTCCTCGAGCCCGACGCCCACCCGGCGGCGCGGCCGTGGAAGGAGGCGCTGGTGGCCGACGGGATCCCCTACAACTCCTTCACCGTCGCCGACGTGCACGCCGAGACGGCGCGGCTCAAGGCCCTGGGCGTGCGGTTCACCCAGGAGCCCCTGGAGATGGGCCCGGTGACCACCGCCGTCCTCGACGACACCTGCGGCAACCTCGTCCAGATCGCCAGCCCCACCGGGTGACGTGCTGGAACGGCCCCGTCCCGGGTCCCGCCCTGAGCGTGCGAAGGGTGGGGGGACGGGGTCCTTCCTCAGCCGTTGCGGGACGGCGGCTCGCCTGCGTCGAGGGCGGCCTGGGCCTGGGCCGGGTCGTAGGCGCAGGCGTCCCCGACGTCGGTGGCCGGCGCGGCCGGGGGCGGCGCCGGGGTCTGGTCGCCGCCGGTGTCGCCGTCGGACCCAGCCGCCGAGTCACCCGGCGCCGGCGGCGGGGCCGTCGCCGGGGCGGGGGCGAGCGAGTCGCGCACGATCTGGCGCATCCGGTCGTAGTCCGGGTACGCGGGGTCGATCAGGCTGGGGTCGAAGACGACGCTGCGGATCTCGGCGTCCTTGACCAGGAACGCCAGGTCGACGAAGTCGTCGAGCGCCGACCGTGGGATGTCGGTGCTGACGATGTCCTGCGTCGTCGCGGCCAGCTCCTGGTACTGCTCCAGCAGGGTGATCGGGTCGGCCTCGTCGACGATCGCCTTGATGGTGCAGCGCTGCCGGTCCATGCGGTCGTAGTCGGTGAGCCCGTACCGGCCGCGGGCGAACTGCAGGGCGAGGTAGCCGTCGAGGTGCTGGTTGGCTCCCGGCGCGATGTAGTCGTCGGGCAGTTCCTCACCGGTGATGCCGTTGATCGGCACGTAGTAGTTGACGTTGACCGTGATGCCGCCCAGGGCGTCGACCAGCCGGCTGAACCCGTCGAGGTTGACCAGCACGAAGTAGTCGATGTCGAGGCCGAGCGCCTCGCCGACGCCGAGCTTGAGGAAGTCCGCGCCGGGGTCGTCGGTGGGGCCGAGGACGTCCGGGTGGTCGGCCGGCCCGTTGCGGTAGACGGAGTTGAGCAGGCTCTCGCTCTCGCTGCCGGACTCGAAGCCGTCGGGGTAGACCTCCGCCAGCGGGCTGTCGGCCGGGAAGGGCAGGTCCTCCAGGTTCCGGGGCAGGCTGAACAGCGTCGTCTCACCGGTCTCGGTCTCGACACTGGCCACGATGACGGTGTCGGTGCGCACGCCCTCGCGGCCCTCGCCACCGTCCCCGCCCAGGAGCAGGACGTTCACCCGGTCCTTGCTGCCGAACGGGTCCGGGGTGTCCTCGACGGTGGCCGACTCGCGGTCGTCGGCGAAGAGGCCGTCGAGCAGGCCCCGCTGTGCGACGGCGACCGTGCCGACGCGGTAGGCCGGGTAGGCGATCCCCGCGACGAGGAGGGCCACCAGGACGGCGCCGACGACGTGCCGCGGGCCGGAGCTGCGCCGCGGCAGCAGCGACCGGTAGCCGGTGACGACGACGACGGCCCAGGCGAGCGCGAGCACGGCCAGCGCGGCGACGACCCAGTTCAGCGAGGTGGAGTCGACGGCCAGCCGCACCGCGGTGCGCCGGCCGGCGGTGGCCAGCCAGACGCCGGCGCCGACGACCAGCAGGAACAGGACCAGGACGACCGCGCCGAGGCGGCGCCGCCCGGAGACCAGGAACGCGGTCCCGGGGACGACGGCGTTGGCGGCGGTCAGGCCGAGCACCGCCCCGAGGGACCGCGACTCGGGCCGCTGCCGGCGGCTGCGCCCGCGGCGGGCCGCTCTCTGCCCCGGCGGCACCGGCGGGAGGGACGGTGCGTCGCCGATCGGCCGGGTGACGTCCTCGTTCACGGACGCACCCGGGACGCCCCGGGCCGGTTCGTCTCGCTCCCACGGGTCCTGGTCATCCGGTCATGATCCCACTCACGGCTGGCGGTCACGGCCGTCTCCGTACCCAGCACCGCGCCCGGGCACCCGAACGGGCGTGAGGTGCGTCTCCCCTGGTCACGGGGGGTGTCCGGACGGGCTCCGGCGGTGACCACCGGTGCCACCTAGGCTCGGGGACCGTGCGCCTCGCCACCTGGAACGTCAACTCCATCCGGACCCGGGTCGACCGGGTGACGGCGTGGCTGCAGCGCCGCGACGTCGACGTCCTGGCGCTGCAGGAGACCAAGTGCCGCGACGACCAGTTCCCCGAGGAGCGGTTCACCGAGCTCGGCTACCAGGTGGCGCACGTCGGGCACTCGCAGTGGAACGGCGTCGCCGTCGTCTCCCGGGTCGGGCTGGCCGACGTCGAGGTGGGCTTCCCCGGCATGCCGACGTGGGCGGCCAAGGAGGGCGCCGAGCCCGCCGCCGAGGCCCGGGCGCTGGGCGCCACCTGCGGCGGGGTGCGGGTGTGGAGCCTGTACGTGCCCAACGGCCGGCAGCTCGGCGACCCGCACTACGACTACAAGCTCGAGTGGCTGGCCGCGCTGCGCACCGCGGCCGGCGGCTGGCTGACCGCCGACCCGGCCGCGCAGGTCGCGCTGGTCGGCGACTGGAACATCGCCCCCCAGGACGACGACGTGTGGGACATGGGCGTCTTCGCGCACTCCACGCACGTCTCGGTGCCCGAGCGGGAGGCGTTCCGCGCCGTCGTCGACGCCGGGTACGCCGACGTCGTCCGGCCGCTGGCCCCCGGCCCCGGCGTCTACACGTACTGGGACTACACGCAGCTGCGCTTCCCGCGCCGCGAGGGCATGCGGATCGACTTCGTGCTCGGGTCGGCGCAGCTGGCCGGCCGGGTGAGCGCGGCGCTCATCGACCGCGAGGAGCGCAAGGGCAAGGGCGCCAGCGACCACGCCCCCGTGGTGGTCGAGCTGGCGGACTGAGGGCCCGGCGGGCGGCCGCCGTCAGGTGGTGACGCGCGCACCGGCGGGCGACGACGCGACCTCGGGCTCGGCCGCCCGGGCCGACGCGGCCCGCTCGGCGGGCCGCCGGCGTCGGCGCAGCATCCGGGACAGGGCGGTCTGCTGCCCGAAGGACGCGGTCAGCCGGTCGAGGAAGATGGCCAGCAGGACCACGGCCAGGCCGCCCTCGAAGCCGCTGGCGACGTCGAGCTGGGTGACCGCCCGCACCACCACCGCGCCGAGGCCGGCCGCACCGAGCAGGCCGGCGGTGACCACCATGGACAGCGCCAGCATGATCACCTGGTTGACGCCGGCCATGATCGACGGCAGCGCCAGCGGCAGCTGGACCTCGCGCAGCACCTGCCCCGGGCGGGCGCCGAAGGCCTGCGCCGCCTCGACCACCTCGCGGTCGACCTGCCGGATGCCCAGCTCGGTCAGCCGCACGCCGGGCGGGATGGCGAACAGGATGGTCGCCACGACCCCCGGCACGACGCCCACGCCGAAGAAGAAGACGGCGGGGATGAGGTAGACGAACACCGGCAGCGTCTGCATGAAGTCCAGGACCGGCCGGACCGTCATGCTGACGGCCCGGGAGCGGGCCGCCAGGATCCCGAGGGGGATCCCGATCGCCGCGGCGATGACCGCGGCCACGAGCACCAGCGCGAGGGTCTGCATGGTCTCGACCCACAGCTCCAGCGAGACCACCAGCAGGAACGCCAGCACGGTGTAGAGCGCCAGCCACGGGCCGCGCAGCAGCAGGGCGAGCACGGTGAAGACCACGATCCACACCACCGGCGGCGGGGAGACCAGCACGTCGGTGAGCCGGTCCACGAGGACCTGCATGACGTTCGAGATGGCGTCGAACAGCCAGGGGACGGTCGCGAGCAGCCAGTCGATGAGGTCGGCGACCCACTGGCCGAGCGGGATGTGCGGGATCACGGGCGCCTCCCCCGGACCGGGACGGCCGACAGCGCGTCGAGCACCGCGGCCCGCGGGACGACGCCGAGCAGCCGCCCGCCGTCGTCGACGACGCCGAGCGGCACGGGGTGCCGCCCGACCAGGTGCACGAACTCGACGACCGGGCGGTCGGCCGCGATGGTCGCGTGGTCGGCGACCAGCTCGCGCGGGCCGAGGGCGGACCGGCCCTCGTGCACCGCGCGGGCGAGCAGGTCGTCCCGGGCGACGCCGGCGATCCGCCCGCCGTCGTCGAGGACGTAGACGCCGTTGGCCTCGGCCGCGCCCAGGGCCCGGAGCACGTCGCCGGGTGCGTCGCCGATCCGGGCGGTCAGCCGCGGCTCGCGCAGCAGGTCGCCGGCGGTGAGCACCCGGGTCCGGTCGACGTCGGAGGTGAAGTCGGCGACGTAGTCGTCGGCGGGCGCCGAGATGATCTCCGGGCCGGTGCCGAGCTGGACCGTCCGCCCGTCCTTGAGCATGAGGATCCGGTCGCCCAGCCGCATGGCCTCGTTGAGGTCGTGGGTGATGAAGACGATGGTCTTCGCCAGCTCCGACTGCAGCCGCTCGAGCAGGTCCTGCATGTCGCGGCGGATCAGCGGGTCCAGCGCGGAGAACGGCTCGTCCATGAGCAGCACCTCCGAGTCGGCGGCCAGCGCGCGGGCCAGGCCCACGCGCTGGCGCATGCCGCCGGACAGCTCGTCGGGCCGGGCGTCGGCCCGCTCGAGCAGCCCCACCGTCCCCAGCGCCCAGTCCGCCCGCTCGCGCTGCTCGGCCGCGCTCGCGCCGCGGACCTTGAGCGCGTAGGCGGCGTTCTCGCGGACCGTGCGGTGCGGCATGAGCGCGAAGTGCTGGAACACCATGCTCATCTTGTCGTTGCGCACCGCGCGCAGCTGCGCGTCGTCGAGCGCGCGCAGGTCTCGCCCCTCGACCTCGACGGTGCCGGCGCTGGGCTCGATGAGCCGGTTGAGCAGGCGGACCAGCGTCGACTTGCCCGACCCCGACAGCCCCATGACGACGAACAGCTCACCGCGCTCGACGGCGAAGCTGACGTCGTGGACGGCGAGCGTCGCCCCGGTGCGCCGCTGGATCTCGTCCCGCCCGAGCCCCTCCCCGGCCAGCCGCAGGGCCTCCTGCTCCCGCGCCCCGAAGACCTTGGTCAGGCCCGAGACGCGCAGCACCGGCGCGGTCACGTCAGCCGATCCACTCGTCGATCTGGTCGCCGTGGGAGTCGACCCACCCGCGCGCCACCGTGGCCACGTCCTCGCCGTCGACGTCGACCTGCTTCTGCATCTCCTCCATCTCCTCGACGGAGATGCGGAAGTTCGTCAGCAGCTCGACGAAGCCCGGGGCCTGGTCCCGCAGCTCGTTGCTGGCGGCGATGTTGGCGCTGTAGGAGGGCATCGCGCAGGCGCCGTCGCCCTCGGTGAGGCAGCCCTCGGTGTAGGGCGTGGGCTCCTCGAGCTGCACCATGTCGTACTGCGCGAACACCGCGTGCGGGTGGTACAGGTACAGCACGATCGGCTCCTCGCGGCTGTAGCTGTTCTCCAGCTGCGCGAGCTCGGCGGCCTCGCTGGAGACGACGTGCTCCAGCTCGATGCCGTAACCCGCGAGCCGCTTGGCGTTCTGCTCGGTGGTGATGTAGCCGGGGTCGGCGTCGTAGAACTTGTTGCCGAGCTGCTCGGCGTAGTCGTTGAGCTGGGTGACGCTGGTCAGCCCCTCCAGTGGCCCGCCCGGCTCGACGGCGTAGGCCGGCACGAACCAGCCCTGCGCGGCGTCGCCGTAGGTCTCCGAGACGATCTCGACCCGGTCGGCGGCCGAGTCGGCCAGCTCCTGCTGGTTGGGCAGCGCCACCTCGGTGAGCAGGTCGATGTCACCGCGCGCGGCGCCGGCCCAGGCGGCGGCGGGGTCGAGCTGGGTGGTCGCCAGCGAGGCGACGCCGAGGTCGGGGTTGTCCGCGGCGATCTCGCCCAGGATGGCGTTGGTCAGGCCAGCGGCCGTCCAGCTGAACTGGGCGGTCTGGACGGTGACGCCGTCGCCACCGCCGCCGCTGCCGCCGGAGCCCGCCTCCTCGCTCGTGCACCCGGCGAGGGCTGCGGTCAGGAAGGCGGCGAGCGCCACGGCGGAGGTGCGGGAGCGGAGGGGAGTGCGCTGCATGGGGTCCTCTTCCTGGGGACGGGGCCCGGACGGGCCGCAGCAGGTGTGGGCACAGTACGAGGCGCAGGCCCCCTGGAGGAGCCTGCGCCTCGTACCGCGATCGGTCGGGAGAGGGCGGCGGCCCGGGTCAGACGGCCGCGGGCCCGACCGGGGCGTCGCCCCGGAGGGTGATGCGGTGCATGACACGGCGCTGGTCGCCGTAGTCGCGGTTGGCGTAGTGCACCGTCGACCGGTTGTCCCACATGACGACGTCACCGACCGACCAGCGGTGCCGCACGACGTGCTCCGGCTTGGTGATGTGCGCGTAGAACAGGTCGAGCAGGTACCGGCTCTCGGCGTCGGACACGCCCTCGATGTGCGAGACGAAGCCGGGGTTGACGAACAGCCCCTTGCGGCCGGTCTCGGGGTGCACCCGCACGACCGGGTGCGAGACGGGGACCAGCGCCCGGTACTCCTCGCCCTCCCACGTCGTGCGCTCCTCGCGCTGGGCGATGTAGTAGCCGAACTCGCGGGTGCCGTCGTGCACCGCGACGAGCTGGTCGGCCAGGTGCTGCAGCGGCTCGCTGAGCGAGCGGTAGGCCAGCTCCAGGTCGGCCCACTGGGTGTCACCGCCGGTCGGCGGGAGGACGACGGCCCGCAGGACCGATCCCAGCGGCGGCCGGCGCACGAAGGTGACGTCGGTGTGCCAGACGTCGGCGAAGCCACCGGTGGCGCTGTCGAGCGCGTAGATCTCGGGGTGCTCCTCGTCGACACCCGGGACGACCGGGTGCGACTCGGTGACCTCGCCCAGGCGGCGGCCGAGGGCGATCTGGCCGTCGGGGTGCAGGTCGTGCTGGCCGGCGAAGAACAGCACCTTGTGCTCGGCGAGCGCGGCCCGGATCGCCCGGACCTGCTCGTCGGTGGCGCGGGCGAGGTCGACGCCGTGGACCCGGGCGCCGATGGTCGGCTCCAGGCGCTCGAGGTCGAGGACGCCGCCGTCGACGGCGGGCGTGGTCGGGGCAGCGGCGAGCAGGGTCATGCGAGGTCTCCAGGGGTGGGTGCGGACGAGCGGACGGGGCCGGGGACGGGTCTCAGGCCCGACAGAGCGCGCTCGCGCACCGCAGCAGGTCGACGTGCCGGCGCTCGACGAGCGCAATCCGCACAATCCCGACCGACTGCATGGGGATTACCGTAGCGGGTGTTCCCGCCTCCTGACGACGAGGGGTCCCGCCGTGTCCGTGCCCGGCTCGCTGTTCATCGACGGGACGTGGCAGGACGCTCGCCCCGGCCGCGTCCTGCGGGTCCTCGACCCGTTCGACGGGTCGCTCGTGCTCGCGCACGACGCCGCGACGCCGGGTGACGTCGACCGCGCGGTCGCGGCGGCGCGGGCGGCGTTCGAGTCCGGGAAGTGGTCCGGCCTGCCCGCGGCCGAGCGCGCGGCGCTGCTGCAGCGCACCGCGGACCTGCTGGTCCGCGACCGCGAGCACGTCGCGCTGCTGGAGACCCGCGACACCGGCAAGACGCTGCGCGAGAGCCGGGCCGACGTCGACGACGTGGTCGCGGTGCTGCGGTACTACGCCGACCTCGCGGTCGTCGACGTCACCCGGCCCGTGGACGCCGGCCCCGGGGTCGACAGCCGGGTCGTCGCCGAGCCCGCCGGCGTGTGCGCGCTCGTCACGCCCTGGAACTACCCGCTGCTCGAGATCAGCTGGAAGCTCGCACCGGCACTGGCGGCCGGCTGCACGGCGGTGGTCAAGCCCAGCGAGCTCACCCCGCTGACCACCGCGCACCTGCTGTCGCTGCTGGCCGAGGCCGGCCTGCCCTCGGGGGTGGCCAACCTGGTGCTGGGCGACGGGGAGGTCGGGGCGGTGCTGGTCGCGCACCCCGACGTCGACCTGGTCAGCTTCACCGGCGGCACCGCCACCGGCCGCGCCGTCCTGCGCGCCGCCGCGGACACCGTCAAGCGGGTGCACTGCGAGCTCGGCGGCAAGAACCCGAACGTCGTCTTCCCCGACGTCGACGTGGACGTGGTGGTCGACAACGCCCTGTACGCGGCCTTCCTGCACGCGGGGCAGGTCTGCTCGGCCGGCTCGCGGCTGATCGTGCACGCCGACGTGCACGAGGCCGTCGTGGCCGGCCTGGTCGCCGGCGCGGAGGCGGTCCGGCTGGGCGACGGGCGGGACGAGCACACCCAGTCCGGGCCGCTGGTCTCAGCGGCGCAGCGGGCGCGGACCGAGGAGATGGTCGCCGGGGCCCTGGCCGAGGGCGCGGTCCTGGCTGCCGGCGGACGCCGTCCCGACGACCCGGCGCTGCGGGACGGCTTCTTCTACCGGCCGACGGTGCTGACCGGGTGCCGGCGGGACATGGCCGTCGTCCGCGAGGAGGTCTTCGGGCCGGTCCTCACCGTGGAGACCTTCACCGACGAGCAGGAGGCGGTCGCGCTGGCGAACGACACCGCCTACGGCCTGGCCGGGGCGGTGTGGACCGGCGACGACGAGCGCGCCGAGCGGGTCGCCGCCGCCCTGCGCTGCGGCACGGTGTGGATCAACGACTACCACCCCTACGTCCCCGGGGCGGAGTGGGGCGGGCGCGGGCAGTCCGGCGTCGGGCGGGAGCTCGGACCCACCGGGCTGGCCGAGTACCGGGAGCTCAAGCACGTGTGGCGGCGGCGGTCGCCGGGCCGCAGCGGCTGGCTCGACTGAGCTCCGCCCCGTCGCACCGGGCGGGTCAGCGGGCGGGCACCAGCTCGGCGACCAGCGCGCGGACCCGCCGCTCGATCTCGTCGCGGATGGGCCGCACGGCCTCCACGCCCTTGCCGGCCGGGTCCTCGAGCTCCCAGTCGAGGTAGCGCTTGCCGGGGAAGACCGGGCAGGCGTCGCCGCAGCCCATGGTGATGACGACGTCGGAGGCCTCGACCGCCTCGGTCGTGAGGACCTTGGGCCGCTGGTCGGTGATGTCGATCCCGACCTCGGTCATCGCCTCCACGGCGGAGGGGTTGACCCGGTCGCCGGGCAGGGAGCCGGCCGAGCGGACCTCGACGGCGTCCCCGGCGAGGTGGCGCAGCCAGCCGGCGGCCATCTGCGAGCGGCCGGCGTTGTGCACGCAGACGAACAGGACGCTGGGGCGGGAGGTCATCGGACTGCTCCTGGGAGGAGGGGACGGGGTGGTGCGACGGGGTCACCGGGGAAGAACCGCCGGCCGGCCCACAGGGCGACGTACACCAGGGCCACGAGGACGGGGACCTCGATGAGCGGGCCGACCACGCCGGCCAGCGCCTGGCCGGAGGTGACGCCGAAGGTGCCGATCGCCACGGCGATGGCCAGCTCGAAGTTGTTGCCGGCCGCGGTGAAGGCCAGGGTCGCCGTCCTGGCGTAGCCGAGGCGCAGCCGCATGCCGAGCAGGAAACCCCCGCCGAACACGAGGAGGAAGTAGGCGAGCAGCGGCAGCGCGATCCGGGCGACGTCCCAGGGCCGCGAGGTGACGGCGTCGCCCTGCAGCGCGAAGAGCACGACGATCGTGACCAGCAGCCCGTACAGCGCGACCGGTCCGATCCGCGGCAGGAACCGCTCCTCGTACCAGTCCCGGCCACGCGCCCGCTCCCCCAGCGTGCGGGTGAGGAAGCCGGCGGCGAGCGGGACGCCGAGGAACACGAGCACCGACACGGCGATCGCCCCGACGCTGGACTCCGCCGACGTCGTCGGCAGGCCGAGCCACCCCGGCAGCACCTGCAGGTAGAACCAGCCCAGCGCGGCGAAGGCCAGGACCTGGAACACCGAGTTGACCGCGACCAGGACGGCGGCGGCCTCGCGGTCACCGCAGGACAGGTCGTTCCAGACCAGCACCATCGCGATGCACCGGGCCAGGCCCACGATCACCAGGCCGGTGCGGTACTCGGGCAGGTCGGGCAGCAGCGCCCAGGCGAGGACGAACATCAGCGCCGGGCCGACCAGCCAGTTGAGCACCAGGCTGGCGGCCAGCAGCCGGCGGTCGCCGGTGACGCGGTCCAGCTCGGAGTACCGGACCTTGGCCAGGACCGGGTACATCATCAGCAGCAGGCCGACCGCGATGGGCAGGCTGACGCCGCCCACCTCGACCGCCGACAGGGCGTCGCCGAGCCCCGGCACCCAGCGGCCCAGCGTGAGGCCGAGCGCCATCGCGGCGGCGATCCACACCGGCAGGAAGCGGTCCAGGGTCGTCAGGCGGGCGAGGACGGGCGCCTCCGGGCCGGTGCCCGCGCGGGGGCGCTCGGCGACGGCGTCGCTCACGCGGCCGCGGGCTTGACGGCCCGCACGATCGCGCCGTGCAGGCCGGGCGCGACCTCGTGCGTGAAGGTGACCGAGGCGTCGGCGAAGCCGGCCGCGGCGAGACCCTCGAGGTACTCGGACCGGGACAGCGCGCCGGCGATGCAGCCGACGTAGGAGCCGCGCTCGGCGCGCTCGGCCGGGGTCACGGAGTCCTCGGCGACGACGTCGGAGATGCCGATGCGCCCGCCGGGGGCGAGCACGCGGAAGGTCTCGGCGAGCACCGCGGGCTTGTCGGTCGACAGGTTCACGACGCAGTTGGAGATGACGACGTCGACGCTCGCGTCCGCGAGCGGGAGGTCCTCGATGGTGCCCTTGCGGAACTCCACGTTCGTCGCGCCGGCCTCCGCCGCGTTGGCGCGGGCGAGGTCGAGCATCTCGTCGGTCATGTCGACGCCGTACGCGAAACCCGTGGGGCCGACGCGGCGGGCCGAGAGCAGCACGTCGATGCCCCCGCCGGAGCCGAGGTCGAGCACCCGCTCCCCCTCGTGCAGGTCGGCGACTGCCACCGGGTTGCCGCAGCCGAGCGACGCCAGCACGGCCTCGTCGGGGAGCCCCTCGGTGGCCGCGGCGTCGTACAGGCCGGCGCCGAAGCGCCCGTCGTCCCCGGCCGCCGGGCCGCAGCAGCCGCCGCCGACCTCCTGCGCGGCCGCGGCGTAGCGCGCCCGGACCTGCTCCCGCAGGTCCGCCTCGGTCCCGGTCATGGCTCCTCCACACATCGATGGACGTCGATGACAGGACGGTGCCACAGGCATCGACGGTTGTCGATATCGACGTCCGTGGATGTCCGGTGCGACACTGGCGCCGTGACGACGTCGCTGCCGCTGGCCCCGGGGACGGACGCGTGCTGCGCGCCGCTGGTCCGCGCACCCCTGAGCGCCGCCGACGCCGCCACGCTGGCCGGGACGCTCAAGGCGATCGCCGACCCGGCGCGGCTCCGGCTGCTGTCGCTGGTGGCCGCCCACGACGGCGGCGAGGCCTGCGTGTGCGACCTCGTCGAGCCCCTCGGCCTGTCCCAGCCGACGGTGTCGCACCACCTCCGGGTCCTCGTCGACGCGGGCCTGCTCACCCGCGAGAAGCGCGGCGTGTGGGCCTACTACGCCCTCGTGCCCGGGGCCCTGGACTCCCTCGCCGCGGTCCTCACGACCACCGCGTCCTGAGTCCGCGACCCGGCACTCATCGACGTCCGGGGATCCGGCGGGGAGCATCAGGTCATGGACGAGCAGTCCGTCCGGGCCGCACTGGAGCACTACGTCCGTCACAGCTCTGCAGGCGACGAGGACCGCGCCAGCGAGATCTACCACGAGGACGCCGTTCTCGAGTTCCCGCAGTCCGGCGAGCGGTTCGAGGGCGTGGCGAACTTCCGGGAGTGGCGTCGGGACTACCCGGCACGGGTCGACCTGGAGGTCGTCCGCGTGCGGGGGCGGGACGACTTCTGGGTGGTGGAGGTGCGCGCCCGCTACGACGGCGGTCCGTGGATGTACGGACCAGCCGTCTACGAGTTCCGGGGCGACCGGGTGGCCCGCGAGACGATCTACATCGGCGAGGCCTGGGAGGCGCCTGAGTGGCGGGCGCGCTGGCGGGCGGCGCCCTGACCCCGGAGTGTCCCGACTCACGGGCTGACCTGCGAAGACGTCCCCCGCAGGGGCATCGGCGGGGGCACCGCGGTGTTGTACCCGTCGATGACCGCGCCCGCCCCGCTCGAGGCCCCCTCCCCCACCCGCCTGTGGACGCCGAAGCGCGTCCTCGTCACGCGCTCGGCCGCCGAGCGCCCGCACGGGCAGCGCGTGCTGCGCCGCCTCGAGGGCGCCGGCGTCGACGCGATCGACCTGCTGCCCGGCGACCGGCTGCCCTCCCTGCGCGGCGACGACGACCGCGCCGCGTTCATGGCCGCCAAGGACACGATGGCGCTGGTCGTGCCGCCGCCGTCCAAGCGCCGACTGCAGCCGATCCCGCCGTCGGCGGACTTCCGGCTCGACCTGGCCGAGGGCTGCCCGGCGCACTGCCAGTACTGCTACCTCGCCGGCTCGCTGTCCGGCCCGCCCATCACCCGCGTGTGGGCCGACCTCGACGAGGTGCTCGCGGGCCTCGACGCCTACGTCGGCCGCGGCGGCGTCACCTCCGGCACGCTCGAACGCGGCGGGGAGGGGACGACGTTCGAGGCGTCCTGCTACACCGACCCGCTGGCGATCGAGCACCTCACCGGCGGCCTGGTCCGCATGGTCGAGCACTTCGGCACCCACGCGTGGCCGGGCCCCGTGCAGCTGCGTGCGACCACCAAGTTCGACGACGTCGCCGGCCTGCTGGGCCTGCCGCACGGCGGCCGCACCCGGCTGCGGTTCAGTCTCAACGCCGCCCCGGTGGCCCGGCGGTTCGAGGGCGCCACGGCCCAGGTCGAGGCGCGCGTCGCCGCCCTGGCCGCCGTCGCCCGCGCCGGCTACCCGGTCGGCCTGACCATCGCGCCGATCATGCCGGTGGACGGCTGGCGCGAGGAGTACGGCGCCCTGCTCGACGCCGTCGCGGCGGCGCTGCCGGCGGACGCCGACCTCACCGTCGAGTGCATCACCCACCGGTTCACGCCGGGCAGCAAGGAGACGCTGCTCGACTGGTACCCGCGGACGAAGCTCGAGATGGACGAGTCCCGGCGCACCACCAAGCGGGGCAGGTTCGGCTCGGTCAAGCACGTCTACCCGAGGGAGACGATGGCCGAGCTGCGCCCCTGGTTCGAGGCCGCCGTCGCCGACCGGCTGCCGCAGGCCCGCTTCCTCTACTGGACCTGAGTCCCGGCCGCGATCATGGCGCCGGGACCGTGCCGGACGGGCCGGCGGCGGTCACGGCGCCATGATCGTCGGGATCGGGCGACCGGGGTCAGGCGGCCGGGATGAGGCCGTTCGGGTCGAGCACGTACTTCTTCGCCGCGCCCTGGTCGAACTCCTGGTAGCCGCGCGGGGCCTCCTCGAGCGGGATGACCGTCGCGTTGACCGCCTTCGCGATCTGCACCCTGTCGTGCAGGATCGCCATCATCAGCTGGCGGTGGTAGCGCATGACCGGGCACTGGCCGGTGGTGAACGCGTGCGACTTCGCCCAGCCCAGGCCCAGCCGGATCGACAGCGACCCCTCCTTGGCCGCGTCGTCGACCGCGCCCGGGTCGCCGGTCACGTACAGGCCCGGGATGCCCAGCGCGCCGCCGGCCCGGGTGATGTCCATCAGCGAGTTGAGGACCGTGGCCGGCGCTTCGTGCGAGGCGTCCGCACCGTGCCCGCGCGCCTCGAAGCCGACGGCGTCGACGCCGCAGTCGACCTCGGGGGTGCCGAGGATCTGCTCGATCTGGTCCTTCGGGTCGCCCTGGGAGACGTCGACGGTCTCGCAGCCGAAGCTGCGGGCCTGGGCCAGCCGGTCGGCGTTGAGGTCGCCGACGATGACGACGGCGGCGCCGAGCAGCTGCGCGGACGCGGCCGCGGCGAGCCCCACCGGGCCGGCGCCCGCGATGTAGACCGTCGAGCCGGTGCCCACGCCGGCGGTGACGCAGCCGTGGTAGCCGGTCGGGAAGATGTCCGACAGCATCGTCAGGTCGCGGATCTTCGCCAGTGCCTGGTCCCGGTCGGGGAACCTCAGGCAGTTCCAGTCCGCGTACGGGACCATCACGAACTCGGCCTGCCCGCCGGTCCAGCCGCCCATGTCCACGTAGCCGTAGGCCGAGCCGGGGCGGTCGGGGTTGACGTTCAGGCAGATCCCGGTCTTGCCCTCCTTGCAGTTGCGACAGCGGCCGCAGGCGATGTTGAAGGGCACGCTGACGATGTCGCCGATCTCGAGGAACTCGACGTCGGGCCCCTTCTCCACGATCTCGCCGGTGATCTCGTGACCGAGGACCAGCCGCTCGGGCGCCGTCGTCCGGCCGCGGACCATGTGCTGGTCACTGCCGCAGATGTTGGTGGCGACGGTCCGCAGGATGACGCCGTGGGGCGTCTTGCGGCCGACGTTGGCCGGGTTGACGCCCGGGCCCTCCTTCAGTTCCAGCCCCGGGTAGTCCAGGTCCGCGACCTCGACCTTGCCCGGACCCATGTACATGACCGCCTTGTTCGCCACGGACGTGCCTCCTCTCGGCAGCCGGCACGGCGCTGTGCCGGACACCGTCTCGGTCGCCGCGCCGGTCGGCGCGGCCCTGGTGCCGCCCCCGCGCCAGGACGGGACTCCTGGTCTCGGGGTCCGGCGGGGTCCGAGTGTGGCCTGGGTCACGGAAAGGTCTCGGCGACGACACCGACCCCTTGCCGCGGCACGGCACGTTGCGACGTACCGTCGCCGGTCGTGCTCGTACTGCTCCCGCCCTCGGAGACCAAGTCCCCGGGCGGTGACGGCGCCCCGCTCGACCTCGCCGCACTCTCGACGCCGGAGCTCACCCCGCTGCGCGCCCGGCTGGTCGAGGCGCTGGTCCGGCTCGCCGCCGACCCGCCCGCCGCCCGCGCGGCGCTGGGTCTGTCCGCCGGCCAGGACGCCGAGCTCGCCCGCAACGCCACCCTGTGCACCAGCCCCACCGCGCCGGCGGTCGAGCGCTACACGGGCGTCCTCTACGACACCCTCGCCGTCCGCACCCTGACGCGCGCCCAGCGGGCCCGGGCCGACCGCCGGCTCGCCGTCGGCTCGGCCCTGTTCGGCCTGGTCCGCGCGACCGACGCCATCCCGGCCTACCGGCTCTCCGCCGGCTCCGCGCTCCCCGGGCTGCCCACCCTGCGGACGCTGTGGCGCCCGGTCCTCGGCCCGGCACTCGCGGCCTCCGGGGAGCTCGTCGTCGACCTGCGCAGCGGGGCGTACCAGGCACTGGCCCCGGTCCCGGGCGCGGTCACCGTCGACGTCCTGAGCGAGCGGGGCGACGGCAGCCGCACCGTGGTCAGCCACGCCAACAAGGCGCACAAGGGACGGGTGGCCCGCCTGCTGGCCACGACGACGGCCGAGCCGGACGACGCCGCCCGGGTGCGCACGCTGCTGCGGCGGGCCGGGTTGCACGTGGAACACGACGGGGCCGACGCGCTCACCCTGGTCCTCCCAGCGGCCGCCTGAGGGGCGCGCCGTCACCTCGTGTGACCTTGGCGTTTTTCTCCGTGATCCCTGTTGACCGCAATGGACGTCGCTTACGATGTACGCGGCGTCCGGACCCAACACCGGCCGGGCCGCCGTGTAGAGGAAGTCGGCCGTGGGCCGCGTGAAGGGGTTCGGTGCACGACACGTCTGGGCTCCTGCCCGAGCCCCGGGTCCCGGGTCTGCGCGACGCCGCCGAACTGCTCAAGGCCGACCGTCCCCGCGCCGAGGCCGCCCACCGGCTGCGGTTGCGTGACGCCAGCGTCGTCCTCGACCGCCTCGCGGAGCTCGCCGCCCGGTTGCTCGGCGCCCCGGTCGCCCAGCTGTCCCTCATCGACGACGTCCAGGTGGTCGTCAGCGGCGCCGGGCTGCCACCGGGCACGGTCGGCAGCGAGAACCCGCTCGAGACGACCGCCTGCGCCGTCGCCGCCGCCGAGCGGGCGCCCCTCGTCGTCCCCGACGCCCACGCCGAGCCCCGCGCGGCCGAGCTGCCGCAGGTGGCCTCCGGCGCCGTGGGCGCCTACCTCGGCGTCCCGCTGATCGACTCCGCCGGCCACACGGTCGGCGTCCTGTGCGTCGTGGCCCCGGCCCCGCGGCCGTGGTCGGACAGCGACGTCTCCACCCTGCGCCAGCTCGCCGCGGCCGCCGTCACCGAGCTCGAGCTCGCCGCACTGCGCACCGAGTACGAGAGCGACCGGCTGCGCTGGGGCCTGGCCATCGACGCCGCCGGGATCGGCACGTTCGACTGGGACCTGCACACCGGCGAGCTGACCTGGGACACGCAGCTGATCGAGATGTTCGGGTACACGCCCGAGGACTTCGGCGGCACCATCGAGGACTTCAACGCGCGGGTCCACCCCGACGACCTGCCGCGGGTCACCGACGCGCTGCAGGCCAGCATCGACAGCCGCGGCGACTACGAGGCCGAGTACCGC
Source organism: Geodermatophilus sp. SYSU D01045 (assembly GCF_054050295.1). Classification (NCBI taxonomy): domain Bacteria; kingdom Bacillati; phylum Actinomycetota; class Actinomycetes; order Geodermatophilales; family Geodermatophilaceae; genus Geodermatophilus; species Geodermatophilus sp. SYSU D01045. The sequence goes on from NZ_JBJGZB010000007.1 coordinate 38,792, forward strand.
GTGGTGTGGCCGGGCGGGGAGACCCGCTGGGTGCAGGCGCGCGGCCGCACGCTGACCGACGAGCGCGGCGCGGCGACCCGGGTGCTCGGCGCCGCCTACGACACCACCGCCGAGCGGGCCGCCGGCGTGCGCGTCACCCGGGTGCTCGAGGCCATGCCGGCCGGCTTCTACTCCCTCGACCGCGAGTGGCGGTTCACGCACGTCAACGCCGAGGCCGAGCGGCTGCTGGGCCGCAGCCGCGACGAGCTGCTCGGCCAGGAGCTGTGGACGGCGTTCCCGGCCGCGGTCGCCAGCGCGTTCGAGGAGAACTACCGCGCCGCCGTCCGCACCGGGACGCCGGTCCAGTTCGACGCGCACTACCCCGCGCCGCTCAACGGCTGGTACGAGCTGCGCGCCTGGCCCAGCCCGGAGGGCCTGTCGGTCTACTTCCTCGAGGTCACCGAGCGCCGCCGCGTGCAGGACCGCGCCGAGCGCGCCGCCCAGCGGCTGGCCCTGCTTGCCCAGGTCAGCGCCGAGCTCGCCGGCGCCCTGGACCCCCAGACGGCGACCGGGCACCTGCCGCGGCTGGTGGTGCCGGCGCTCGCCGACTGGTGCATCGTCACCGTCGTCGACCCCGACGGCCGCCCGCGGGACGTCGGGCACTGGCACGCCGTCCCCTCGGCCCGCGCCCTGGTGGAGCGCTACGCCGCGGTCCGGCTCGACGCGATGCCGGCCACCGCGCCGCTCATGCGCGCCCTGCTCACCGGCGAGCCGGTGATGGAGCGCGGCGAGGCGGTGCTCGACCTGCTGGCCGAGGGCGAGGCCCGCGACCTGCTGAGGGCGCTCGCCCCGGAGTCGGCGATCTCGATCCCGCTGCGCGGCCGCGACCGCACGCTCGGCGTGATGACGCTGTTCTGGCGGTCCGGCTGGACGCCGCGCGAGGAGGACCTGGCCACCGCCCAGGACGTCGCCGACCGGGCCGGCCTGGCGCTGGACAACGCCCGCCTCTACGGCCAGCAGCGGGCCCTCGCGGAGGGGCTGCAGCGCAGCCTGCTCACCGAGCCGCCCGAGCCCGACCACGCCCAGATCGCCGTCCGCTACCTGCCGGCCGCCGAGGCCGCACGGGTCGGCGGGGACTGGTACGACGCGTTCCTGCAGCCGGGCGGGGCGACCATGCTGGTCATCGGCGACGTCGTCGGCCACGACACCGAGGCCGCGGCCGCGATGGGGCAGCTGCGGGCCCTGCTGCGCGGCATCGCCACCTACAGCGACGCCGGCCCCGGGGAGGTGCTGCGCGGCCTGGACGCCTCGATGGCCGTGCTGCAGACCCGGGTCCTCGCCACCGCCACCGTCGCCCGCTTCGAGCAGACCGACGACGAGCGGGAGCGCGGCGTCACCCGGATGCGCTGGGCCAACGCCGGGCACCTGCCGCCGCTGGTCATCAACCCCGACGGCAGCGTGGCCGAGCTGGCCACCTGGCGCGGCGACCTGCTGCTCGGCGTCGACCCCGACGCCCGCCGCGAGGAGTCGGTGGTCACCCTCGACCGCGGCGCCACCGTGCTGCTGTTCACCGACGGGCTCATCGAGCGCCGCGACGCCGACCTCGACGCCGGCATGGCCCGCCTGCGCGAGGCGCTGCGCGAGCTCGCCGACCAGCGGCTGGACGGGCTGCTCGACGAGGTGCTGTACCGGCTGGTGGACGGCCGCCCGGAGGACGACGTCGCGCTCGTCGCGGTCCGGCTGCACCCGCAGGACCGGCCGCGCCCGCCCGACGCCGGCCCCAACCGGGTGCCCGACGTCGTCCCCGAGGACCCGGCGAGCCCCTCCTACCGCTGACCACCCCGCCGGATCCGGTCAGGAATCGAGAAGCCCCCGGGACCCGCCCCTCCCTAGCGTCCGTGGCACACCGACCCCGCAGGGCACCAAGGGAGCTGGAGATGCCCACGAAGGACGTCGAGCAGGAGTCCACCGGCTTCACCGCCGAGGAGCGCGCCGCGATGAAGGAGCGCGCCGCCGAGCTCCGCGCCGAGGGGAGGAAGGGCGCGAAGCGGGCCGACGGCCTGCAGGCGGTGCTGGACCGGATCGCGGCCATGGCGCCCGGGGACCGGGCGCTCGCCGAGCGGGTGCACGTGGTGGTCACCACGACCGCCCCACAGCTGGCGCCGAAGACCTGGTACGGCATGCCCGCCTACGCCGACGCGGACGGCAAGGTGGTCGTCTTCTTCCAGGACGCCGGCAAGTTCGGCTCCCGCTACGCGACGCTCGGCTTCAACGACCCCGCGACGCTCGACGACGGCGACCTCTGGCCGGTGTCGTTCGCGCTGACCGGCTGGAGCCCCGCGGTGGAGGAGCGGGTCACCGCCCTGGTGCGCACCGCCACCGCCTGAGCGGCGTCAGTCCCGCTGCCGGTCCCGGCGGACGGTCACCTTCCGGCCCTTGACGGTGCTGGCCCGCAGCGCGGTGATGACCTCCTCGGCGGCGCCGGCGGGCACCTCGACCAGGCTGAACCGCTCGGCGATCTCGATCGCGCCGACGTCGCGGCCGCGCAGCCCGGTCTCCCCCGCGATCGCGCCGACCAGGTCACCCGGGCGGACGCCGGCGCTGCGGCCGGCGCCGATGAACACCCGCTCGGTGTCCCCGCCGCCCGAGCGCGGGCGCGGCGGGCGGCCCTGGCCCCGGTCGCCCCGGTCGCCGTCCCGCCGCGGGCGCTCCGGGCGCAGGGCGACCTCGGGGATCTCCTCGTCGTCGTCCGGACCGGTGGTGGCCTCGTGGGCGAGCTTGACCGCCGCCAGGGCCACCTCCACGACGTCGAACTCGTCGGCGAGCGTCTCGACGACGCCGCGGAACCGCTCGAGGTCGTCGCCGAGCAGGCTCTCCCGCAGCGCGGCGCGGGTCAGCTCCAGCCGGCGGGCCCGCAGGTCGGCGACGGTGGGCACGCGTTCCACGTGGATCGGCGCGCCGGTGACCCGCTCGATCGTCTTGAGCATCCGGTGCGCCCGCGGCTCGACCAGCGTGATCGCCACGCCCTCGCGCCCGGCCCGGCCGACCCGGCCGATGCGGTGCACGTAGGTCTCCGCCGCGGCCGGGACGTCGTAGTTGACGACGTGGGTGAGCTGCTCGACGTCCAGGCCGCGGGCGGCGACGTCGGTGGCGACCAGCAGCTCCGCGGTGCCCGACCGCAGCCGGCCCATCACCCGGTCCCGCTGCTCCTGGCTCATGCCGCCGTGCAGCGCCTCGGCACGGTAGCCGCGGCCGTTGAGCGTCTCGGTGAGGTCGTCGACCTCGTCGCGGGTGCGGCAGAAGACGATGGCCGCCGTCGGGCTCTCGACGTCGAGGACCCGGCCCAGCGCCGCCGGCTTGGCCGCCCGGGCGACGACGAACGCCGTCTGGCGGACCCGCGGCGCCTCGCCCTCCACCGGCACCTCCCGGGCGACCTGGATGCGCAGCGGGTCGCGCAGGTGGCGGCGGGCCATGCTGTCGAGCCGGCGCGGCATCGTGGCGCTGAACAGCACCGTCTGCCGCTCCTCGGGCACCTCGTCCAGCAGCGCCTCGAGGTCCTCGGCGAAGCCCATGTCGAGCATCTCGTCGGCCTCGTCGAGCACCACCGTGGCGACGCCGCCCAGGTGCAGGCTGCCCCGCTGCAGCAGGTCCAGCGCCCGCCCGGGGGTGGCGACGACGACGTCCACCCCGGCCTCCAGGGCCCGCAGCTGGCGCGGGATCGGCTGGCCGCCGTAGACCGGCACCACCCGGGCGCCGAGGTCGCGGCCGTAGCGGTGCAGCGCCTCCGACACCTGGATGGCCAGCTCGCGGGTGGGCACGAGGACCAGGGCCAGCGGATCGCCGCCGGGGCGGTCGTCGGGGAGCCGCTGCAGCACCGGCAGCGCGTAGGCGGCGGTCTTGCCGGTGCCGGTGGCGGCCTGGCCGAGCAGGTCGCGGCCGGCGACCATCGGGGGCACCGCCTCGCGCTGGATCGGGGTGGGCTCCTCGTAACCGAGCCGCGACAGCGCCGCCAGGAGCTCCGGTCGCAGCCCGAGGTCGGCGAAGGTCCCGCCGTCGGGGGCAACCGTCTCGTCGGCCTGCTGCTGGGTGTCCTCGCCGTCCACCCGCCCAGTGTCCGGCACGGCGACCCGGCCCCGGCACGGCACCCCGGCATGGCACCCTCCCCCGGTGACCCCCGCACCCGCCGCCGACGACGACCTCTGCCTGCGCCCGGCGACCGAGCTGGCCGCGCTCGTGCGCGCGCGCGAGGTCTCGGCGCGCGAGCTGCTGGAGGCGCACCTGGCGCGCATCGAGCGGGTCGACCCGCAGGTCAACGCGATCGTCACCCTGGACGCCGAGGGCGCCCGGGCCGCGGCCGACGCCGCCGACGCCGCGCTGGCCGCCGGGGAGGAGGTCGGCCCGCTGCACGGCCTGCCGGTGGCGCACAAGGACACCCACTTCACCGGCGGCATGCGGACCACCTGGGGCTCGCCGCTGCACGCGGACACCGTCCCGGCGCGCGACGAGCTCGTCGTCGAGCGGCTGCGCCGGGCGGGTGCGGTCCGGGTGGGCAAGACCAACGTGCCGGAGTTTGCGGCCGGCTCGCACACGTTCAACCCGCTCTTCGGCGCCACGCACAACCCGTGGCGGCACGGGCTGTCGGCCGGCGGCTCCAGCGGCGGCGCGGCGGCCGCGCTCGCCGCGGGGCTGGTGCCGGTGGCCGAGGGCAGCGACATGGGCGGCTCGCTGCGCAACCCGGCGGCGTTCTGCGGCGTCGTCGGGCTGCGGCCCACGCCCGGGCGGGTGCCGACCTGGCCCGCCGGGCTGGGTTGGGCGACGCTGTCGGTGCAGGGGCCGATGGGCCGCACCGTCGGCGACGTCGCGCTGACCCTGTCGGCGATCGCCGGGCCGGACCCACGGGTGCCGATCGCGCTGTCCGGGGACGGCGCCTCCTTCGCCGCGCCGCGCCCGGCGGAGCTGCGCGGCCTGCGGGTGGCCTGGACGGCGGACCTCGGCGGGCTGGTGCCGGTCGAGCCGGAGGTCACGGCCGCGCTGGCGGGGGCGCCGCGGCTGCTCGAGGCGCAGGGCGCCGTCGTCGAGGAGGCCTGCCCCGACCTGCGCGAGGCCGACGAGGTGTTCGGCACCCTGCGGGCCTGGTTGTTCGAGGCCACCTTCGGCGAGGTGGTGCGCCGCTCGCCGGAGCAGGTGAAGGAGGCCATCCGGCGCAACGCCGCGCGCGGGGCGGCGCTCAGCGGCGCCGACGTCGCCCGGGCCGAGTTCGCGCACACCCGGCTGCACGAGGAGGTGGTCGGCTTCTTCGACCGCTTCGACGTGCTGCTGGCGCCGACCACCCAGGTGCTGCCGTTCCCGGTGGAGCAGGAGTACCCGACCGAGGTCGCGGGCGTGCCGCAGCCGGACTACCTGGGCTGGATGCGCTCCTGCACGCTGGTGTCGGCCACCGGGTGCCCGGCGCTGTCGCTGCCCGGCGGGCACACCGGCGACGGCCTGCCGGTGGGCCTGCAGGTGGTCGCCGCGCCGCGGGCCGACCTGCGCCTGCTGGAGGTGGCCGCCGCGCTCGAGCAGGTGCTCGGGACGCCCCGCCTGCCCGCGCTCTGACGCCGTCTGCAGCTCTCTAGCTCGGGCGCTAGAGAGCCGCAGACGAGGGCAGCGACGGCCTCAGCGCCGGCCGGCGCGGGGCGGCGGCGGGGCGACCGGGGTGTCGGAGGACTCCTCCAGCACGTCGGCGGCCGAGCCGACGATGAGCGGGTCCGGGTCGCCGACGACGTCGCAGTCCTTGTCGTCGTAGTCCAGCCGGCACAGCACGTGCCGCATCGCCTCGAGCCGGGCGCGCTTCTTGTCGTTGCTCTTGATGACCGTCCACGGCGCGTGCTGCGTGTCGGTGTGGAGGAACATCGCCTCCTTGGCCTCGGTGTAGGCGTCCCACTTGCCGAGGCTCGCGAGGTCGGTGGGCGAGAGCTTCCACTGCCGCACCGGGTCGATCTGCCGCACGACGAAGCGGCTGCGCTGTTCCCCGCGGGACACCGAGAACCAGAGCTTGAACAGCAGGACGCCGCTGTCGACGAGCATCCGCTCGAACTCCGGCGCGTCCTGCAGGAACTGCCGGTACTGCTCGTCGGTGCAGTAGCCCATCACCCGCTCGACGCCGGAGCGGTTGTACCAGGACCGGTCGAACATCACGATCTCGCCGGCCGCGGGCAGGTGCTGCACGTAGCGCTGGAAGTACCACTGCGTCTGCTCGCGCTCGGACGGCTTGTCCAGCGCCACCACCCGCGCCCCGCGGGGGTTGAGGTGCTCGGTGAACCGCTTGATCGTGCCGCCCTTGCCCGCGGCGTCCCGCCCCTCGAAGACGATGACCAGCTTCTGTCCGGTCTCCTTGACCCAGCTCTGCATGTGCAGCAGCTCGATCTGCAGGCGGCGCTTCTCGATCTCGTACTCCCGGCGCTCCATGCGTTCGGTGTAGGGATAGCCCTCGCGCCAGGTCTCGACCCGCAGCCCGTCGGGGCCGAACAGCTCGCGGTCGTCGTCCCAGTCCTCGTCGCTGTCCTCGTCGGGCAGGGCGTTGAGCCGCCAGCGGCTCAGGTCGAGGACCTCGGCCTCCTTCGGCGCCTCGGTGGTGCCGGGAGGGTCACCTCCCCGGTCCTGCACGGCCTGGTCCTGCACGGCCTGGTCCTGCACGGCCTGGTCCTGCGCGGGCTCGCGGTCGACGGCGGTGTCGGGCTGCACGGGGTCCCCCTCCCGGGTCGGTCACGTCCGTGACCGGCCGTACCCCACCCTGGACCGGGCACGCCCGGGGCGCGACGGGGCGGGCGCCCCGGACTCGAGCACGTGCGCGACGGCGTACTCGGCGAGCGCGGCCAGCGCCCGCGCGTCGCGGCCGGGCGCGAGCGCGGGCAGCAGGTGGACCTCGACGACGCCGCCGTCCACCTCGCGGACGGCGACCGGGCAGACGGCGGCCTGCGCGTCGACGGCGGGCGCGAGCGCGCGGGCGCGGAACCGGCCGGGGTCCTCCCCCTCCGCCGGGCCGCCGGGGTGCGCGTTGACCGTGCCCCCGGCGCGCAGCAGGGCCGTGACCTCGGCGCGGACGGCGCCGCTGCCGTCGTCGACCAGGAGCCCGCCGCGGCGGGCGAGCCCGCGCAGCAGCGGGGTGCCGGCCAGCGCGGCGTCGACCACCGGGGTGCCGGGGACGACGGTGGCCAGGGCGAGGACGTCGGTCCAGCCGGCGGCGTTGGCGACGACGAGGCGGGGGCCGCGCGGCCACGCAACGGCCGGGTTGACCACCCGCACGCGGAGGCCCTGCGCCATGAGCAGGTCGGCGGCGGTGCACACCCGCAGCCGCTGCTGTCGGCGCCGGCCGCCCCAGGTCGCGGTGGCGGCGCGGACGGCGGTGCGGGCGAGCACCGGGGTCATCGCGGTGCGGGCGGGGGACGGGGTGCCGTGGTCCACGGGGTCCTCCAGGTCGCGGGACGGGTGTCCGCGCGCCAGGGTCCGGGCACCGGGTGTCCGCCGGGTGACGCCGGTGCGGAGGTCCCGCGACGGTCCGGGGAACCCCTCCGCAGCGGGGCCCGGGACCGGCAGCCGCCGGCCCCGGGCCCCGGGGGTGGTGCGCTCAGCGGCGGCGCAGACCCCGCAGGGTCCGGACGGCGACCAGCAGCTCCGGCAGCTCGTGCCGGTCGCCGGCGGCGATGTCGGCCAGCTGCGCCGCGGCCCGCCGCTGGGCGGGGTCCCAGCCCTCCACCCAGCCCGCGACCAGGGCGGTGGCGTCGTCGCCGCTCCCCCGCCCGGCCAGGACCTCGACGGCGAGCTCGGCCTGCTCGGCGGCCAGGTCGTCGCGCAGCGCGGCGCGGGCCATCGAGGGCCACCGCCGGTCCCGGGGCAGCGCCGTCACGAGCTCCCGCAGCGGCACCAGGGACAGCCGCTCGGCCAGCTCCTCCGTGACCCGGCCGGCCAGCTCGATCGGCGCGCCGGTGCGCTCGGCGACGACGGCCACGTCGAGCGCCGCCGGCAGCAGCGGCGCGGCCGCCAGCTCCCCGGCGAGCTCGGCCGGGACGCCCGCGGCCTGCAGCCGCCGCGCCCGCTCGGCGTACGCGGCCGCCTCGTGGCCCAGCAGCCACCCCGGGAGGCCGGCCCGCACCGCCGCCACGGGGGCGGCGAACCGCTCGGTGACGGCGGCGATCCCCGCCGCGGGGGAGGCGCCGATCTCGGGCAGCCGCAGCAGCCAGCGTGCCGCCCGCTCGGCCAGCCGGGTCGCCTCGGTGCGCAGCTCCACCTGCACCGGCGCGGGCACGCGGTTGTCCAGCGGCCGGACCGCGTCCCACAGCCGGTCGACGTCGAACACCGCGCGGGCCACCGCGTGCGCCCGGACGACGGCGGCGAGGTCGAGCCCGCTCTCCTCGGCCAGCCGGAACAGCCCGGTCACCCCGGCCGTGTTGACCGCCCGGTTGGTCAGCGCGGTGGCGACGATCTCGCGGCTCAGCGGGTGGGCCTCGACCGCGTCGGGGAACCGCTCCCGCAGCGGGGCCGGGAAGTAGTCGCGCAGCAGGCGGGCCAGCGCGGGGTCGTCGGGCAGGTCGGAGGCGAGGACGGCGTCGCCCGCCTCGAGCTTGGCGTAGGCCAGCAGCACCGACAGCTCGGGGCTCGTCAGCGCGTGCCCGTCGCGGCGCCGCTGGGCGAGCGCCCGGTCGTCGGGCAGCGCCTCGACCGCGCGCACCAGCCGTCCCGAGCGCTCCAGCGCCCGGATGAACCGCTCGTGCGCGTCGAGCAGGCTGCGCGCGGAGTTCACCTCGACGGCGAGCGCGGCGTTCTGCGCGTGGTTGTCGGTGAGGACGGCCGCGGCGACCTCCTCGGTCATGTCGGCCAGCAGCGCGGCGCGGCCGTCGGCGTCGAGCACGCCGGCCTCCACCACCTCGTTGAGCGCGATCTTGATGTTCACCTCGTGGTCGGAGGTGTCCACGCCCGCGGAGTTGTCGATGGCGTCGGTGTTCACCCGGCCGCCGGCCAGCGCGTACTCCACCCGCCCGCGCTGGGTGAGGCCGAGGTTGCCGCCCTCCCCCACCACGCGCACGCGCAGCTGGTGGCCGTCGACGCGGACGGCGTCGTTGGCCTTGTCGCCGACGTCGAGGTGGCTCTCGGTCGCGGCCTTGACGTAGGTGCCGATGCCGCCGTTGAACAGCAGGTCGACCGGCGCGAGCAGCACCGCGCGGATCAGCTCGACCGGCGAGAGCGTGTCGACGTCGGCGTCGAGGCCGAGCGCGGCCCGCATCGGCTCGCTGACCGGGACCGCCTTCGCCGTCCGCGGCCACACGCCGCCGCCCGCGCTGATCAGCGCGGGGTCGTAGTCGGCCCACGACGAGCGCGGCAGGTCGAACAGCCGCCGGCGTTCGGCGTACGACGTCGCGGCGTCGGGGGTGGGGTCGACGAACACGTGCCGGTGGTCGAAGGCGGCCACCAGCCGGATGTGCTCGGACAGCAGCATCCCGTTGCCGAAGACGTCGCCGCTCATGTCGCCGACGCCGACGACGGTGAACTCCTGGCTCTGCACGTCCACGCCGAGCTCGCGGAAGTGGCGGGTCACCGACTCCCAGGCGCCGCGGGCGGTGATGCCCATGGCCTTGTGGTCGTAGCCGACCGAGCCGCCGGAGGCGAAGGCGTCGCCGAGCCAGAACCCGCGCTCGAGCGCGACGGCGTTGGCGATGTCGGAGAAGGTCGCCGTCCCCTTGTCCGCGGCGACGACGAGGTAGGCGTCGTCGCCGTCGTGGCGGACCACCCGCTCCGGCGGCACGACCTTCCCGCCCACCAGGTCGTCGGTGAGCGACAGCAGCGCGCCGATGAACAGCCGGTAGCAGGCCTGGCCCTCGGCCAGGACCTCCTCGCGGGAGGCGCCCTCCGGCGGCGGGTTGCGGACGACGAAGCCGCCCTTGGCGCCGGTGGGCACGATGACGGTGTTCTTCACCATCTGGGCCTTGACCAGGCCGAGGACCTCGGTGCGCAGGTCCTCGCGGCGGTCGGACCAGCGCAGCCCGCCGCGGGCCACCGCGCCGAAGCGCAGGTGCACGCCCATCACCCGCGGGGAGCTGACGAACACCTCGCGGGCCGGGCGCGGCTCGGGCAGGTCGGGGACCGTGCGGCAGTCGAGCTTGATCGCCAGCGGCCCGCCCGCGTAGTAGGTGGTGCGCTGGGTGGCGAGGACGGCGGCCAGCAGGCTGGTGAGCACGCGGTCGGCGTCGAGGGTGTCGACCCGGCCGATCGCCTCGCGCAGCGACGCGGCCAGCGCCTCCTGCCGGGTGGCCCGGCCGGCCTCGCGACCGGGCGAGAACCGCGTCTCGAACAGCGCCACCAGCCGCGCGACGACGTCCGGGTGGGCGGCCAGCGTCGTCTCCACGTAGCGCTGGCCGAAGGGCAGCCCGGCCTGGCGCAGCCACTGCACGTAGGCACGCACGACCGTCACCTGCCGCCAGTTGAGCCCGGCCAGCAGCACCAGCGCGCCGAGGCCGTCGTCCTCGGCGTCGCCGCGCCACACCGCGGCGACCGCCTCGGTGAACCGCTCGGGCAGCGAGCCGGGGAAGGGCAGCTCCCCGCCGGGGGCGGTGAGCCCGAAGTCGTAGATCCAGGCCGGCGGGGCGCCGATCCGGTCGATCTCGTAGGGCCGCTCGTCGACGACGTCGACGCCCATGTGCTGCAGCACCGGCAGCACGTCGGACAGCAGCAGCCGCTCCCCCACCCGGTAGACGGTCAGCCGCGGCTCGGTGGCGTCGGCCCCGCGGGGGCGGCGCAGCCGCAGGCCGAGCTCGCCGGGCGGCAGCGCGTCCAGCCGGGCGAGGTCCTCGACGGCCGCCGTCGCCGGGAAGTCCTCCTGGTAGGCGGCCGGGAAGGCGTCGGCCACGCGGGCCAGCACCTGCTCGGCGTCGGCGCCGTACCGCTCGGCGAGCGCGCCGGACAGGTCGTCGGTCCAGCTGCGGGCGACCGCCGCGAGCTCCTGCTGCAGCGCCTCGGCGTCGACGTCGGGCAGCGCCGGCGTCCCGCCCCGGCCCACCGGCAGCCGGACGACGAAGTGCAGCCGGGCCAGCACCGACTCGGTGGACCGGGCGGTGAACTCGATGTCCCGGCCGCCCAGGCGGGACAGCAGCAGCTGCTGCATCGCCAGCCGCACCTCGGTCGTGTAGCGGTCGCGCGGCAGGTAGACCAGCGCCGACCAGAACCGGCCGTAGGGGTCACGGCGCAGGAACAGCCGGGTCTGCCGGCGCTCCTGGAGGTAGAGCACGGCCAGCGCCACCGGCAGCAGCTCGGCGGCCGGTGCCTGGAACAGCTCGTCGCGCGGGAGGGTGTCCAGGACGTCGACCAGCGTCTTGCCGGTGTGGCTGTCGGCCGGCACGCCGGAGCCCTCGACCACCTCGGCGACGCGGCGGCGGACCAGCGGCACGTCGCGCACGTTCGCCGCGGCGGCCGCGGAGGGGAACAGCCCGACCAGCCGGTGCTGGCGGGCGGGGCGGTGGCCGTCGGCGGGCTCGGTCACCGCGACCAGGTCCAGCCAGGCGCGCCGGTGCACCGTCGAGCGGATGTCGGCCTTGGTGACGGTGAGCAGCGCGGGACCCAGCGGGCCGGCCGCCTCCGGCAGCGCCGTCGCGGTGTCGCTGCGCAGGACGCCCAGGCCGGTGCCGGGCAGGGCGCGCACGGCGGACCCGACCTCGACCTCGCGGGCGCCGAGGAAGACGAAGTTGCCGTCGGCCAGCCAGCGCAGCAGGGCCGCGGCCTCGGCGGGGTCGTCGGCCGGGTCGGCGGTGTCGGCGCCGCCGCGCTCCTCCAGCCGGGTGGCCAGCTCCAGCGCGCGGGCGGCGGTGCGCGGGGCGTCCTCGTCGACGGCGCGGACGTCGGCGAGCACGGTGCGCAGCCCGGCGACCAGGTCACCGGCGGCCTCGTCGTCGAGCGGGCCGTCCAGGACGGCGGCCATCCACGACTCGGCCAGCGCGTCGGGGCCGCAGCGGGCCACGGCCGTGCCCGGGCTGTCGCAGAAGGCCTTCAGCACGCCGGAGACGTCACGCCGGACGACGACCACGGGGTGCACGACGTGCTGCAGCCCCACGCCCTGCCGGACCACCTCGGCGGTCACCGAGTCGACGAGGAACGGCATGTCGTCGGTGACGACGAGCAGCAGCCCGCGCCCGTCGGCCAGCCGCTCGACGACGACGGTGGCCGCGCCCTGCGCCCGGACACCGGCCAGCCGGAGGTGGCGCAGCGCCAGCCCGGCGAGGTCCGCCGGTTCGTGCCCGAGGACCTCGGCGGCCGGCTCGCTCCAGTAGTAGCGCTGCAGCAGGGCCGGGAGGTCGCCGGGGCCGCACCCGGCGGGCAGGCCGGGCCCGTCGTCGGCGTCGGCGGCGGCGCGCGCGGCCTCGGCGAGCAGCGCCCGCTTCTCCTCGTTGGCGGCCTCGAGGGCGACCAGTCCCGCCGGGACCTCGTCCTCCGGGCGGTCGGGGACGACGGTGTCCACGCCGGTGGTGCTCATGTCCGGCGACGCTAACCCGCTCAGGGCCCCCTCGTCAGCGCGACGCGGCCGCCGTGCGGGGCGACGTGCTGGAACGGCCCCGCTGCAGGGGCCCGCCGCGAGGTCGCGAGCGGTGGGGGGCAGCGGGGTCCTCCGTCAGCGGTCGAGCAGCTGGTCGGCGGCCCAGCTGACGACGGCGAGGACCAGCCCGCCGAGGATCGCGGTGCCGAACCCGTCGATCGACAGCCGGTCCGACAGCGCGGCGGTGAGGCCGAGCAGCGCGGCGTTCACGACCAGCAGGAACAGCCCGAGGGTCAGCAGGATCGCCGGGAGGGACAGCAGCCGCAGGAGCGGCCCGACCACCGCGTTGACGACGGCGAACAGCAGCGCCACCCAGAGGAAGGTGCCACTGACGCCGAGCGCACCGTTCTCGTTGCCGTCGATCTGGATGCCCGGCAGCAGCCGCGTGAGGCCGTAGAAGGCCAGGGCCATGACGACGACCTTGAGCGCGAACCTGATCACGCACCCACGCTAGTGGCCGGACCTGGCAGTCCCCTGGCTCTGCACCCTTCTACCGGTCTCTGGCGTCGACGCTAGAGAGTCGTAGACCGGCCTCGACGTGCGTGCGGACGCGCCCGCGCGGGCACCCATGTCGGTGAGGTGGTGTGCCGTGGTGGACCGGCTGGTGGTCGTGGGCGCGTCCGCGGGAGGCATGGAGCCCCTGCGGCGGCTGCTGGCGGCGCTGCCTGCCGGCCTGCCGGCCGCCGTGGCCGTCGTCCTGCACCTGTCCCCCACCGGGGACAGCCGGCTGCCGGAGCTGCTGTCCCGGGCCGGTCCGCTGCCTGCGCGGCACCCCACCGAGGGCGGGGCCCTGGTGCCGGGGCAGGTCGTCGTCGCACCCCCCGACCGGCACCTGGTCGTGCGCGACGGCCGGGTGCACCTCACGCGGGGACCGCGGGTCAACCGGCAGCGGCCGGCGGTCGACGTGCTCTTCCGCAGCGCCGCCGTCTCCCGCGGCGCGGGCGTGGTCGCCGTCGTCCTGTCCGGCGCGCTCGACGACGGCGCACTCGGTGCGGCCGCGGTCGCCGCGCAGGACGGCCGGGTGCTGGTGCAGGACCCCGCCGAGGCCCGCGTGTCCGCCATGCCCCGGGCGACGCTGGCCGTCGTGCGCCGCGCCCGCGCGGCCCCCGCCGCCGAGCTGGGGCCGCTGGTCGCCGAGCTGGTCGGCACCCCCCTTCCCCTCGCGCCCGCCGCCGGCGCCCCGTCCGACGAGAGGAGTCCGCAGATGGCCGGCGGACCGACAGCCGTCACCGCCCTGGGGGTCCCCGCTGCCCTCGGCTGCCCCGAGTGCCAGGGCGGCATGTTCGAGAGCACCGCCGACGGGTCGGTGAACTGGACCTGCCACGTCGGCCACGCGTGGTCGGCGCAGAGCCTGCTCGAGGCGCAGCGCCAGGCCGTCGAGGGCGCGGTCTACAACGCGGCGTCGAAGCTGCTGGAGATCGCGTCGGTGCACCGCCGGCTGGCCGAGCTCGACGGGACCGGTGACCGGGACGAGCACCTGCGCGCGGCCGAGCGGGCCGAGGCGCGGGCCGCCCAGGTCCGCGGCGAGGCCGACGGCGGCTGACCGGCGGTCAGGACGCGGGCGTCTGCGTGTAGAGCGCGAGCCGCCAGCGGTCGCCGTCGCGGACGTACAGGCTGCTCATCGTCCCCGTGAACGGCGGCTCCTGATCGTGCCGCCAGGCCCGGCCGGTGTAGACCAGCGCCGCCGCGCCCGCCCCGGCGTGCACCAGCCGGACGTCGTCGAGCTCGTAGCGCAGCCACGGCGGGGAGGCACCCAGCGCGGCGACGACGGCGGCGCGGTCCATCACCGTCCCGTCCGCGAGCACCATCAGGCCGTCGTCGGCCATCACCTCGCCGTAGAAGTCCCCGCCGGTCGCGTCGCACAGGGCGTCCCAGCCCCGCCGCTCGAGGGTGAGGAGCTCGGTCTGCACCTCGTCGTGCACGCGGTCGTCCAGTCGGTCGTCCATGCGCGCCACCCTGGCGTCGCCGCCGTCCGCCGTCGACCCTCCGCGACACGCGCTACACCGTTCTACCGATCTCTACGGCGAGGGCTAGACGAGGCCATACGGTGCTCGACGTGGACCCCGTCCGGAACCCCTACGCCCCCGGCGCCGGGCAGCGCCCGCCCGAGCTGGCCGGCCGCGACGACGAGCTGTCGGCCTTCGACGTCGTCCTGGAACGGATCGCCCGCGGCCGGCCCGAGCGGTCGCTGGTGCTCACCGGGCTGCGCGGCGTGGGCAAGACGGTGCTGCTCAACCAGCTCCGCTCGGCGGCGATCGGCCGCGGCTGGGGCACCGGCAAGATCGAGGCGCGGCCGGACCAGTCGCTGCGCCGGCCGGTCTCCTCGGCGCTGCACATGGCGCTGCGCGAGCTGCGCCACCCCGACCAGGAGTCGATGGACGCCGTCCTCGGGACGCTCAAGGCCTTCGCCCAGCGGCTGGCCCCGTCCGACGCCAAGCTGCGCGACCGCTGGCAGCCGGGCATCGACGTGCCCGCCACCACCGGCCGGGCCGACTCCGGCGACATGGAGATCGACCTGGTCGAGCTGCTCAGCGACGCCGCGGGGCTCGCCGCCGACGTCGGCAAGGGCGTGGCGCTGTTCATCGACGAGATGCAGGACGTGCAGGCCCCCGACGTCTCGGCCATCTGCGCCGCCTGCCACGAGCTGTCGCAGCAGGGCGCGCCGCTGATCGTCGTCGGCGCCGGGCTCCCCCACCTGCCGGCGGTGCTGTCGGCGTCGAAGAGCTACTCCGAGCGGCTGTTCCGCTACCTGCGCATCGACCGGCTGGACCGGTCCGCCGCCGACCGCGCGCTGCTGGCGCCCGCCGAGCGCGAGGAGGTCACCTTCGAGCCGGCCGCCCTCGACGCCCTCTACGCGGCCGCCGACGGCTACCCGTACTTCGTGCAGGCCTACGGCAAGGTCACCTGGGACGTCGCGGCCGCCTCCCCCATCACCGCCGACGACGTCGCGATGGCCGCACCGGTCGCCGAGGCCGAGCTGGCCGTCGGGTTCTTCGGCTCCCGCTACGACCGCGCCACCCCGGCCGAGCGCGAGTACATGCACGCGATGGCCGGGCTCGGCGGTCCCGCCGGCACCCCGGTGGCGACGTCGGAGGTGGCCGCGACCCTGGGCCGCAAGCCGGCGTCGCTGTCCCCGGCGCGCGACTCGCTGATCAAGAAGGGGCTGGTCTACTCCGCCGAGCGCGGGCAGATCGCCTTCACCGTCCCCCACTTCGGCCGCTACCTGCTGCGCCAGCCCGACTGAGGGAGGACCCCCTCGCCCCCCACGCCTCGCTCCGCCCGGCCCGGGACCCTGCGAGGGGGCCGCCTGCGTCAAGCGGGCCGCAGGAAGCCGTCCAGGTCGGCGGCGAGGGCCTGCGGGCACTCCCAGTTCGGGCAGTGGCCGGTGCCCTCGTGGACCAGCAGCCGGGCGTCGGGGAGCGCGGCCAGGAGCCGGTCCTGCTGCCCGCGGTCGAACAGCGCGTCGCGGTCGCCCCACACCAGCAGCGTCGGCGCGAGGACCGCCCCGAGCCGGTCGCGGTCGTCGACGGCGACCATCTCCTCCCAGGCGTCCCGGTAGACGTACCCCGGCGCCCGGCGGCTCTCCGCGACCAGCGCGTCGAAGAACGCCGGCTCCACCGGCCGGTACACCGCGCTCGCGGCGAACTCCCGCACGAAGCCCTCGGGGACGTCGTCGGGCAGGTCGGCGATCGCCGTCCGCACCTCCGCCGCCAGCCGGTCGCCCACCCGGTCGGCCGAGTCGACGAGCACCATCCGGTCGACCAGCCCGGGGTGCTCCTCGGCCACCCGCCGCACCACGAAGCTGCCGTGGGAGTGGCCCACCAGGTGCGCGCGCCCGATCCCCAGCACGCCGCACAGCGCCACCAGGTCCTCGGCGAGCCGGTCCATCGTGTAGCCGGCCCGGGGGTGGTCGGACCCGCCGAACCCGCGCTGGCTGTAGGCGAGGACGCGCAGCCGCGGGTCCAGGTGCGGGAGGACGCGGCTCCAGGAGACCCAGGAGTCGGGCCAGCCGTGGACGAGGACGACGACCGGCCCGCCGGGGTCCCCCTGCTCCACGGTCTCCAGCCGCAGCCCGCCCGGGAGCGTCACGGTGCGCGGGCGGAGGGTCTGCGTCGTCCCGGACACGGGGCCTCCCCGGAGCCGTCCCCCCGCACCGCCACGGTAGGGGCGGGGCCCTCCCCGCGGGCCGGTCCGGTGCAGCGGAAATCGCCGTGTCCGCCGCACCGGGACGGTTGCGGGCGGCAACCGCGGGCAGGGAGCAGCCCGTGCCCGACGTCGTCGAAGCCGGTCTGTGGGGTCTGCTGGGCGGCGCCGCCCTCGTCCTCGGGGCGCTGGTCGCCTGGTTCGTGCGCGTGCCGCAGACGGTGATCGCCTCGGTCATGGCCTTCGGCTCCGGCGTGCTCATCTCCGCCGTCGCCTTCGACCTCATGGAGGAGGCCGCCGACACCGGCGGGCTGGGCCCCACCGCGGTCGGCTTCCTCGGCGGCGCGGTGGCCTACCTCGCCGCGAACGCCGCACTGGCCCGGCGCGGCGCCCGGCACCGCAAGCGGTCGGGCGGGGCGGGCACCGAGCAGCAGCCGTCGGAGGACGAGCAGGGCGGCAGCGGAGCGGCGATCGCGGTCGGCGCGCTGCTCGACGGCGTCCCGGAGTCGGTGGTCCTCGGGCTCGGCCTGCTCGGCGGCGGCGCGGTGAGCGCGCCGGTGCTGGCCGCGGTCTTCATCTCCAACGTCCCCGAGGGCCTGTCCAGCGCCGCCGGCATGAAGGCCAGCGGGCGGCCGGCCGGCTACGTCTTCGGGGTCTGGGGCGGCATCGCGGTGGCCAGCGGCCTGGCCGCGCTGGTCGGCTACGCGGCCCTGGGCGGCGCCCCGCCCGAGGCGATCGCCGTCATCACCGCCGTCGCGGCCGGCGCCATCCTCACGATGATCGCCGACACGATGATCCCGGAGGCCTTCGAGCGGACCCGCACGTGGACCGGCCTGATCACCACCACCGGGTTCCTGGTCGCCTTCGCGATCGAGCGGCTCGGCGCGTGAGCGGGCAGGGTGGGCCCGTGGCAGAGGCACGCGACCCCGTCCAGATCAGCGTCCCCGTCGACGGCGGCGAGCTGTCGGCCCTGCACTGGGCCGCCGACGCCCCGGGCTCCCCCATCGCCGTGCTGGTCCACGGCATCACCGCCAACGCGATGGCCTGGGCCCGGGTGGCGGCCGCGCTGGCCGGCGAGTTCGAGGTCGTCGCCCCCGACCTGCGCGGGCGGGCCGGCTCGGCCGGGCTGCCCGGCCCCTACGGCCTCGAGCGGCACGCCCGGGACGTCGCCACCCTGCTCGACCGGTTCGGCGCCGACGACGACGCCGGGGCCGACGCCACCGTGCTCGTCGGCCACTCGATGGGCGCGTTCGTCGCCGCGCTGGCCGCGGCGGGCCCGGCCCGCGACGAGGTGCACGGCCTGGTCCTGGTCGACGGCGGGCCGGCCCTCGCCCAGCCCCCGGGCGCCGACGTCGACGCGATGCTCTCCGCCGTCCTCGGCCCGTCGCTGGACCGGCTGTCGATGTCGTTCCCCGACCTCGCCGCCGTGCGCGCGTTCTGGGCGCGGCACCCCGCCGTCGGCCCGTGGGTGGACGTGCCGTCGGTGGCCGCCTACCTCGCCCGCGACCTCGCCCCCGGCGGGCCGCCGCTGCGCAGCGCCTGCGTGCCCGAGGCGGTCCGCGTCGACGGCGGGGACGTGCTGCTCAACGAGCGCGTGCTCGAGGCGACCACCGCCCTGCCGGTGCCCGCCACGCTGCTGTGGGCCACGCGCGGCCTGCTCGACCAGACCCCCGGCCTCTACGACGAGGTGCGCCTGGCCTCGCTCGGGCTGGAGCCGGCCGGGATCACCGCGCGCGAGGTGCCCGGCACCAACCACTACTCGCTGCTGTGGGCCGACGAGGGCGTCGCGGCGATCGCGGACGAGGTCCGGGCGGCCGCCGCCCGCGTCTAGGCCGGGCGGCCGAGCAGCGGCGGCAGCACCTCGGGGCCGGCCTCGTCCGGGCGCTCCCCGCCCACCGGGTGCGCCCGGACGGCGAGCACCGCGACGTCGTCCTCGGCGCCCTCGCCGAGCATGCTGGCCAGCAGCCCGTCGCACAGGCCGGCGAGCGAGGAGCCGGCCGCGGCCCCGACCAGCCGGCGGAGCTCCTCGCGGCTCTCGTCGAGCGGGACGCCGCGCCGCTCGAACAGCCCGTCGGTGAACAGCAGCAGCGTGCTGTCCGGCGGGATGACCTCGTGCCCGTCGGCGCGCGGGCCGCGCCAGCCGATCCCCAGCGGCGGGCCGACCGGCGCGGACAGGTCGCGGACGGTCCCGTCGGGCAGCAGCAGCATCGGCTCGGGGTGGCCCGCGGTGGCCCAGCGCAGCCGGCGCAGCCCCACGGCCGCCTCGGCCGGGGTCTGCTCGACCCGGCACACCAGCGCGGTGGCCATCGCGGGCACGGCGAGGCCGACCAGGGCGTGGTCGACCCGCC
Source organism: Geodermatophilus sp. SYSU D01045 (assembly GCF_054050295.1). Lineage (NCBI taxonomy): Bacteria > Bacillati > Actinomycetota > Actinomycetes > Geodermatophilales > Geodermatophilaceae > Geodermatophilus > Geodermatophilus sp. SYSU D01045. Next base: position 57,818 of record NZ_JBJGZB010000007.1, read on the forward strand.
GCAGCACCCCGGCGGGCTCCTCCAGCCGGTCGAAGGCGATCGCGCGGACCAGCGTCTTGACCTGCCCCATGGCCGCGGCGGCCTCGATGTCGTGGCCCATGACGTCGCCGATCACCAGCACGGTGTCGCCGTCGGGCTGCAGGAAGGCGTCGTACCAGTCGCCGCCGATGGACACCCCGCGGGTGGCCGGCCGGTAGCGGACGGCGAGCTCGAGGTGGTCGGGCTGCACCGGCGGGGACAGCAGGCTGTGCTGCATCCGCTCGGCCACCTGCTGGGCGGCGCTGGCCAGCCGGGCGTTGTCCAGCGCCAGGGCGGCCCGCCGGGAGGCGATCTCGGCGGTGCGCAGCTCGGCGTCGGTGTGCGGCCCCCGCTCGAACCCGTTGACCAGCGTGAACGCGCCGAACACCTCGCCGCGGGCGAGCAGCGGGAAGGTGGCGACGGCGGACACCCGCAGCGGCGCCAGGGCGTCGCGGCTGGCCTCGTCGGCGACCATGACGCGGACGTCGTCGTCGGTGAGGTGCGGGATGACCACCGGCCGGCCGCTGGCCAGCGCCGTGGGCACCGGTGCGGTGGGCCGGTTGCTGCGCACCCGCAGGTCGGCGTAGCGGTGCATGGCCGGGACCATCGCCGGGTCGCTGTGCGCGCGGCCGACGTCGCGGCGGGTGCCGTCGGGGTCGACGACGCTGACCAGGCACCAGTCGGCCAGCAGCGGCACGACCAGGTCCGCGAACCGGGCGACGGCCTCGTCGACGTCGGTGGTCGACGTCATCGCCTGGCTGATGTCGCCGAGCAGCACCAGGTGCCGGGCCGAGACCTCGGCCCGCGCCGCCGCCGCGGCCGCCTCCGCGGCGGCGGTCTCGCGGGCCGCGACGGCCGCGGCACGCTCCTCCTCGGCGCGCCGGCGCTGCGTCACGTCGTCGTAGGTGACCACCAGGCCCGCCTCGGTGAGGAACGCGTCGGCGCGGAACCACCGGCCCAGCGGGGCGAAGAAGGCCTCGGTGGAGCCGGACTCGCCGGTCGCCCGGACGTGCCGGTACAGCTCCTCGAACGGGCCCCCCACCGCCTCCGGGAACTCCTCCCAGATGCCCCGGCCCTGCAGCCCCGCTGCGGTGCGCTCGAGCACCCCGGCCCCGGCGGGGTTGACGTAGCGGAACCGCCAGCCGGCGTCGAGGACGAACAGCGGCCGGTCCATGCCCTCCACGGCCTGGACGAGCAGGTCACGGGGCGGCGGGGCGGCGCCGTCCGGGGTCATGCGCCCATGCTGCCGCATCCGGGGGGCCGGCCCGCCTGCGGTCCCCCGTCGTGGGGACGGGTCCGGAGCGGGCCGGTTGGCAGCGCGACCGGGTCGCGGAACGATCAGGACGGGCCCGTGGCGTCCGGCGTCGTGCGCCGGTGCGGGCGGCCGGCGAGGAGGAGGTGCGGGCATGGCCGATCCGCTGCCGGACCCGCCCGCCGGTCCGGGAGCGGGGTGGCGGCGGGAGGCCGGTCCCCTGCCGGGTCCCCAGCCGACCGTCCCCCTCGCCCGCCGCGTGCCCGATCCCACGGCCCTCGCCGCCCTGGTGGACCGGCTGCCGGCCGCCGTCCTCGCGCTCGACCCGGCGGGGCGGCTGACCTGGCTCAACGCCGCCGCGGCACGCCTGCTGGGCGGCACCGCCGCCGCGCTGACCGGCCGGCCGCTGGACGACGGCACGCCGGGCAGCACCGGCCACGTCCTGGCCCAGGCCTGCTCGGAGGCCGCCGCCACCGGCGACTCGGTGACCGTCGCCGCCGGCGGGGACGGCTGGTACGAGGTGCGGGCCCTGCCCGGGCCGGAGGGGCTCGCGGTGACGGTCACCGACGTCTCCGCCCGGCGCGCGGTGCAGGAGCGGGCCGACCGCGCCGCGGCCCGCGCGACGCTGCTGGTGCGGGTCAGCGGGGAGCTCTCGGGCGCGCTCGACGGCGTCTCGGCGCTGGGCCGGCTGGCGCGGCTGGTGGTGCCGGTGCTCACCGACGGCTGCGTGGTCACCGTCGTCGACCGGGAGGGCCGCGCCCGCGACGTCGGCTCCTGGCACGCCGACCCCGAGCGCCGCGAGCTGCTGGCCCGCTACACCCGGGTGCGGCTGGAGCGCATGCCGCCGTCCTCCCCCGTCGCCCGGGCGCTGCGCGCGGGCACGCCGCTGACCACCTCCGTCGCCGACGTCCTCGCGGAGATGACCGACGAGGCGACGCGGGAGATGCTGCGCGGCCTGCGCGCGGAGTCGGTGGTGGTCCTCCCCCTGCCCGCCGAGTCGCGGACCGTCGGGGTGCTCACCCTCTACCTCGACGCCGGCCGCGAGCTGGGCGAGGCCGACCTCGCCACCGCGCGGGCGGTCGCGGTGCAGGCCGGCCGCGCGGTGGACCGGGTCGGGCGGCAGAGCCGGCAGATCCAGCTGGCCGAGGCGCTGCAGCGCAGCCTGCTCACCGACCCGCCCGCGTTCCCCGGCCTGGAGGTCGCGGTGCGGTACGTGCCGGCGGCCGAGGCGGCGCGGGTGGGCGGGGACTGGTACGACGCCTTCTCCTCCCCCACCGGCGACCCGATCCTGGTGATCGGCGACGTCGTCGGCCACGACACCGCGGCCGCGGCGACGATGGGGCAGCTGCGCGGCCTGCTGCGGGGGATCGCGCACGCCCGTCGCGCCGGCCCCGCCGGGGTGCTGCGCGGCCTGGACGAGGCCATGGCGGACGTGCACCCGGACACGCTGGCCACGGCCGCGGTCGCCCGGCTGGAGGACGGCGGCCGGCGGCTGCGGTGGGCCAACGCCGGGCACCCGCCCCCGGTGCTGCTCCTGCCCGGCGGCCGGGTGGTCGCGCTCGACCACGGCGACCCGATCGGCGACCTGGCGCTGGGCGTGGACGCGACGGCCGAGCGGCGCGAGTCGGCGGTCCGCCTCGCGCCGGGGACGACGGTGCTGCTGCACACCGACGGGCTGGTCGAGCGGCGCGGCAGCACGCTGGACGCGGACACCGCCCGGCTGCACCGCGTGCTGGCCGGGCTCGCCGGCCGGCCCCTGCCCCGGCTGTGCGACGAGCTGCTCGCGCGCCTGGTGCCGGGCCCGCCCGAGGACGACGTCGCGCTGCTCGCGGTGACCGTCGCGGGCTGAGCCGCGATCCGGCTCACCCCGCGGAGGCGGGTGGGCACCGCCAGGATTGGGCCGCTGGCCGACTGGGCACGGAATCCCCGTCCGAGAACCAGGACGACGACGGAGAAGAGGTCATGGGCCGACTGACCTGGCCGCTGCGCCCGCTGCCCAACGGGCGCGGCGAGCTGTGGCGCCGGGACCTCGGGGGCCTCGCCGAGCTGCCCGCGGCGCGCGCCGGGCTCCGCGACCACCTGAGCACCATCGGCTTCCCGCGCGACCCCGACGACCCCGCGGCCGACCGGATGATCCTGGCCTTCGACGAGCTGGCCTCCAACGCGCTGCGGCACGGCGTCTCGCCGGTCGTCGCGACGGTGGTGGCCGGGTCCGGGGGCTGGCTGCTCGACGTGAGCGACCGCGACCCCGACACGATGCCGGCGCCCGCGGTCGGCCGGGACCCCGCGCACGGCGGGCTGGGCCTGTACCTGGTGGCGCGGCTGTCGGTGGCCCACGGCTGGTACGTCGACGACGGCTGCAAGCACGTGTGGGCCTGCCTGCCGACGACCTTCGAGGAGTGCGCGGTCACCGCGTCCTGAGACGTGAGCGCGCCCGGGGCGGCGGGGACGGTGGTCCCTGCGCCGCCCCGGGGCGGTCGGTGCGGGGCTCGCCGGCCGGGTTGCGGCCGGGAGCGTCCGTGGATCAGGAGGGGACGACCAGCGACAGCCGGCCCTTGCCGTAGCCGGGGACCTCGACGGCGAGGTCGAGCCGGTTGAAGGCGGCGAGCATGCCGGCGACGTCGCCCGGCAGGTCGTCGCCCGGCGCGTACAGCCGGTAGAGCTTCGAGTGCGGGGCACCGGGCACGTTGAACAGCGCCGAGAGGACGTTGACGACCTCGTGCAGGGCCTCGGTGAGCATCGCGGTGAGCTCGCCGTCCTCCTCGACGACGTCCTGGACGCCGCCGGGGGGCAGCAGCGCCAGCGCGCCGCCGGTCCAGGCCGACAGCGGCAGGTCCATGACGCACAGCGCGTTGACGGCCATCGTCGGGCTGACGTAGACCGCCACCGAGACGGGGTCCTTCTCGGTCGGCGTCACCGGGGCGCCCGGCGTCACCGCGACGGGCTTGCCGACGAGGCCGGACAGCATGTCCTTGACGGCCTTGGCGTCGGGCAGGACGACGGTCAGCGGCGCGGTCACGCGAGCACCCCGTCGAGGTGCTCGGTGAAGGTGTCCGCGGTGAACGGCTTGGCGATGAGGAACAGCGCGCCGGCGTCGGCGGCCTTCTCCCGCATCTCCGGCGAGCCCTCCGAGGTGACGAAGCCGAACGGGACGGTGGAGCCCGAGCCGCGCAGCGCCTGCAGGCACTCCAGGCCGGTCATGTTGGGCATGTTCCAGTCCGACAGCACCAGGTCCGGGCTCTCGCTCCGCACCTTGTCGTAGGCGTCGCGGCCGTCCTCGGCCTCGACGATGTCGTGGTCGTCGTAACCGGCCTGCCGCAGGGTGCGGATGACGATCTGCCGCATGACGCGGCTGTCGTCGGCGACCAGGATCTTCACAGGGGCACCTCGTTCTCTTCCTCGGCGTGCGACTGCACGGAGACGGTCAGCGGCTCGCCGCGCCACAGGACGGCGACGCGGCAGGTGTCGGCCTCGCGGCCGGCGGGCGGGGTGGTGCCGGTCTCGGGCAGGCCGAGCACCGACGGGCCGGGGAGGACGGCCTTGACGTTCCCGCCGACGACGTTGGCGAGCTCGCCCAGCGCGTCGTCGACGTCCTCGTCCTCGAGCACCGCGGGGGCGTGCTCGCGGAGCAGGGCCCGGGTCAGCTCCAGCGCCGTCCCGCGACCGCAGGTGAGCACGACGGCGCCGGTCCACGGCCCGACGACCTCGACCCAGGCGCTCAGCGTGTCCGCGGGCAGCGGCGCCGGCAGCGGGACGAGCACCTCGTCCTCGCCGACGAGCGCGAGCCACGCCTGCTCGGTGATCTGCTGGACCGTGGCCTCGTCGACCAGGTCGGCCACGGCGGGCGGTCGGTCGGACGCGCGGCGGCGCAGCCCGGTGTCCGGACGGGTCACGTGCCTCTCCTCGCTGGCGCTCGTCGGGCTCGCGCCCAGGGGTGCTGTGTTCCTTGGTGACCTCGCGAGCTCGGTCACAGCGGGACCTCCTGCGGGAGGAGGCCGAGCAGCGCGAGCTTGTCGCGGATGGCGTCGGCGGTGAACGGCTTGATGACGTACTCATGGGCGCCGGCGGCCAGGGCGCGCACGATCTGGCCGTGCTCGCTCTCGGAGGTGACCATCACCAGCGTCACCGCGCGCCAGGCCGGGTTGGCGCGGACGGCGTTGACGAACTGCAGGCCGTCCATCACCGGCATGTTCCAGTCGATCGTGCACAGGTCGGGCACCCAGCCCTCGTGGAGGACGTCGAGTGCCTCCTGGCCGTGGCCGGCCTGCCGGGTCTCGTAGCCGAACCCCTCGAGGATGCCGGTCACGATGCGCCGCATGGCGCGGGAGTCGTCGATCACCAGAGCGCGCACGGTCAGGCCCCCTTCAGCGGGCGGTAGGCGGAGCTGCGGCCGAGCACGACGCGGCTCCAGGAGTCGTCGACGCCGAGGGTGGTCTCGGCGGCACCGAGGAACAGCCAGCCGTCGGGGCGCATGAGCTCCCGCACCCGGCGGAGGATCGCCTGCTTGGTGGGCAGGTCGAAGTAGATGAGGACGTTGCGCAGGTAGACGACGTCGAACGGGCCCATCCGCGGCAGCGGGGCGGCCAGGTTGCACTCGCGGGCGGTGACCATGCGGCGGAGGCCCGGGGCGACCTCCCACTCGCTGCCGGCCCGCTGGAAGTGGCGGACCAGCATCGGCGCGGGCAGGCCGCGGTTGACCTCGAGCTGGCTGAACCGGCCCGCCCGGGTGCGCTCGACCATCTCGCGGGAGATGTCCGTGGCGGTGATCGAGACCCGCGTCGAGGCGTTGGGCAGCGCGTCCTCGAGCAGCATCGCCACCGTGTAGGGCTCCTGACCGCTGGAGCAGGCCGCCGACCAGATCTGCAGCCGCTCGGCGGGGCCGCGGGCGGACAGCAACGAGGGCAGCACGGTCGAGGTGAGCGCGGTGAACGGGTCGCCGTCGCGGAACCACGAGGTCTCGTTGGTGGTCAGCGCCTCGACGATCGAGCGGGTGTCGTCCGGCCGCGGGCGGCTACGGACCGAGTCGACGAACGCGTCGACGTCGGTCATGCCCATCTTGCGGGCCAGGGGCAGCAGCCGGGCCTCGACGAGGTACTCCTTGCCCGGCGCGAGGACGATCGCGCTCTCCCGGTGCACCAGCTGGCGCACCCAGTCGAAGCGGGTCGCGGTGAGGGTCATCGTGGTGCTCCCGTCGCGTGGATCAGGGGGGCGGGCTGCGGCGGGATGCCGGGGGCGGCGCGGCCGAGGTGGCGGGTGATCGCCTCGGCGACGCGGTCGAGCGGGAGGACCTCGTCGGCGAGGCCGGCGGAGGCGACGGCGCCGGGCATGCCCCACACGACCGAGGTGGCCTGGTCCTGGACGACGACGGTGCCGCCGGCGTCGCGGACGGCGCTCGCCCCGCTGCGGCCGTCGGAGCCCATGCCGGTCAGCACCACGGCGAGGACGGCGCCGTCGTAGGCGGTCACCGCCGAGCGGAACAGCGGGTCGACGGCGGGGCGGCAGAAGTTCTCCGGCGGGCCCTGCGACAGCACCGTCGTCGCGCCGCGGCCGGTGCCGCGCACGGTGAGGTGGTGGTCGCCGGGGGCCAGGTGGACGGTGCCCGGCAGCAGCGGCGAGCCGTCGGAGGCCTCGACGACGCGCAGCGCGGAGAGGCGGTCCAGCCGCTGGGCGAACTGGCGGGTGAAGACCGGCGGCATGTGCTGCACGAGCAGGACCGGCACCGGGAGGGTGGCCGGCAGCGCGGGGAGGACCCGGGCCAGCGCCTCGGGGCCGCCGGTGGAGGAGCCGATGACCAGCACCGCGGGGGCCTTGTGCGGCGTGCTGCGCGGGGCCGGGGGGCGGGCGGCGACCGGCGCGGCGGCGGTGCGGGGCGCGCCGAGGCCGACCGGGCGCCCGGTGAGGGCCTTGATCTTCGGGATGAGCTGCTCGCGGACGCTCTCCATCGACTGCGCGACGCTGCCGACGTTGGCCGGCTTGGTCACGTAGTCGTTGGCGCCGGCGGACAGGGCGTCCAGGGTCGCCGAGGCGCCGCGCTCGGTGAGCGTGCTGAACATGACGATCGGGACGCGGTTGCGGCGCGCGCGGACGGCGCGGACCGCCTCGATGCCGTTCATCTCCGGCATCTCGATGTCCATCGTGACCAGGTCGGGCTTGAGCGTGTCGAGCTTGGCCAGCGCGAGCTTGCCGTTGACCGCCGTGCCGACGACCTCGATGGCCGGGTCGGAGGACAGCACGTCGGTCACGATCTTGCGGACGACGACCGAGTCGTCGACCACCAGCACGCGGATCGGGTCCACACGTCCTCCTGCTCCGGCGGCGACGGCCGGCGGGGCCGTCGTCGGGGTCTCGGCAGCGCGGCGGGGGGCCTCAAGGTCAGTCCCGGTGCTGTTCCGGAACGTCCTCGGGCGCACCACCCGCATCGCCTGTCCCAGGAGTTGTCGGCCGCCCCACCCGTGGTGTTGACCGGTCCGGCGCAACCGTTACGGGGGATGCGGTGACCACGGGGACCGCGGGTACATGTCGACCCGCTCGCGCGGTGACCCCCCGGAGGTGCACCGCACTGACCTGCGGTGACGCGGGCCGATCACCGGATGCGTGCACGTCGGAGGCCCGGGATGCGTCTCGTTGCCGCTCGTCCCGGCGCGCCCGCGCGTGTCGGCGGCAACGACCCGATGATCGACGGGGAGGCACCCGTGGCGGACGCGGGCGGGCGCCCGCGTGAGGTCAGCGGCCGGCGGCGCGGTGCCAGGGCGCGAGCAGCACGCCCAGGGCGCTCGAGTCGAGCAGGTCGCCCATCGTGAGCGCCTGGACGACGCCGGCGAGGGCGTTCCACGAGCCCGTGGCGCCGTCGTGGGCGTCGAGGCCGCCGTCGGCGAACGCGCGGACGGCGAGCAGCTGGGCGGCGGCGAGGGTCCGGGTGCGGCCGGAGACGTGCGCAGCCCACGCGGCCTCGTGCATGGCGGCCGCCCACGGGCGCTGGGTGGCGCGGCCCTCGTCGACGGCGGCCCGCCAGCGCTCACGGCCGCGGGCGTCCAGGCCGGCGAACGTGGCCAGCAGCGAGTCCAGCTCGGGCGTGGCGGGGCCGAGGTCGGCGTCGGCGCCACGGGTGGCGGCGTCCGGGACGACGGCGTCGAAGGGCGCCACCAGCTCGCGGCGCACCAGGCGCGGCAGCACGTCGGCGGCCCACTCCCCCACCGCGGCGTCGGCGAGGACCTCGGCGGCCTGCTCGCGGACGTCGTCGTCGGCCTGGGCGAAGGCGCCGTGCTCGGGGCCGAGGACGTCCTCGCGCAGCAGCCGCTCCAGCGCCGCGGCGTTGCCGATGGTGCCGCGCTCGAGCTGGGCGACCAGGACGGCGGCGCGGTCCTCCCCCGGCTCCGGCGACACCGTCCGCAGCTGGGGCACCGCGGCGGCGAGCTCGCGGGCGCGGCGGGCGCGCACGGCGAGGACGGTGCGCTGGTCGTGGTCGGCGCCACGGGAGCGGGCGCCGGCGGCCAGCGCGGTGAGCTCGGCGGGGCCGGCGGTGAGCCCGGTGAGCAGCACGCCGGCGACGGCGCGGCCGGCGGGCAGCCGCACCAGGTCGAACCCGAGCGTCGCGGCACTGACCAGCGAGTACGGCACGTCTCCCCCTCCGACGGCACCGCCGTGGAGCAGGCGGTCCGCCCATGCTCGCGGTGATCACCCCGTGACGCCACGCGGCCGTCACCCGATCGCCGGAGGGGCACGGGGGAACGGCCGCGTGTCGGGGGCTGTCGAGCGACGTGACGATCACGCCGGGTGACCGCCCGCCGCCTGCGCGCACCCGCCGGAGGCCCGGGGTCCCGGGACGGCGCGAGCCCTACCCGGGGACGGGCACCGTGCCCATACTGGCCCCGCCATGCAGGCCGATGCCCCCACTCCAGGAGGACGGCGACCGGACGGGCGGGCCGGCTCGGCGGACGCCGGCGGCTCGGACCTCGTCGAGGCCGCCGTGGGCATGCTGCTCGCCGGTGCCCCGGTCGGCTACGCGGTGCTCGACACCGAGCTGCGCTACGTGCGGATCAACCAGACGCTGGCCGCCGTCAACGGCGTGCCGGTGGCCGAGCACCTGGGCCGGTCGGTGGCCGAGGTGCTCCCCGACGTGGCCCCGGAGGTCGAGCCCCTGCTGCGCCGGGTGCTGTCCACCGGGGAGCCGATCACCGACCTGGAACTGGACAGCGGACCGACCCCGGGCCAGCCCGGTCGCCGCCGCCACTGGCGGGTCAGCTACTACCCGGTGCGGGCGACACCGGGGGCGGGGCCGCCCGAGGGTCTGGGCCTGGTCGTGACCGACGAGACCGGCCGGCACGAGGGGCAGGAGGAGCGCCGCCGGCTGCTGGAGGCAGAACGGACGGCGGCGGCCCGGGTGCGGCACGCGCTGCAACGGCAGGAGCGGCTGCACCGGCTGACGTCGGCCCTGGCGCGCGCGACCACGGTGCGCGACGTGGCCGCCACGATGGTGGACCTCGCGCCCGGGATCCTGGGGGCCAGCGCCGCCACCCTCAACGAGTACGAGCCGGGCACCGGGCTGTCCGTCCTCGCCGTGAGCGGCCTGCCGCCCGAGGTGGCCCGACCGGGCCAGGTGATCCCGGCCCCCCTCCCGCCGCTGGTGCGCGACGTCCTCCGGGGGGACGGCCCGGTGCTGGTGGCCAGCACCGCCGAGCGCGACCGGCGGTACCCCGACATGGCGGGCTCGGGGGTGCGACAGCAGGCCTGGGCCAACCTGGCGCTGTGCAGTCACGGCCGGCCGGCCGGGATCGTGGCGTTCGGCTGGGACGACCCCCGCACCTTCGCCGACGAGGACGTGGAGCTGCTCACCGCGCTGGCCGACCAGTGCGCCACCGCGATGGACCGCGCCCGCCTCTACCGGGCCGAGCAGGACGCCCGGCGGCGCGCCGAGGCGGCGCAGCAGCGGCTGGACCTGCTGGCCCGGGCCGGCTACGCGCTCAGCCGCTCCCTCGACGAGTCGGCCGTGCTCGACGAGCTGGCCGCCCTGCTGGTGCCCGACCACGCCGACTGGCTGGTCGTGCTGCTCGCCGGCCGGCCGGGACAGCTGGTGCCCCGCTGTTCGGTGCACGCCGACCCCCGGGTCCACGCGGCCGCGCAGGAGCTGCTGGCGGCGCGGCCGCTGCGCGTCGACGGACACAGCGCGGCCGCGCGGGTCTTCCGCACCCAGCGGCCCCTCGTGGTGGAGGACGCGCTGCCCTACCTGACCGAGGACGGCGGCCCGCCCGAGGTGGCCCGGTTCGCCCGGCTCCTCGGCCCCGGCCCGGGCCTGCTCACCCCGTTGGTGGTCCGCGGCCGGAGCACCGGCGTGCTGTCGCTGGTCGGCGCCTCCGCCGGCGGCAGGCCGCTCACCGACCAGCAGGAGCTCGTCGGCGACCTCGCCTCACGCGTGGCGGTCGCGCTGGACAACGCCCACCTCTACGGCCGGCAGACCCGGATCGCCCGCCGCCTGCAGGACGGCCTCCTGCCGGCCCGCCTGCCCGAGGTCCCCGGCGTGGAGCTGGCCACCCGCTACGCCACGGCGGATGAGTCGGTCGAGGTCGGCGGCGACTTCTACGACGTCGTCCCGCTCGACGGCGGCGCGTTCGTGCTCGCGATCGGCGACGTCTGCGGGCGCGGGATCGACGCCGCGAGCACCACCGGGCTGGCCCGGCACACCCTGCGGGCCATCGCGCGGGACCTGCCCCCGGCGGCCGCGCTGGTGCGGCTCAACGAGGCCCTGCTCGCGGAGACCGCCCCGGACCGGTTCCTCACCGCCGCCTGCGCCCGGATCACCCCGCACCCCGACGGCACCGCAGCCGTGCAGCTCGCCCGCGCCGGCCACGAGCCCCCGGTGCTGGTGCGGGCCGACGGGAGCGCCACGCTGCTGGCCCCGGCGGGGCAGCTCCTCGGCGTCCTCCCCGAGGTGATCGTGGAGACCCGGGAGCTCGTCCTCGGGCCCGGCGACGCCCTCGTGATGTACACCGACGGCATCACCGAGACCCGGGGACGCGACGGCCTGTTCGGCGAGGAACGGCTCGTCGCGGCCCTCGCCGGGCCGCCCGGCCCGCGGCCGGCCGCCGTCCCTCCGCGCACCGCCGACGACCTCGCCGACCTCGTCCTGGCCGCCACCGACCGGTTCCGCGCCGGCCCGGCCGACGACGACGCCGCCCTGCTCGTCGCCCGCCTGCGCCCCCGGTGACGGGGCGCGAAGGGGTCAGGCGCCGACGGCCTTCTGCACGTCGAGAGCGAGCAGGAGCTTCCCGTCGAGCTTGTAGGCGCCGCGGATGAGCTCGCGGGCCTGCCCGTCGAGGGTGTCCGGCGGGGCCTCGAAGTCGGCGGCGTCGACGTCGACGACGTCGGCGATCGAGTCGACCAGCAGGCTCACCGCCTCGCCGTGCAGCCGCACCACGATGACGACGGCGTCGGTGCCGGCCGGCCGCGGCGGGCGGCCCAGCCGCTCGCGCAGCTCGATGGCGGTGACCACCTGACCGCGCAGGTTGATCAGCCCGGCGACGGCCGGCGGCGCCAGCGGCACCCGGGTCAGCTTCTGGCTGCGCAGCACCTCCTGCACGTGCTCGACCTCGACGCCGTACAGGTCGCCGTCGAGCCGGAAGGTGGCCAGCTGCCCGCTGGTGGCGCGGGTGGTGGTCTCGGTCGCGGTCGTCACGTCAGACCTCCAGCAGAGCGGACGCAGGGGAGTGGTCGGTGGTCGTGTAGAAGGCCGGGTCGGCCGCGAGGATGGCGGCGCGGACGTCGAGCAGCTCGGTCACCTTGTCGCCGAGGACGGCGGAGCCGAGCAGGCCCAGGTCGTCGATGTCGCTGCGGACGGCCGCTCCGCCGTCGACGATGTCGAGGATCTCCTCGACGACGATCGCGACGCTGCGGCCGTGGTCGCTGTAGACGATGACCTCGAGCACCTCGCGCTCGGCGGTGCCGTAGGCGCCCAGGTGCCGGTCGAGCCGGACGATCGGCAGGATCGCGCCGCGGTACTGCACGACCTCCCGGTTGCCGACCCGCTCGACGGCCTCGGCCCGCACCTGCTCCAGGCGGGTGACGGTGTCCAGCGGGATCGCCACGCGGCGGCCCTCGCCGATCGCGGCCAGCAGCATCCGCTGGCGCTCGGTCTCGCCGCCACCGGTGCCGGCCGCGGCGGCCTCGCGGGCCTCCTGCCGCTCGCCGCTCTCGGTGCGCAGCGCGCGGCGGGCCAGGGCCTGGACGTCGAGGATGAGCGCCACGGCGCCGTCGCCGAGGACGGTCGCGCCGGAGTAGAGGCCGATCGCCTTGAGCTGGCCGCCGACGGCCTTGACGACGATCTCCTCGGTGTTGATCACCCGGTCGACGACGAGGCCGAAGCGCCGGCCCTCCGACCGCAGCACCGCGATGACGACGTGGCCGTCGTGGCGGTCGGAGGCCAGGCCGAGGACGTCGGTGAGCCGCACGAGGGGGAGCAGCTCGCCGCGCAGCCGGTAGACCGGCGCGCCGCCGACCTCCTCGACGGCGTTGGCGGCCTTCTCGGCGTCGAGGCTGACCAGCTCCTGCAGGCTGATCTGCGGGATGGCGTAGCGGTCGCCGGCGCACTCGACGGTGAGCGCGGGGACGATCGCCAGGGTCAGCGGGATGCGCAGCCGGCAGACGGTGCCGCGGCCGGGCTCGGACTCGACCTCGATCGTGCCGCCGATGGCCTCGATGTTGGTCTTGACGACGTCCATGCCGACGCCGCGGCCGGAGACGTTGGTGACCGCGGCCGCCGTGGAGAACCCGGGCAGGAAGATCAGCTGCAGGACGTCCTGCGGGCCCATCCGGTTGAGCTGGTCGGCGGAGACCAGCCCCCGCTCGAGCGCCTTGGCGCCGATCCTGCCCGGGTCGATGCCGGCGCCGTCGTCGGCGACCTCGACGACGACCTGCCCGCTCTCGTGCCTCGCGCGCAGGGTGAGCACGCCCTCGGCGGGCTTGCCCGCGGCACGGCGGCGGTCGGGGGCCTCGATGCCGTGGTCGACGGAGTTGCGGACCAGGTGGGTCAGCGGGTCCTTGACCGCCTCGAGCAGCGTCTTGTCCAGCTCGGTGTCCCGGCCCTCCATCTCCAGGCGGACGTTCTTGCCGCACTGGATGCCGAGGTCACGGACGACGCGCGGCAGCTTGGACCAGATGTGGTCGATCGGCTGCATGCGCGTCTTCATGACGCCCTCCTGCAGCTCGCTGGCGATGAGGTTGAGCCGCTGCGAGGCGCGCACCAGGTCGGTGTCGGTGGAGCGGCCCACGTACTGGACGATCTGGTTGCGGGTCAGCACCAGCTCGCCGACCAGCAGCATCAGGGAGTCGAGCAGGTCGACGTCGACGCGGATGGTCGAGTCGGCGACGGCGCGGCGCTGCTGCGCGGCCTGACCCTCGGGGCGGGCGGCGCCGGCCGGCAGGCCGCCGTCGGCGTGGTCGTCGTGCGCCTCATCGGGGTGCTCGTCGTGCACCTCGTCGAGCAGGGGAGCGGGCTCGGGCTCGGGCGCCGTCCCGGCGGCGGCCTCGACCACGGCCTCGGCGGCCGCGACGACCTCGGCGGCGACCTCGGCCGGCGCCTCGGCAGACGCGGGGGAGTCCTCCATGGCGGCGCTGATCTCGGCGACGACGGCGGAGACGTCCACGCCGCCCTCGCCGCCGGTGGCCTCGATGGAGGCGAGCAGCGAGCGCACGGTGTCGACCATCCGCAGCAGCACGCTGGTGCGCTCGGGAGTCAGGGCGAGGACGCCGTCCCGCAGCCGGGAGAGCATGTTCTCCCCGACGTGGGTGACCTCCTCGAGCCGGCCGAAGGCGAGGAAGCCGCTGGTGCCCTTGATCGTGTGGATGGTGCGGAAGATGCTCGAGAGCCGCTCGCGCGAGTCGGGCTCCTGCTCGAGGGCGACCAGGTCCGTGTCGAGCTGGTCGAGGTTCTCGTGGCTCTCGACGAGGAACTCCTCGACGATGTCGTCCAGACCGTCCACCGTTGCCTTCTCTCTCGCGTACGGGAACGGATCCGTCCCCGGATGGTCTTCGGCGGCCCGCCGTCGGACTCAAGGTGAGCCCCGGGCGGCCGCGGGGTGCTCGGGCGCCTCCCGCGGCCGGCCCCAGGGGCCGGCCGCGGGAGTGCGGTTCAGTAGGTGAAGCGGGCGACGCTGGTGCGCAGGTCGGTGGCCATCCGGGACAGCTCGTCGACGGCGGTGCGGGTCTGGGTCAGCGCCTGGGTGGTGGAGTCGGCCGCGGTCGACACCCCGGAGATGTTGTCGGCGATCTGACCGGAGCCCTGCGCGGCCTCGGACACCGACCGGCTCATCTCGTTGGTGGTGGCGGTCTGCTCCTCCACCGCGGAGGCGATGGTGGTCTGCCGGTCGGAGATCTGCGCGACGATCTGGCTGATCTCGCCGATGGCCGCCACCGCGGCGGTGGTGTCGCCCTGGATGGCCTGCACCCGGCGGGCGATGTCCTCGGTCGCCTTGGCCGTCTCCTGGGCCAGCTCCTTGACCTCGTTGGCCACCACCGCGAAGCCCTTGCCCGCCTCGCCGGCCCGGGCGGCCTCGATCGTGGCATTGAGCGCCAGCAGGTTGGTCTGCTCCGCGATCGAGGTGATCACCTTGACCACGTTGCCGATCTCGGCCGAGGAGTCGCCCAGCTTCGCCACCGTCGCCGTCGTCGTCTCCGCGGCCGTCACCGCCCGGGCTGCGACGGCGCTGGCCTCGGCGGCGTTGGTGGCGATCTCCCGGATCGAGGCGCCCATCTGCTCCGCGCCGGCCGCGACGGTCTGCACGTTCCGGCTGACCTCCTCGGCCGCGCCGGCGACCACGCCGGACTGGGCCGAGGTCTCCTCCGCCGAGGCCGAGATCTGCGCCGAGGACGCCGACAGCTCCTCGCTGGAGGCGGCCACGGCGTCGGCCGAGGCGGCCACGGAGGCCATCACCGAGCGCAGGCTCTCCTGGGCCTCGCCGAGGGCGGCGGCCATCCGGCCGAGCTCGTCCCGACCGCGCACCTCGGGGGTGACGGTGAGGTCGCCGGCGGCCAGGGCCTCGACCGAGTGCTGCACCGAGCGGACGGTGCCCACGAGCCGCCGGACGACGAGCACGGTCAGCCCGCCGGCGACCAGCGTGCCCAGGGCCAGGGAGACCCAGAGGGTGGTGGTGGCCGAGGAGACGATGCCCACGGCGTCGTCGGTGTCGGCCTGGCCGGCGCCGACCCGGCGCTCCTGCATGGCGTTGTACTGGTCCATGAGGACGTCGGAGCGGTCCTGCAGCGGGCCGGTGATGACGGCGGCCGCCGCGGCGAGGTTCCCGGCGTCGGCCGCGGGCAGCAGCTGGGTGTCGGCGATCGTGTAGTAGTCCTCGACGGTGCCGCGGAACTCCTCGAAGGCCTCCTTGTTGACCGTCACCTCGGCGTAGGCGTCGAGCTGGCCGTCGATGGTCTCGCGGCGCTCGGTCAGGTCGGCCCGCAGGGCGGCGCGCTGCTGCGCGTCCGCGATGGGGTACGTGTTGTACCGCGACCGGTCGCCCTGCCAGGAGCGCTGGATGTTCGCCAGGTCGGACAGCCGGACGACGTTGTCGTTGATCCGGGCGGCCGCGTCCTGGACCGCCGACAGCCGGTTGACGGCGAGGACGGTCATCGCGACGGCGACCAGCGCGAGGACGGCGACGGCGGCGCCGATCTTGACGCCGACGGGGCGGTCGGCGAACCAGCCGCCGGTGCGGCCGGCGCGTTGCGTGCTCATGGGGACTGCTCCTGGTTTCTCGGGGTGGCCGGGGTGGTGAAGCGGGCGCTCTCGGGGTAGGAGAGTGACGGATCGGAAAAGGAACTGGGGTCGTCCGGAAATGGCGTGTCGGTAACGATCCGAGCACGGCCGTAATGCGTGGCCAGAGGCAACGCCGGGACCATTCCCGGCACCAAGTCGACAAGCAGCGCGCACCCGCCGACCGGCGCATATGCCCATGTCGACAAGGGCATCCGCCGAGGTGGCCGGCCCTCGGAGCGGCAGGAATGGCCATTTCTGCCGCTCGGGGCGGGGGTGGACGAGCGCGCCCGGAGCCATTGTCGCGGAAATGGCTCCCGGGGAGGACCGTGATCACCGGCCACCGGGACGGACGACCATTCCCGGCGGCCGGATCACCCAGGTCAGTGCGTGAAGCGGCCGACGCTCGTCCGGAGCTCGGTGGCCATCCGGGACAGCTCGTCGACGGCGGTGCGGGTCTGGGTCAGCGCCTGGGTGGTGGAGTCGGCCGCGGTCGACACCCCGGAGATGTTGTCCGCGATCTGACCGGAGCCCTGCGCGGCCTCGGACACCGACCGGCTCATCTCGTTGGTGGTGGCGGTCTGCTCCTCCACCGCGGAGGCGATGGTGGTCTGCCGGTCGGAGATCTGCGCGACGATCTGGCTGATCTCGCCGATGGCCGCCACCGCGGCGGTGGTGTCGCCCTGGATGGCCTGCACCCGGCGGGCGATGTCCTCGGTCGCCTTGGCCGTCTCCTGGGCCAGCTCCTTGACCTCGTTGGCCACCACCGCGAAGCCCTTGCCCGCCTCGCCGGCCCGGGCGGCCTCGATCGTGGCATTGAGCGCCAGCAGGTTGGTCTGCTCCGCGATCGAGGTGATCACCTTGACCACGTTGCCGATCTCGGCCGAGGAGTCGCCCAGCTTCGCCACCGTCGCCGTCGTCGTCTCCGCGGCCGTCACCGCCCGGGCTGCGACGGCGCTGGCCTCGGCGGCGTTGGTGGCGATCTCCCGGATCGACGCCCCCATCTGCTCCGCGCCCGCGGCGACCGTCTGCACCGACCGCGACACCTCCTCCGCGGCCGCCGCGACCACGCCGGACTGGGCCGAGGTCTCCTCCGCCGAGGCCGAGATCTGCGCCGAGGACGCCGACAGCTGCTCGCTGGAAGCCGCGACCGCGTCCGCCGAGGCGGCGACGGCGTCGAGCACCTCGCGCAGGTTCTCCTGGGCGCGGTCGAGCGCGTCGGCCATCCGGCCGACCTCGTCGCGGGACCGGATGCCGGTGGTGCGGGTCAGGTCGCCCTCCGCCAGCGCCTCGAGGGAGGCCTGCACCGTGCGCACCGGCCGGATCACCGAGCGGGCGGTCAGCCAGCTGAGCAGGACCAGCAGCAGGAAGCCCAGCCCGGCGACGACGAACGAGACCGTCTCGAAGCGGGTGACGGTGTCCTGCAGTTCCTCCTGGGCGGCTCCCGCCTCGGTCTCCAGCGTGTCCTTCGCGGTGCCGACGGCGGCGTCGGTGAGGTCGTTGGCGGCCTGGATGTCCTCCCACCGCACGCGCGCGCCGGCCTGGTCGGCCACGGCGCCGTCCACGAAGGCGGTGATCGCGTCGGTGTACTCGCCGTAGGTGTCCTCCAGCGCGGCGACCGCGGTGGCGCTGTCGCCGGTCAGCTCGATCCCGCCGAGCTCGGCGAGCAGCTCCCGCGGGGTGGCGACATCGTCGGCGAGCTCGGCCAGCTGCTCGGCCGGGTCCTCGCGGACGATCGCCTTGAACCCGTCCACCTTGAGCTCGCTGGCCCGGGTGTCGAGCTGGAGCACCAGCTGCCGCGCCTCGTGCAGCGCGGCCGAGCGGTGCTCGGCGTCGCGGACGGCGGCGTTGCCGAGCACCGTCGCGCCGAGCAGCCCCCCGAGCGACAGCGTGCCGACGGCGACCAGCGCGCCGAACTTGACGGACAGCGGGCGGTCGGCGAACCAGCCGGCGCGCGGGCGGGGTGCGGCGTTCACGAGAGCCTCCTGGGCTTCCTGTGCACGCTGCGACGGGTGTGACGGGCGTGCAGCAGGAATGGTGGCGGCGGCCGCTGCCCGCGCCCCGGAACGGGAAACACCCCGGGACGGATCGTTGCGGAGGAGGCGGTGACCGCCCGCCGCGCCGTCGCCGAGTCGACGGCGCCCGGCGGTGACCGGCCGCGCCCGCGGGCGTCCGCGCAGGGCGGAGCCGGGGGAGGGGCGCCGTGTCGACCCGTCGCGGGCGGTGACCGCTCGGCCGGGCGGCGGTCGTCCCCGGCCGGGGCGCGACGCGCCGCGGCGGGGGTCAGGCGAGCAGGTCGCCGAGCAGCCGGAGGACGGCGAGGGCGGCGGCCGGGTCGGCCACGCGCCGGGTCGCGGCCGTCTCACCCTCGCCGACCTTGATCCCGAGGTCGTCCGGGCCGAGGGAGCGGAAGACGTCCTCGTCGGTGCGGTCGTCCCCGAGGTAGACGACCGCGGCGGCGCCGAGCTCAGTGCGCAGCCGGCGCACGGCGCTGCCCTTGTCGGCATCCACGAGGACGAGCTCGAGCACCGCCTTGCCCGGCTTCTTCGTCAGTGACGGATCCGCGACCGCATCAGCGGACGCGAGCAGCGCGGTGGCCGCGGCCGGGTCGGTCACCTGCCGGACGTGGACGGCGACGCTGGCGGGCTTGACCTCCAGCCGCGCACCGGGGACGGCGGCCACCAGCGGCGCGAGCTGCCCGGCGAGGGCGTCCCGGCGGCCGGCCAGCTCGCCGGTGAGCGGGCCGTCGTACTCGGCGCCGTGGCTGCCCACCCAGCGGTAGGGGCCGGTGAGGCCGCTGACCGTGCGCAGGTCCTCGAGCCCGCGGCCGCTGACCAGCGCCACGGTCACGCCGTCGGCGGCGGCGATCCGGGCGAGGGCCTCGGCGGTGCCGGGGGAGGGGACCGCCGCGCTCGGGTCGCCGACCAGCGGGGCCAGCACGCCGTCGTAGTCGGAGGCGACCAGCAGGGGACGGCGGGCGGCGACCGCCGCCAGCGCGGCCGCCGTGCCGTCCGGGACGCTCACGCCTGGGCGCGCAGGGCGTCGAAGAAGGACGACGCCCAGTGGTCGAGGTCGTGCTTGGCCAGGTACCGGCGCATGGCGCGCATCCGGCGGGCGCCCTCGGCGGGCTCGATACGCAGCGCGCGCAGCAGCTGGTTCTTCACGCCGGCGATGTCGTGCGGGTTGACCAGGAACGCCTGCTTGAGCTCGGCGGCGGCGCCGGCGAACTCGGACAGGACGAGCGTGCCGCCGAGGTCGCCGCGGGCGGCCACGTACTCCTTGGCCACCAGGTTCATGCCGTCGCGGTAGGGCGTCACGAGCATGACGTCGGCGGCGCGGTAGAGGGCGGCGAGCTCCTCGCGGGGCATCGACTGGTTGAAGTAGTGCACCGCCGGGCCGCCGATGGAGCCGAAGACGCCGTTGATGTGACCGACCTGCTGCTCGATGGTCTCCCGCATGTGCACGTAGTGCTCGACCCGCTCGCGGCTGGGCGTCGCCACCTGGACCATGACCGTCCCGGGCGCCTCGACCGCGCCGTCCTCGAGCAGCTCCTGGAAGGCGTTGAGCCGGACGCTGATGCCCTTGGTGTAGTCCAGCCGGTCGACACCCAGGATGATCTTGTCCGGCTCGCCGAGCTCCGCGCGGATCTCCGCGGCCCGCTTGACCACCTCCGGCGAGGAGGCCAGCTCGTCGAAGGCGGCGACGTCGATGGAGATCGGGAACGCCCGTGCGGTCACCGTGCGCCCGTCGTACTCGACCGTCGCGCCGCGGGTGGGCAGCTCGTGCAGCCGGCGGGCCAGCTGGACGAAGTTGACCGCGGCGCTCGGCCGCTGGAAGCCGACCAGGTCCGCGCCCAGCAGCCCCTCGACGATCGCCGACCGCCACGGCAGCTGGGTGAACAGCTCGTAGGGCGGGAACGGGATGTGCAGGAAGAAGCCGATCGTGAGGTCGGGCCGGCGCTGCCGCAGCATCGCGGGCACCAGCTGCAGCTGGTAGTCGTGCACCCAGACGATCGCGTCCTCGGCGGCCACCTCCGCGGTCCGCTCGGCGAAGCGCTTGTTGACCTGCACGTAGGTGTCCCACCAGGTGCGGTGGTACTCCGGCTTCTCGACCACGTCGTGGTACAGCGGCCACAGCGAGGCGTTGGACATGCCCTCGTAGTAGCGGTCGACCTCCTCCTCCGAGAGCTCGACGGGGATCAGCGACATCCCGCCGGACTCGAAGGGCTCGGGCGCCTCGCCGGCCGAGCCGGACCAGCCCACCCACGCGCCGCCGCGGCCGGCGACGAAGGGCTCGAGCGCGGTCACCAGGCCGCCGGGGCTGCGCTGCCAGCGCGTCGTCCCGTCGGGGTCGGTCACCTGGTCGACGGGCAGCCGGTTGGCCACCACGACGACGGGACTGTCCGCCCCCACGTCTCCCGCGCCTGTCCTGGCCATACGCCGTCGACCCTACTGAGACGCCGCGGCCGCGTCACCCGCAGGGCCGGTCAGCGCACCAGCAGGTACCCGGCGGCCGCGGCCGCGAGGCCGAGCACCAGCGTGGCCGCGAGGTACCCGGCCGCCCGGCCGACGGCGCGCTCCTCGACCAGCCGGACGACGTCAGCGCCGAAGCTGGAGAAGGTGGTCAGCGTCCCGCAGAAGCCCGTGCCGACCAGCGCGACCACCGCCGCGGACGCGTGGCCGAGGCCCAGCAGCACGCCGAGCACGGCCGAGCCCGCGACGTTGACCGCCAGCGTGCCGACCGCGGGGTCCCGGCCCGCCCGCCCCGCGAGGCGCACGGCCAGCAGCCGCAGCGGCGCGCCGGCCAGCGCGCCGGCCGCGACCAGCAGTGGCGTCACGGCGTCCGCCGCCGCACCGCGACCAGGCCCGCGGCCGTGGCGAGCACCCCGCCGAGGACCGAGGCGAGCACGTAGGCCGCGGCGAGCAGGACCCGGCCGGCGTCGGTCAGCAGGGCGACCTCGACGGCGAACGCGGAGTAGGTCGTGTAGCCGCCGAGCACGCCGACGGCGAGGAGGGGCCGCACCCACGGCGGCTCCGGCCCCGTGGTGAGCAGGCCGAGGAGGACGCCCATCAGCAGGCAGCCGGTGAGGTTGACCAGCAGCGTCGCCCAGGGCCACCCGGCGGCGGGGGAGGGGAGCGCCTCGGCGACGCCCCACCGCGCCAGCGCCCCCAGCGCCCCGCCGACCGCCGCCAGGGAGTACGCCGCCGGCGCTCTCACCGGCGGCGGGTCTCGGGGAACAGCAGGTCGACGAAGCGGGCCGCGGTCGGCTGCGGCTCGTGGTTGGCCAGTCCCGGGCGTTCGTTGGCCTCGACGAACACCGCGTCGGGGCCCTCGACGTCGGGCACGAGGAAGTCGACGCCGGTCACCGGGATGCCGATCGCCCGGCTGGCCCGCACCGCCGCCTGCGCGATCGCCGGGTGCAGCCGGGCGGTGACGTCCTCGATGGTGCCGCCGGTGTGCAGGTTCGCCGTCCGCCGCACGCGTAGCCGCTGCCCGTTGGCCAGGACGTCGTCCATCGCGTACCCGGCCGCCCGGACGACCTCGGTGGTGACGTCGTCGAGCGGGATCCGCGACTCCCCGCCGGTGGCCCGCTCCCGCCGCCGGCTGGTCTCGCGCACCAGCTGGGCCACGGTGCTGCGGCCGTCGCCGACGACCTCCGCGGGCTTGCGCACCGCCGCGGCGACGACCTCGTGGTCGATGACGACGACGCGCACGTCCTCGCCGTCGACCAGCTCCTCGACCAGCACGTCCGGGCAGAACAGCCGCGCGGCGTCGACGGCCCGGCCGAGCTCCTCCTCGCTCGTCACGCCCACGGTGATGCCCTTGCCCTGCTCGCCGCGGGCGGGCTTGACCACCAGCTCCCCGCGGTCGGCCAGCAGCTCGCGGGCGGGGCCGAGGTCGTCGCCGGGCACGGTCACGCCGCGGGGCACGCGCACCCCGGCGGCCTCGACGATGCGACGGGTGACCCGCTTGTCGTCGCAGCGGCTCATCGCGACGGCGGTGGTGAACTCCGACAGCGACTCGCGGGTCAGCACCCGGCGGCCGCCGAGGGACAGCTGCATCTCGCCGAACTCGGCGTCGGTCACCTGCACGCGGATCCCGCGCCGCAGCGCCTCGTCGGCGATGATCCGCGCGTAGGGGTTCAGCTCCACCAGCCCCGGTGGGCGGGCGGCGAACAGCGGCGTGTTGATCGGGTTCTTCCGCTTGACGCACACCGCGGGCGCGCGGACGAAGCCGAGCTTGCGGTAGAGCGCGATCGCGCCCTTGTTGTCGTGCATGACCGAGAGGTCGACGTAGGAGCGGCCGCGGCCGACGTACCGCTCGGCCAGCACCCGCACCAGCGCCTCGCCGGTGCCGGGCGGCGCGCTCTGCCCGTCGACGGCGAGGCACCACAGGCTGGTGCCGCCCTCCGGGTCGCCGAAGGCCAGCACGTGGTCGACGCCGGTGACCGTGCCGACGACCCGGTGGGTCCGGGTGTCCTCGGCGACGAGGTAGGTGAAGGCGCGGGTCCGGTGGTTGGCCCACATGGTCTCCGGGTCGCCGGTGACCATGCCGTTGCGGGCGTAGATCTCGTTGATCGCCACCATGTCCTCCAGCGAGGTCACGGTGCGGACGAAGACGCCGCGGATGAGCTCGGGCCGGGGCCGGTAGCGGTAGAGGTCCAGCCGGTAGGTGTAGCTGGGGTCGATGAACAGCTCGTCGGGCGCGAGGCCGACGAGGACGTGCGGGTCGCGCGCGTAGATGCAGATGTCGCGCTGCCCGCTCTCCTCGGCGCGCAGCGCGGCGAGGATGTCGCGCATCTCGGTGAAGGTCTGGCCGAAGACCAGGCGCCCCCACGCCAGGTCCAGCACGACGTCGGTGGCCATGCCCTCGAGCTGGTGCTCGGAGGGCCTCGTCCAGTTGCGTCCGGTGAGGTCGGGGGGGCCGGCCACCGCGGAGCGGCGGCGGTGCCCGGCGAGCCGGGGTGCCACGGTGCGCCTCCTCAGACCCCGTGGTTCTGCAGCCACAGCTCCAGCAGCCCCAGCTGCCAGAGCTTGTTGCCGCGCAGCGGCGTGAGCTCCCCGTTGGGGTCCTGGAGCAGCCGGGACACGTACTCCGGGCGGAACAGCGCCCGCTCCCGCGCCGCCTCACTGGACAGCGCGTCCTTCACCAGGCCGAGCACCTTGCCCTCGAGGTGGGTGATCGCCGGCACCGGGAAGTAGCCCTTGGGCCGGTCGATGACCTCCGGCGGGATGATCCGGCGGCCGATCGCCTTGAGCACGCCCTTGCCGCCGTCGGCGAGCTTGAGTTCGGGCGGGCACTGGGCCGCGAGCTCCACCAGGTCGTGGTCGAGGAAGGGCACCCGGGCCTCCAGGCCCCACGCCATGGACATGTTGTCCACCCGCTTGACCGGGTCGTCGACGAGCATCACCTCGCTGTCCAGCCGCAGGGCGGCGTCGACGGCGGTCTGCGCGCCGGCGCGGGACATGTGGTCGCGGACGAACTCCAGGCTGGGGTCGCCGTCGAGGGCGTACCGCTCGCCGACCAGCGCGCGCACGTCCTCCGCGCCGCGGTCGAAGAACGCCTTCGCGTAGCGCTCGACGGCCTCCTCGCGGCCGACGTCGGCCAGCGGCGGGTACCAGTGGTAGCCGGCGAAGACCTCGTCGGCGCCCTGCCCGGACTGCACCACCCGGATCGACTGGCTGACCCGCTCGGACAGCAGGTCGAAGGCGACGACGTCGTGGCTGACCATCGGCTCGGCCATCGCGCCGATGGCGTGGCCGAGCGCGGCGGCGAGCTCGTCGGAGGACACCCGGATGCGGTGGTGGTTGGTCCCGAACCGCTCGGCGATGACGTCGGAGTAGCGGAACTCGTCGCCCGCGTGCCCGCCGACGGTCTCGAAGCCGATCGAGTAGGTGGCCAGGCCGCTCTGCCCCTCCTGCGCGAGCAGGCCGACGATCAGGCTGGAGTCCAGCCCGCCGGACAGCAGCACGCCGACCGGGATGTCGGAGACCAGGCGGCGGCGGACGGCGACCCGCAGCGCCTCCTCGATCGCGTCCTCCCAGTCGCGGTTCGACCAGCCGGAGTGCTCGGGGCGCCGCTCGTAGGTGGGCTCCCAGTAGCGGTGCTCGCGGCTGGTGCCGTCGGCCTCGACGACGCGGACGGTGGCCGGCGGCAGCTTGCGCACCCCGTTGAGCAGGGTGCGCGGCGCCGGGACGACGGCGTGCCAGGTCAGGTAGTGGTGCAGCGCGACCGGGTCGATGGAGGTGTCGACGTCGCCGGCGCGCAGCAGGGCCGGCAGGGAGGAGGCGAACCGCAGCCGGCCCGGCGTCTCGGCGAGGTACAGCGGCTTGATGCCCAGCCGGTCGCGGGCCATGACGACGCGGCCGGTGTCCCGCTCGTGGATGACCACGACGAACATGCCGTGCAGGTGGTCGACGAAGTCCAGGCCCCAGTGGTGGTAGCCCTTGAGCAGGACCTCGGTGTCGCTGGTGGAGAAGAAGCGGTAGCCGTGGCCCTCGAGCTCGGCGCGCAGCTCCTTGTAGTCGTAGATGCAGCCGTTGAAGACCGCCTCGAGGCCCAGCTCGCTGTCCACCATCGGCTGGGAGCCGCTGGGGGAGAGGTCGATGACCGACAGCCGGCGGTGGCCGAACGCCACCCGGCCGGCGCTCCACTGACCCTGGCCGTCCGGCCCGCGGGGGACCAGCGCCTCGACCATCCGCGCCACCGCGGTGGTGTCGGCCAGGGAGCCGTCGAACCTGATCTCGCCGGAGAGGCCGCACATGGGTTCGATCCAACCCCAGCCCGTCGATCACCGCGACGTGGTCGGCGGAGTTCACAGACACGTCACACGGCCCGGTTCCACGTGGAACCGGGCCGTGTGCCGGTGGCCCCCTCGCGGGGGCCCGCCCCGGGCGTGCGAGGGGTGGGGGGCGAGGGGGTCCTTCCTCAGGCGAGCAGGGCGGCCACCGCGGCGGGGACGTCGACCAGGCCGGTGCCCTTGTCGAACGACGTCGTCCGGCCGCCGACGGGGGTGTAGGCGGCGCCGTCGGCGTAGCGGTACGCCGTCGCGGTGATCGCCTCCTCGACCTCGGCCGGGGTCGCCGTCGGGTCGGCCTCGAACAGCTGGGCGACGATGCCCGCGACGTGCGGTGCGGCCATCGAGGTCCCGCTGATCGTGTTGAAGGTGCCGAGGTCGAGCAGGCCGGGGCCGTTGCGCGGGTCGAGGCCGGTGGCGCAGATCGGCAGGTACAGCCGGCACGACGACGTGATGGCCTCGCCCGGCGCGGAGACGTCCGGCCAGGTGGAGGGGTCGGCCGCGGCGCCGCGCGAGGAGAACTCGCTGATCGTGCCGTCGCGGGTGCCGGTGTCCTGGTCGGAGTAGGACGCGACGCTGATGATCCCGCCGGTCGGGTCCTGGCCGGGCGGGTTGGTGAGCGACGTCGAGCCGTCGCCGCCGTCGTTGCCGGCCGCCCACACGGTGACCACCCCCTCCTCCGCCAGGGCGCGCTGCAGCTTCACGGTGGCGCTCTCCGGGTCGAACTCGCCGCCGCCGGAGGGGCCGTAGGAGTTGTTGGTGACCTTGATCGGCGGGCAGACGTCGGCGGGGACGCCGGCCCCGCACGGCTGCTCGTGGTTCTCCAGGACCCAGTTCAGCGCCGCGTCGGCGCCGACGATCAGCAGCACCGCGCCGGTGGAGACGGAGACCAGGCTCGCGCCGGGGGCCGCGCCCTGCAGCCGGCCGCCGTCGGAGAGCGTCGTCGGCCGGCCGGCCACGATCCCGCTGACGTGCGTGCCGTGGCCGCCGACCGCCAGCGTGTCGGTGTCGACCACGGTCGGCACCCGGACGACGCAGTCCGGCGTCGTCGTGGTCTCCAGCAGGCACAGGCTCTTGAGGTTGGCCACCACGGCGCTGCCGCCGTCGGGGTCGCGCAGGTAGGGGTGGGTCGGGTCGACGCCGGAGTCGATGACGGCGACCGAGACGCCGCTGCCGTCGAGCGGGGAGCCGTCGGGCCCGGTCAGCGTCTGCACGGCCCGCGCGCCGCCGGTCGCGGTGTTGGAGGTCTCCTGCGCGAACTCGATCGGGGTGTTGCCCTCGAGGTAGGTGACGCCGGGCTCGCCGCGCGCGGCCTGCACCTGGGCGGCGGTGCCGCGGGCGACGACGACGCCGATCCGCTCGAACTCGGTGACGGTCCGCATCCCGGTGGCGGCGACGGCGTCCCGGGCGGCCTCCGCGTCCTCCCCGTGCACCAGGACGGTGGTCGGGACGGCGGCGGCCAGGCCGGCCAGCTGGTCGGCCAGGAAGTCCTGGACGGGCGCGAGCGGCTCGGGAGCCGCCTGGGCGGGGGAGGCCAGCAGCGCGCCCGCGAGCAGCGCGGCCAGGCTCCCTCCTCCGAGCACGCGACGGGTGGACCGGGTCATGGGCTCTCCTCGTTGAGGGCTGACGTGTGCCCTGCCCGAACGAGCCGCTGCGACGCCGGTCACGCCGCGGCGGCGGCCGGGCGTGTCGCCGGGTTCCGGGTACCGGGGGAGCCGCGCCCGTCCGTCAGGGTGGGGGCGTGTACGACGACCCGCCGGGCGAGGCCCCCTGGGCGATGCAGCTGGTGGCGCGCGTGGAGCGGGTCGGGCCGCCGGGCCGGACGGCGGTCTGCGAGGCCGCGGCGGTGGCGGTCGTGCGGCTGCTCGCCGACGACCGGACGCTGCCCGGCGGGGAGTGGGAGCCGCTGGTCCGCCGGTGGACCGACGGGGCGATCCGCAAGCACTGCCGGCGGGCGCGGGGGGTCGCGTGGGAGCGGGTCGCGGGGCTCCCGGGGGTGACCGCCGCGGTGGCCGGGGCCGAGGTCCGCGCGCTGGTGCCGGGTCCGACCGACGCCATCCCCCCGGAGGTCGCGAAGCTGCAGCTGACCGGCAGCGAGCTCGACGACCCCGGCGCCCGGCCGGTGGTCGACCCGGTGCCGGGCGGCCCGCTCGTCGTCTCGGTCTGCCCGGAGCCGTTCCTGCCGCTGGGCAAGGCGGCGGCGGCCTGCGGTCACGCGGCGCAGTTGTCGGCGGTGCGCATGCCCGACGGGCGGTTCGCCGCCTGGGCGGCCGCCGGCTTCGCCGTGGTGGTCGAGCACCCCGGCGTCGCGCGGTGGCGGGCGCTGCGCCCGCACGCCGACGTCGAGGTGGTCGACGCGGGGTTCACCGTGGTCGACCCGGGGACCAGCACCGCCCTCGCCCGCTGGGCGTAGCCGGGTGTCGACCTGCTGTCCCCTCCCGCGCGGGGAGACGACAGCAGGTCGACACCGCGCGCGCTCAGCCGTAGTACAGGGCGACCGGGCGGCCGTCGATCTCGCGGACGTCGACGGCCGTGTCGTAGATCGCCGCCAGCACCTCGGGACGCATGACGTCGCGTGCGGGGGCGTCCGCGACGACGGCGCCGTCCCGCATCGCCACGATGCGGTCGGCGTGGGCCGCCGCCGAGTTGACGTCGTGCAGCACGGTGACGACCCGCTTCCCGAGCTCGTCGGCCATCGTCCGGACCAGCCGCATGATCTCGCCCATGTGCCGCAGGTCGAGGTTGTTGAGCGGCTCGTCGAGCAGCACGTACTCGGTGTCCTGGGCGAGGACCATCGCGATGAACGCGCGCTGGCGCTGACCGCCCGACAGCTCGTCGAGGAAGCGGTCCCGGTGGGGGTCCAGCTCCAGGTAGGCGATCGCCCGGTCGACGTGCTCGCGGTCGGCGACGGTGAGCCGGCCCCGCGAGTGCGGGAAGCGCCCGAACCCCACGAGGTCGGAGACGGTCAGCCGCGCGGCGACGTGGTTGTCCTGGCGCAGCACGGCCAGGCGCCGGGCCAGCTCCTGCGACGGCGTCGTCGCGACGTCCCGGCCGTCCACCGTGACCCGCCCGGCGTCGGGCCGGACCAGGCGGCCGATCAGGCCGAACAGCGTCGACTTGCCCGTGCCGTTCGGGCCGATGAGCGCCGTCACCCCCTCGCCGCCGAGGCGGATCGTGACGTCGTCGACCACCGTCTGGCCGCCGTAGCGCTTGGTGACGCCCTCGAGCGCGATCACCGCGCCCCCTTCCGCAGGACGAGGTACAGGAAGAACAGCCCGCCGGCGAAGTCGATGACCGTGGAGAGGGTGCCGCCGAAGCCGAGCACCCGCTCCAGGACCAGCTGGCCGCCGAGCAGGCAGACGACGCCGAGCAGCACCGCCGTGGGCACCGTCCACACGTGGCGGAACGAGCCCGCCCACGAGTAGGCGAGGTTGGCGACGACCAGGCCGAAGAACAGGATCGGCCCGACGAGCGCCGTCGACGCCGCGACCATCACCGAGACGACCAGGAACAGCGTCATCACCACGCGCCGGTGGTCGACGCCCAGGCCCACCGCGGCCGGCTCGCCGAGGGTCAGCACGTCCAGGGTGCGCAGCAGCGGCA
This sequence comes from Geodermatophilus sp. SYSU D01045, assembly GCF_054050295.1. Taxonomy (NCBI): domain Bacteria; kingdom Bacillati; phylum Actinomycetota; class Actinomycetes; order Geodermatophilales; family Geodermatophilaceae; genus Geodermatophilus; species Geodermatophilus sp. SYSU D01045. The sequence goes on from NZ_JBJGZB010000007.1 coordinate 86,228, forward strand.
CGACCACCCCGCAGCCGAGGACGACGAGGCCCGCGGTGAGCGCGAGCAGCGTCTCGTCGGGCCGGGTCAGGGAGGCGAAGAACGCGTCGGAGAGCACCTGGAAGTCCAGCGGGTCGAGCATCCGCTGCATCCACTCGGTGAAGGCGCGGAAGAACGTGCCCAGCACGATGCCGACCAGCAGCATCAGGTGGATCGACCGCCGCTTCCCGCCGAACAGCCAGGTGAACAGCACGACGCTGAACGCGACCATGACCGCCACCTGCACCGCCCACAGGACGAGCGGGTCGGCCGCCAGGAACGCCGCGGACCCGGCGGCGAAGACGACGACGGTCGAGACCAGGACGTAGAACGCGTCGAACCCCATGATCGACGGGGTGAGGACGCGGTTCTGGGTGATCGTGTGGAAGACGACCGTCGAGACCCCGACCGCCGCCGCGACGACGACCATCGCGGCCACCGTCAGGCCGCGCTTCTCCAGCGCGTAGGCCAGCGAGCCGGGGACGTCGGTGAACAGGTAGACGGCGGTCAGGGCGAGGACGACGGCGCCGAGCGCGGCCAGGCGGGCCGCGGGCCCGGTCCGGCGCACCCGCACCGCCACGCGGGGGCGGACCGCCGTCGGCGCGGGGTCAGTGAGCACGGCTCCCCCTCCGCAGCAGCAGCCAGAGGAACAGCACCGCCCCGACGACGCCGACGACGACCGACAGCGGGATCTCGTAGGGGAAGCGCACGACCCGCGCGAGGACGTCGCAGGCGACGACGAACAGGGCCCCGAGCGCGGCGACCCACGGGATCGCCCGGCGCACGTTGTCGCCGATCAGCAGGCTGACGACGTTCGGGACGACGAGGCCGAGGAACGGGACCAGCCCCGCCGTGACGAGCACGGCCGCGGTGATGACCGCGACGACGACCATGCCCACGGCGACCACGCGGCGGTAGTCGAGGCCCAGGTTGGTCGCGAACTCCTCGCCGAGGCCGATGACGCTGAACCGGTCGGCGGCCAGCCAGGCGACGACGACCATCGCGCCGGCGATCCACACGAGCTCGTACCGGCCCTGCACGACGCCGGCGAAGCTGCCCTGCGCCCACTGCCCGAGGGACTGCAGCAGGTCCAGGCGGTAGGCGACGAACGTCGTCACCGCGCCGACGACGCCGCCGAGCATGATGCCGACCAGCGGGACGAGGACGAGCTGGCGGACCGGCACCGCCCGCACCACCCGCAGGAACACCCAGGTCCCGACGAGGCCGAACACCGCGGCGACGACCGTCTTGCCGACGACGGCCAGCCCCGGCAGGAACACCGTCGTCACGAGCATGCCGAGCGTCGCGAACTCGGTGACGCCGGTGGTGCTCGGCTCCACGAACCTGTTCCGCACGAGCATCTGCATGATCAGCCCGGCGATGCCCAGCGAGGCCCCGGCGAGGACCAGGGCCACGGTGCGCGGGATCCGGCTGGCCCCGAGCAGGAAGGCCGCGGTGCCGTCGGACCCGCCGGTGAGCACCGACACCGGGGAGACGTCGGAGACGCCGGTGAACAGGCTCGCGACCGCGAGGACCGCGAGCAGCACGCCGACGAGCACCCCCACGCCGGTGCGCCGGGTGCGCGCCGGGGCGGGGGTGCTCGCGGGACCCGTGTCGAGTGCCGTCACGGAGGAGGTGCGGGACTCAGCCGGCGATCTGCAGGACGTCGTCGATCATGATCCGGGTGGTGTCGATGCCACCGAAGACGACGTACCAGGCGACCGGGTCGAGGTAGTGGATCTGGTCCTGCTGCGCGGCGGTCGTCTGCGCCACGATGTCGTTGTCGAGCACCGCCGCGGCCGCCTGCGCGCCCTCCTCGCCGGTGGCGGCGTCGCGGTCGACGACCCACAGGTGGTCGGGGTCGGTCTCCAGCAGGAACTCGAAGGACACCGGCTCGCCGTGCGTGGCGGCCTGGACGTCGTCGACGACGGGCTGCACGCCGAACGCGTCGTAGATGAGCCCGCCGCGCGCACCGCGGGCGTCCGCGCCGTCGCCGGCCGGGGCCATCGCGCTGAGCTCGCCGCCGGAGACCATGAGACCGAGGCCGGTGCCCGCGTCGGCGGTGGCGGCCCGCGCCTCCTCGATGCCCGCCTCGAGGTCGGCGACGGCCGCGGCCGCCTCGTCCTCCGCGCCGAGCACCTCGCCGAGGAAGGTGGCGTTGCGCTCGAGGGTCTCGGTGTAGGTGCCGCGCAGGCTCAGGTCGACCGTCGGCGCGATCTCGCTGAGGTCCTCGTACAGCGCCGCGGAGCGGCCGCCGATGACGATGAGGTCGGGCTGCTGCGACTCGATCTCGACCAGGTCCGCCTCGAACAGCGTGCCCGCGTCGAACGCGTCGTCGGCCAGGTACTGCTGGAGGTAGTCGGGCACCGACTCCAGCGGGGCGCCGGCGACCTCGCCGCCCAGCGCGCCGATGGTGTCGAGGCTGGCCATGTCGAGGACGACGATCCGCTCCGGGTCCACCGGGACCTCGACCGTCGTCTCCTCGTACTCCGGCTCCTGGTCCTCGGCGGCGGTGTTCCGGTCCCACGTCCACGTGACGGTCCCGGCGTCGGTCGCGGCCTCGGCCACCGGCTCGTCGGACGAGCACGCGCCGAGCGCGAGGACCGTGGCCAGGGACAGGGAGGTGGCCGCCATCGGCCGGATCGCGGTGCGCATCGTTCTCCTGCTCGGAAGTAGGTCAGGCTGCCCTAACTGAGGACGGCCTAACCTGCCACAGCCCGTGGAGCAGCGGAACGGCGGGGTCCGCTCACGGCCGGTTGTCCCCGTTCCCGGGCGGGCAGGAGCGGCCCATGCAGACACGCACCCTCGGCTCCCTGTCCGTCCCCGCCATGGGGCTGGGCTGCATGGGGATGAGCGAGTTCTACGGCACCGGCGACCAGGCCGAGGCCGAGCGCACGATCCAGCGGGCCCTCGACCTCGGCGTCACCTTCCTCGACACCGCGGACATGTACGGCCCGTTCACCAACGAGCGGCTGGTCGGGAAGGCCATCGCCGGGCGCCGCGACGAGGTGGTGCTCGCGACCAAGTTCGGCAACGAGCGCGGCGAGGACGGCTCGTTCCGCGGGATCAACGGCCGGCCGGACTACGTGCGGCGGGCCTGCGACGCCTCGCTCGAGCGGCTCGGCGTCGACGTCGTCGACCTCTACTACCAGCACCGGGTGGACACCACCGTCCCGGTCGAGGACACCTGGGGCGCGCTGGCGGAGCTGGTCGAGGCGGGCAAGGTGCGCCACGTCGGCATCTCCGAGGCCGCGCCGGAGACCATCCGCCGGGCGCACGCCGTCCAGCCGGTCACCGCCGTGCAGACCGAGTACTCGCTGTGGAGCCGCGACCCCGAGGAGAACGGCGTCCTGGCCACCTGCGCCGAGCTCGGCATCGGGTTCGTCGCCTACTCCCCGATCGGCCGCGGCTTCCTCTCCGGGCAGATCCGCAGCGTCGACGACCTCGCGCCCGACGACTTCCGCCGGGACAACCCGCGGTTCCAGGGCGAGGCGTTCCAGCAGAACCTGCGCCTGGTCGACCGGGTGCGGGAGATCGCCGACGAGAAGGGCGTGACGCCGTCGCAGCTCGCGCTGGCCTGGGTGATGGCGCAGAGCGACCGCGGGGGCAACCCGGGCGTGGTGCCGATCCCCGGGACCAAGCGGGTGCGCTACCTCGAGGAGAACGCCGCGGCCGCCGACGTCGGGCTCACCGACGACGACCTGCGCCGGCTCGACGAGGCCGCCCCGGTCGGCGCCGCGGTCGGCGACCGCTACCCGGACATGTCCGGCGTCCACCGCTGAGGAGCCATCTCCGCGACGAGGGCTCCTCAGGCTGCCCGGGGGGCGACGGCCCCCAGCACCTCGGCGACGTGGGCGCGGGCGGCGGCGGCCAGCCGGGCACCGACGTCGGTCCACGTGTCGCGGACCTCGCGCGCCGGCCACGCCTCCGGCTGCAGCGCCGGGGGCAGCAGCGGGTCGCCGGTGAGCACCGCCCGCATGTCCGCCCGCAGCCGCAGGTGCCGGCCGAGCGCGGCCGCGCCCTGGGGCACCTCACCGGCGACCGCGCGCAGCCGGTCGAGCACCCGGGTCCAGGCGGTACCGAGCCGGGTGAGGTCCCAGCACCGGGCGGCCAGGTCGGCGTCGGACAGCCGCGGGTCGGCCACGTGCGCGGCGAGCAGGTCCAGCCGGGAGGTGCGCTCGCCGGCCAGCTCGGCGCGCACCTCCTCCAGCGCGACGGCGTGCGGGGACACCCAGGTGGCCGGCGCCAGCGGGCCGAAGCCGGCGCGGGCGAGGGCGCGCCGCACCCGCTCGCGGGCCGCGCGGTCGGTCTCCGGGACGCCGTAGACGACCATCCGCCACTCGCCGTCCCACGGGCCCAGCCGCCGCTGGACCCGGTCGTCGCGGGCGGCCACCGCCGCGCGCAGCACCGCGGTCGGGGCCAGCAGCGTCTCCCGCCCGCGCCGGGACGCGGCCAGCCAGCCGGCGCGGCGCAGCGCCGCCGCGGCGACCCGCGCGCTCGGTTCGGCCACCCCGCACGCGGCGAGGAGGCCGACCAGCGCCTGCAGCGGCACCGGGTCGCCGGTGACGGCGTCCAGGTGCTCGGTGCACAGGTCCACCACCAGGTCGCGGACGGTCATGGTCCATGCCTACCCCGCGCCCGCTCCCGGCTCCCCCGCGAGGCGCGCGATCATGGGAGGCGATGAACGCCCTCCTCGTCTGGTCGGCCACGGCGGTGGCCGTGCTGGTCGCGCTCGCCGGCCTGGCCTCCACCCTCGCGCGCCGGCGGATCGGCCTGCTGCACCTGGCCGGCGCCGCGGTGCTCGAGGTGCTGCTCGTCGTCCAGGCGGTGGTGGCGGCGGCGGCGCTGGCGGGCGGGCAGCGGCCCCCGGAGACGGCGACGTTCGTCGGCTACCTGGCCGGCGTCGTCCTGCTGCCGGTGGCCGGGGTGCTGTGGTCGCGCACCGAGCCCAGCCGCTGGGCGGGGACGGTGCTGGCCGTGGCGTCGCTGGTCACCGCCGTCATGGTGTGGCGGCTGGTGCAGCTCTGGGAGGCCCCCGGTGCCTGAGCGGGACGCGCGCGGCACCGCGCCGGGCGGGACCGCCGCCGGGCCGGGCCGGGTGCTGGTGGCCGTCTACGCCGTCTTCGCGCTGGCCGCGGGGGCGCGCGCCGGCGTGCAGCTGGCCACCCGCTTCGACGAGGCGCCGGTGGCCTACCTGCTGTCGGCCCTGGCCGCGGTGGTCTACGCGATCGCCACGGTCGGGCTGGCCCGCGGCGGGCGGGCGGGCCGGCGGACCGCCGTCGTCGCCTGCTCGGTGGAGCTGGCCGGCGTGCTGGTGGTGGGCGTGCTGTCGCTGGTGGACCGGGCGGCCTTCCCGGACGAGACCGTGTGGTCGGCGTTCGGCCGCGGCTACGGGTTCGTGCCGCTGGTGCTGCCGGTGCTCGGCCTGCTGTGGCTGCGCCACCAGGCCGAGGTGGCGGCGGGGTCGTCGGGGGAGGAGGCGGCCGGGACCGTCCCCGAGGACGGCCCCGGCCGGGCCTGAGCGGTCAGAAGTCGCCGCCCCCGAAGTCGCCGCCGAAGTCCCCGCCGCCGAAGTCCCCGCCCCCAAAGTCCCCGCCGCCGCCGTAGTCACCGCCGCCGAAGCCGTTGTCGGCCCCGCCCGCGAAGTCGGCGCCCGGGTCCCCGCCGTAGTCACCGTCGGAGGCCGCGTGGTCGCCCCCGCCGCCGTCGCCGGCCCCGGCGCCGTCCTGGTAGCCCTCGGCGTAGGCCTCCTCGTCGCCGCCGCCGAACAGCCCGGAGTCGCCCAGTCCGGTGTCGAACAGTGCGTCGGCGACCGCCGTCCCGATGACCAGGCCGCCGATGGTGCCGAGCATGCTGCCGCCGATGGAGCCGGCGAAGCCGCCCATCCGGGGCCCGTAGCCGCCCCCGTAGCCGTACCCGCCCCCGTAACCGGCGCCGTAGCCGGGCCCGTAGCCGGGCCCGTAGCCGGGACCGCCGCCGTAGCCGCCGAAGGTCCGCTCGAGGAACCCGGGCTGGCGCAGCTCGGCGCGGGTGGCGACCCGGGCCAGCGTCTGGGCGTCGTCGCTGCGCGGGCGTTCGGACGCCGGCACCCCGGCCGCGAGCTGGGTCAGCACCTCCTGCCGCTGCTCCGGGGTGAGCTGGGCGAAGGCCTCCGCGTGCGCCTGCTCGATCTGGTCCGGCGGCGCGGTCTTCAGCAGGTAGCGGTAGCGCTGGATGGCCTGCTGGTCGGTCAGCTGCCGGTCCCCGGAGGCCGGGGGAGCGGGCGGCGGTGCGGGCGGCGGGGCGTAGCCGTCGTAGCCGCCGTAGGCCGAGGGTTCCGGCGCACGGCGCCGGCCGAGGAGCCGGTCGAGCAGTCCCATGACGTCTCCCTCCCGAGTGGTCTCCCGGGAAGGTGCCCGGCGGGGCGCCGCGCACACCTGTCCGGGCAGGTCACCTGGCGGTCGGAGGCGGTCGGCCTGGGACAGCCGGTAGATTCGTTGCGTGCGACCGGACGGCAACCGACCGCGGGAGGAGCTGGGGCCGCCGCCCGGGCTGCTCCCCGGTGTCGGCGGGCCCACCGACTCCCCGCCCGGCGACGGCATCCCCCCGCGCACCCGCGCCGCCATGGCCGAGGCCACGGCACCCGCCGCGGACGGCGCCTCGGACCGGCAGGCCGGCATCGTCAGCGCCGCCACCGCCGTCGTCTCCGAGCACCGCGGGGACCGCTCCGCCTCCACGGCCCTGCCCGCGGTCCTGGCCGACGTCCCGGTCGCGGTCCTGCTCATCGACCAGGAGTCGGGCGCGGTCACCTACGCGAACACCGCCGCGGTCGAGATGGCCGGCAACGTCCGCCTGCCGGTCGACGTCGACACCTGGGGCGCGTCGGCCGGCCTCACCGACCTCGGCGGCGCCCCGCTGGCCCGGACGAGCGGCCCGCTGTCGCTGGTGGCCCAGGGCGCGCCCGTCACCGGCGAGGCGGTGCGGCTCTCGCCGGGCCGCAGCACCGACGCCGGCCGCGCCCGGGAGGACGACGGGGACGCCGACCGGCTGCTCTGGGTGACCGGCTTCCCGCTGTCGCAGCCGGACAGCACGCAGCAGCTGTCGCTGGTGGTGCTGCTGGAGGTCGAGAACGCGGGCGGCGAGGACGCCGACGCCGAGCTGCAGGCGCTGCGCGAGCGGGCCGTGGTGGCCACCGACATCGCGTTCACGATCACCGACCCCCGCCAGCCGGACAACCCGCTGGTCTGGGTCAACCCGTCGTTCTCCCGGATCACCGGGTACTCCTACGAGGAGTCGGTGGGGCGCAACTGCCGCTTCCTGCAGGGCCCCAGCACGGACCGGGGCACCATCGAGCAGATCCGCGCGGCCCTGCAGGCGCGGGAGGCGACCACCGTCACGCTGCTCAACCACCGCCGCGACGGCACCGCCTTCTGGAACCAGCTCGCGATCAGCCCGGTGTTCGACGGCGACGGCGAGCTGGTCAGCTTCGTCGGCGTCCAGACCGACGTCACCGAGCGGGTGCGGGTCGAGGCCGAGCGGGAGGCCGCCTTCGCCGCCGAGCAGGCCGCCCGGCAGGAGGCCGAGCTCGCCCGCGCGGTGGCCGAGCAGGCACGGGCGGACGCCGAGCGGGCACAGGAGGACGCCGAGAGCGCCCAGGCGCGGCTCGCGCTCATGGCCGAGGCGACCAGCACGCTGATCGCCACCCTCGACGTCGCCGACGTGCTCGACCGGCTGGCCACCCTGTGCGTGCCGCAGCTGGCCGACTGGGCGGTCATCACGCTCGTCGACGAGTCCGGGGAGGTCCGGGAGCTGGTCTCCCGCGACCGCGAGCACCAGCGCACCGACCTTCGCCGGTTCGACGCCGGGCACGCCCTGCGGCTGCCCCCGGACTCGCCGAGCCAGCGCAGCATCGCCACCTCGCGCGCGGTGCTGGTCGAGCGGCTGCCCGAGCGGCTGGACGGGGAGACCGCCTCCCCGGTGGCCCAGGAGATCGCCCAGCGGCTGGGCGCGGCGTCGGCGTTGAGCGCGCCCATGGTGGCCCGCCGCCGCACCCGTGGGGCGATCACGCTGGTGCGCACCTCGCCGGAGCGCCCGTTCACCCCCCACGACGTCGGGCTGGTCGAGGACCTCGCCCGCCGGGCGGCCCTGGTCATGGACAACGTGCGGCTCTACCAGCAGGAGCACGCCGTCGCCGACACCCTCCAGCGGTCCCTGCTGCCGGACCTGCCGGAGATCGCCGGCCTCGAGGCGGCCGCGCACTACGTCAGCGCCTCGACCGCGGCCGACGTCGGCGGGGACTTCTACGACCTGCTGCAGCTGCCCGACGGGTCGGTCGGGATGGTCGTCGGCGACGTCGTCGGCCACGACGTCGCCGCGGCGGCCGCGATGGGCCACCTGCGCGGGCTGATCCGCGCCTGCCTCTGGGACGCCCCCGACCCGTACCCGAGCACGGTGCTCACCCGCGTCGACCGGCTGGTGCAGGGCCTGCGGGTCGCCTCGCTGGCGACGATGGCCTACCTGCGCGCCCTCCCGCCGGACGGGCCCGGCGGCGCCTGGACCGCGCAGCTGGCCAACGCCGGCCACCCGCCGCTGCTGCTGCGCTCACCCGACGGCTCCGTGCAGCCGGTCGACGGCGTCACCGGCCTGCTGGTCGGCGTCGACGCCACCGCCACGCGGCGGACGCGGACGCTGCGGCTGCCGCCGGGCTCCACGGTGCTCGCCTACACCGACGGGCTGGTGGAGACCCCCGGCTCGGACCTCGACCAGGGCATCGCCGCGCTGGTGGAGCGGCTGTCGGCCACCCCGGTCGACGCCTCGCCCCGCGACCTGTGCGACGCTGCGGTCAGCGGCACCCTCGACGGCCGCGACGACGTCGCGCTGATCGCCGTCCGCTTCGGCTGACCGTCCCGGCCCGTCAGGCGCCGTCGACCTCCACGAACCCGTAGCGGCCGCGGTGGAACAGCAACGGACGGCGGCCGGGGTCGGCGCCGAGGTCCAGCACGCGGGCCGCGACGATCGTGTGGTCGCCGCCGTCGTACTCCGCCCACAGCGTGCAGTCGATCCACGCGACGACGCCGTCGAGCACCGGGGAGCCGCGCCGGCTCGGCCGCCACGGGACGCCGGCGAACTTGTCGACGCCCGAGCGCGCGAACGCCGCCGACAGCCCGGACTGGTCCTCGGCGAGGACGTTGACGCAGAACCGGCCGATGGCCCGCAGCCGCGGCCAGGTGCTCGACGTGCGCGCCGGCGCGAGCGCCACCAGCGGCGGGTCCAGCGACAGCGAGCTGAACGACTGGCAGGTGAAGCCGATCGGGCCGTCGTCGGTGTCCGCGGTGACCACGGTGACGCCGGAGGCGAAGTGGCCGAGCACGTCCCGCATGACCCGCGGGTCGACGACCTCCGCCGGACCGCTCACGCCGTCGTCCCGGCCGCCGCCCGGGGGACCGAGCGACCGCCGGCGCGGTACAGGGAGCTGGGCAGCTCGTGGCCGACAGCGGACTCGGTGACCCGCGCGGCGGCCAGCAGCGCGTCCAGGTCGATGCCGGTGCGCACGTCGGACTCCTCCAGCCAGTGGACGAGCTCCTCGGTGGCGATGTTGCCGCTCGCGCCGGGCGCGAACGGGCAGCCGCCGAGCCCGCCGACGGAGGCGTCGAGCTGGGTCACCCCGGCCTGGACGGCGGCCAGCGCGTTGGCCTGGCCGGTGCCGCGGGTGTCGTGGAAGTGGACCGCGACCGGGGTGCCGGGGCAGGCGCGCCGGACGGCGTGCAGCAGGCTGACCACCCGCGCCGGCGTCGTCGTCCCGATCGTGTCGCCCAGGCACAGGGCGTCGGCGCCGGCGGTGACCGCGGCGCGGCAGACGTCGACGGTGCGGGCGATCGGGGTGCGCCCGTCGAACGGGCAGTCCCAGGCGGTGGCGACGACGACCTCCAGCGAGCCGCCGGCGCCGTGCGCCAGCGCGGCCACCTCGCCGACGCCGGTCAGGGCCTCGGCGGTGGAGCGGCCGGCGTTGGCCCGGCTGTGCCCGTCGGAGGCGGACACGACCAGCTCGAGGTCGGCGATGCCGGCGTCGACCGCGCGCACCGCGCCGCGGGGGTTGGCGACCAGCGCCGACCAGTGCACACCCGGCCACCGGGACAGCTCGGCGGCCACCCGGTCGGCGTCGGCCAGCGCCGGGACGGCCTTCGGCGAGACGAACGACGTCACCTCGATGCGGCGCACGCCGGTGGCCACCAGCGCCTCGAGCATCGCGAGCTTGCCCTCGAGCGGGACGGGGGCCTCCAGCTGCAGCCCGTCCCGCATGCCGACCTCGCGGACGTCCACCGCCGTCGGCAGCACCAGGTCGAAGTCCGACGGCACCGCTGCCCTCCTGTCTGCTCGCCCGGACGGGGGAACCCGACCATCCTGCCTCGTGAGGGGGTTCCACGTGGAACGGAGGAGGTAATGACTGGGGTCGGTACACCGAGCCGAGGTGCGGGAGGAGGCGCCGTGGACGGAGGGCGTGCCACGGGCACCCTGCCGCCCCCCGATCTGGGCAGCGCGTTCACCAACTCGCCGATGGGCGTGGCGCTGAGCACCCCGGAGGGCGTGCTGATCGAGGCGAACGCCGCGCTCGGCGAGCTGCTCGGCCGCGACCCCGGGTCGTTGCGCGGCACGACGCTGTCCGCCGTCACCCACCCCGAGGACGTGGCCGGCGCGGAGGCCGTCCTCACCGGCCTGCGGGAGAGCCGCGGCCGGGCCCGGCACGAGTGCCGGATGGTGCGGTCCGACGGGGAGGTCGTGCCGGTCCAGGTGACGTCGTCCTGGGTCGACGGCACCCCGGACGTCACCCCGCCCCACCTGGTCCTGGTGGTCGAGGACGTCACCGAGCGCAAGGCGATGGAGGCCCGGCTGCTGCACCTGTCGGCGCACGACCCGCTCACCGGGCTGCCCAACCGGCTGCTGTTCCACGACCGGCTGCGGCACGCGCTCGAACGCGGCCACCGCGAGCACACGCCGACCTGCGTGCTGGTGCTCGACCTCGACGGGTTCAAGGCGGTCAACGACCAGTTCGGTCACCCCGTCGGTGACGCCGTCCTCGTGGCCGTGGCCGGCCACCTGGCGTCGGTGCTGCGGGCCAGCGACACCGCCGCCCGGCTGGGCGGCGACGAGTTCGCCGTCGTCTGCGAGAACACCGAGCGGGCGGACGCCGAGGTGCTGGCCACACGGCTGCGGGAGGCGTTCCCCGGCTCGCTGAGCATCGGCTCGACCACCGTGCGGGTGGGCCTGAGCATCGGCATCGGCTCGGTCGACGGCGGAGTGGACCCCGAGGACGCGCAGGAGGCCGTGGTCCGGGAGGCCGACGCGGCGATGTACGCCGACAAGGCCCGCCGCCGCTGAGCTCCCTCAGGCGCGCGGGCCGGCCCAGCCCACCGTGCGCGGCAGCCGGGCGAACACCGCGGTGAGCACCGGCAGCGGCAGCGCGAGCACGAGGAACGCGGTGAAGCCGGCCACGTCGTCGGCGTCCTGCGTCGCGGCGCCGACGACGAGGGCGAGGAAGAGGACGACGACCGAGGCGAGCGCTGAGGCGAACAGGACCGTCGGGGAGTGCCGGCCCAGCAGCCGCGCCGCCCCGGTGACCAGCCCGGCCGCGCAGGGGAGGCCGAGCAGCAGCGTGACGGTGATCGGGTCGTCCTCGGCGCCGGTGAGCACCGCGACGAGGAAGGCCAGCGACACCAGCGCGGTCAGGCCGCCGGTGACGAAACCGAGCACGGCCGCGGTGGTCGCCGTCCCCGGCCGCCCGGGACCGTGCGGCCACGCCGGAGGCGCGAGCGGCACCGCCACCCAGCCGGGACCGTACGGACCCGGCTGGGGGTGGGGCGGGACCTGCGCGTAGGGCGGCACGGGGCCGTACCGGACGCCGTGGACGTGCTGGGCGCCGTACGTGGGCTGGTTGCCGTACGCGGGCGGCGGGGGAGGGGGGACGGACCCGGGCGGGACGACGTCCCACTCCTGCTCGTACGGCTGACCGCTCATGCGCCCAGTCTGCGGTCGCCGCCCTCCCGGGACGGGGGTCCGACCCCGTGTCCACACCCGACCGTGGCAGAAATGGCCATTCCTACCGCGCCTGTGGACGACGACGGCGGGATGTGGGCCGCGCAGGCCACCCTCTCCCGGTGCCCGGTCCTGCTCGGTTCGTCACCGGCGTCTTCGTCGGGAGTCACGCCGTGTCCACCGGTGACCTGACGTCGCGGCACCTGCGGTCGTTCCGCCGCGTCGTCCAGGGCGTCCACGCCGATCCCGCGCTGCTGTTCGACCACCGGCTGCGCTGTGAGGCGGTGGCTCTGCTGCTGCCTCCCGGCGCGGTCCTGGGCGGCAGCTCGGCAGCGGGGTGGCACGGCCTCCGTGGCCCGGGCCGGACGACCCCGTCACCGTGCTGCGGCCCGCCGGCCTCGAGTGGAAGGGTCCCCGAGGGGTGCGGGTGCACCGGAGCGCGGTCGATCCGGGAGGGGTCGAGGCGCGCGACGGTGTCCCGCTCAGCACTGCCCTGCCCACGTGCTGGGACGTCGCCGCGTCGGAACCGCTGGGGACCGCGGTCGCCGGCCCGGACGCGATGGTCAGGGCGGACTCCGTCTCCCGCGAGGACCTGTCGGCCACCGTGCGCGCCGGCTCGGGACGGTGGAGTGTGACCCGGGTGCGCCGGGCGGTGTCCCCGGTCGACCCGCGGGCCGAGTCGGGTCCGGAGTCCCGCGTGCGGGTGGCGCTCGTGACGGGCCGGCCTCGTGCCCCGAACCGCAGGTCGAGGTCCGGCACGCCGGCCGCTTTCATCGCCCGGGTCGACCTCGCCTTCCCCGAGGCGCGGCTCGCGGTCGAGTACGAGGGGGAGCACCACGTCGGCGGCGTCCAGATCGTCCGCGACGACGAGCGACGTGCACGGCTGAGGGCGGCCGGCTGGCGGGTCATCCGCCTCAGCGCGGCCGACCTCCGTGCCCTGGACGCCGCTGTCCGGCGCGTCCTGGCGGCCCTGACCGCGACCCGGGCGGCAGGAACGGCCATTCCCGCCGCCCGGGGTCAGGGCTCGGGTCAGGCGCCGAGGGCGGCACCGACGACGGCGCGGGCCTCCTCCTGCACCTGCGCGAGGTGGTCGGGGCCCTTGAACGACTCGGCGTAGACCTTGTAGACGTCCTCGGTCCCCGACGGGCGGGCGGCGAACCAGGCGTTCTCGGTGACGACCTTCAGCCCGCCGATCGCGGCGTCGTTGCCGGGCGCGCGCGTGAGCTTGGCCGTGATCGGCTCGCCGGCGAGCTCGGTGGCGGTGACGTCCTCCGGCGACAGCTTCCCCAGGGCGGCCTTCTGCTCGCGGGTGGCCGGGGCGTCCACCCGCGCGTAGGCCGATTCGCCGTACCGCCCGGTCAGCTCCGCGTGCAGCTGCGACGGCGAGCTGCCCGTCACCGCCTGGATCTCGCCGGCCAGCAGCGCGAGCAGGATGCCGTCCTTGTCCGTGGTCCACACCCCGCCGTCGCGGCGCAGGAACGACGCCCCCGCGGACTCCTCGCCGCCGAACCCGACCGACCCGTCGAGCAGGCCGGGCACGAACCACTTGAACCCGACCGGCACCTCGACCAGCCGCCGCCCCACCCCGCCGACGACGCGGTCGATCAGCGACGACGACACCAGCGTCTTGCCGACGGCGACGTCCCCGCCCCACTCCGGGCGGTGCGCGAACAGGTAGGAGATCGCGACGGCGAGGAAGTGGTTGGGGTTCATCAGCCCGGCGTCGGGGGTGACGATCCCGTGCCGGTCGGCGTCGGCGTCGTTGCCGGTGGCGATCGCGTAGTCGGCGCGCTTGCCGATGAGCGAGGCCATCGCCGACGGCGACGAGCAGTCCATCCGGATCTTGCCGTCCCAGTCGAGCGTCATGAACCGCCACGTGGGGTCGACCAGCGGGTTGACCACGGTGAGGTCGAGCCGGTGCCGCTCGGCGATCGCCGCCCAGTAGTCGACGCTCGCCCCGCCGAGCGGGTCGGCGCCGATCCGGACACCGGCCGAGCGGACGGCGTCGAGGTCGAGCACCGCGGGCAGGTCGTCGACGTAGGTGGCGACGTAGTCGTACCGCTGCGCCGCCGCGTGCGCCCGGGCGAACGGCACCCGCCGCACGCCGTCGAGCCCGGCGGCCAGCAGCTCGTTGGCGCGGTCGGCGATGACCTTCGTGGCGTCGGTGTCGGCGGGGCCGCCCGAGGGCGGGTTGTACTTGAAGCCGCCGTCGCGGGGCGGGTTGTGCGACGGGGTGACGACGATGCCGTCGGCCAGGCCGCTGCTCTTCCCCCGGTTGGCGCCGAGGATCGCGTGGCTCACCGCCGGGGTGGGCGTGTACCGCCCGGCGGCGTCGACGAGCACGGTGACGTCGTTGGCGACGAGCACCTCCAGCGCGCTGGCCCACGCCGGCTCGGACAGCGCGTGGGTGTCGCGGCCGAGGAACAGCGGCCCGTCGAAGCCCTGCGCCGCCCGGTACTCGCAGATCGCCTGGGTGGTGGCCAGGATGTGCGCCTCGTTGAACGCGGTGTCGAACGCCGACCCGCGGTGCCCCGAGGTCCCGAACGAGACCCGCTGCGCCGGATCGGCCGGGTCGGGCACCAGCGTGTAGTAGGCGGTCACCAGCGAGGCGACGTCGACCAGGTCGGACGGAGCGGCCGGCTGGCCGGCGCGGGGATCGGTCACGCCGCCGATCCTGGCCCGACCGGGGCCCGGCTGGCGACCCGGCGTCACCCCACCCGGGCGGTCGTCCGCCGCACCCGGAGGCCGTCGAGCAGCAGGCCGGCGGCCAGCGAGGCGCCGGCGCCCTCCCCGGCGCGCAGCCGCAGGTCCAGCAGCGGCTCCAGGCCGAGGGCGTGCAGCACCAGCTCGTGCCCGCGCTCGCGGCTGCGCTGCCCGGCGAGCAGGCAGGCCTGCGCGCCGGGTTCGAGCAGCACGGCGGCCAGTGCGGCCACCGAGACCGCGAACCCGTCCAGGACGACAGGGGTGCGCGCCGCCGCGGCGCCGAGGACCGCCCCGGCCAGCACGGTGAGCTCCGGCCCGCCCAGCTCGGCCAGCGCCCGCACGGGATCCAGACCGCTCCCGGCCCGGGCCACTGCCGCGGCCACCACGGCGCGCTTGCGCTCGAGGACCTCGCTGTCGGCGCCGGACCCCAGCCCGGTGACGTCGGCGGGGTCGGCGCCGAGCAGCCCGGCGGCCAGGGCGGCGGCGACGGTCGTGTTGCCCACGCCCACCTCGCCGAGCGCGAGCAGGCCGTCGCGGGCGCCCAGGTCCCGCCCGGCGGCCAGCAGCCGCTCGACGTCGGCGGCGGTCAGGGCGGGGGCCGCGGCCAGGTCGCCGCGCGGGCCGGCCGGGCGGGCGTCCACCGCGCCCGGCAGCGGGTCGCCGTCCACCCCGGCGTCGACGACGACCGTCGTCAGCCCGGCCGCGGCCGCGGCGGTGGCGCCGACCGAGGTGCCGGCCAGCGCGGCGCGGACGACGT
The DNA here is from genome assembly GCF_054050295.1 of Geodermatophilus sp. SYSU D01045. Lineage (NCBI taxonomy): Bacteria > Bacillati > Actinomycetota > Actinomycetes > Geodermatophilales > Geodermatophilaceae > Geodermatophilus > Geodermatophilus sp. SYSU D01045. The sequence goes on from NZ_JBJGZB010000007.1 coordinate 101,715, forward strand.
CGCGGGTGACGTGCCCGCCGTAGGCCGAGACGCCGAGCGCGGCGACCGGGTGGTCGGCGGCGGCCAGCACGAGCGCGCCGCCGGTGACGTCGCCGCGGCCGAGCGCCACCACGCGGTCCACCGCACGGTCGAGCACGCCGAGCGAGCCCGGGGGAGTGAGCAGGCGGTCGGCCTCGTCGCGGGCGCCGACCACGTCCTCGCGCCCGGGCGCGCGCAGGTGCGACGGCGGAGCGGTGGGGCCGCCGTCGTCGGCGGGCCAGCGGTCCTCCAGGACGACGGCGTCCAGCGGCAGCCGCCGCGACCAGCCGGCCCGCTCCAGCCCGGGGGCAGGCGGGCGCTCGTCGGGCCAGCCCAGGCACAGCCAGCCGAGGGTGGCCACGCCGTCGGGCAGGCCGACCAGCCCGGCCAGCTCCTCGGGACGGAACAGCGTCACCCAGCCCATGCCCAGGCCCTCGGCGCGGGCGGCCAGCCACAGGTTCTGGATCGCAGCGGCGCAGCTCCACAGGTCGGCGTCGGGGAAGGTCGCGCGGCCCAGCACGCCGGCCGCGGGCGTGCGCCGGTCGCAGCAGACGACGATCCCCAGCGGCGCCTCGCGTACGCCCTCGAGCTGCAGGTCGAGCAGCCGGCGGGCGGCGTCGGGCTCCATCTGCGCGGCCTGGCGCAGCCGTTCGCGGTCGGTGAGGACGGCGGCGCGGTCCCGGACGCCTGCGTCCCGGACGACGACGAACCGCCACGGCTGGCTGTGCCCGACCGACGGCGCCGCGTGCCCCGCGGCCAGCACCCGGCGCAGGACGTCGTCGGGCACCGGGTCGGGGCGGTAGCGGCGGACGTCGCGGCGGGCGGCGACGACGGCGTAGAGACCCCCGGCGTCGTCGGGCATGGCCCAGCCGGCGGGGTCGCCGGCCCGCTGGGCCGCCGAGGTGGCGTCGCCGATGACCGGGACCGGCCGCGGGTAGGTCACGGGTGCCGCCTCCGCAGCCGGGCGGGGGCCCGGCGGGTCCAGGCATCGTCGAGCAGGTCGGCGACGACGTCCGGGTCGGCCGCGGCGAGGTCGACCCGCACGCCCGAGAGCCGCTTCCCCCACCACAGCAGCGAGACCGCGCCGCCCTCGGCCGCGCGCGCCTCCGACTCCCCGAGCATGACGTTGAGGATGCCCGGTGCCCACAGCGTGGCGAGCACGGCGGTCCCCAGCCGGAACGACGGTCGGCCGTGGTGGTCGGCCTCGGTGACCTCCGGCAGCGCCAGGGCCAGCGCGCGGACCTGCTCCTCCGTCACGCCCGCCCCCCGGTCATCCCCCCAGCCTCGCAGCGGCCGGTGACGGCCTCCAGTCGCCGGCGGGCACGACGGGACGGCTCAGGCGCTCGCCGCGATCCCCGCGAGGAGCGCGATCCCGATGATCCCCACCCTCTCGACGGCGGCGACGGGCTCACGCGCGACTGCGGGGGAGTCGTCGCCCCGGACGGGCCGCTGACGACGTCTTCCCCGCAGGTGCCGGCGACCACCCCGCAGGGGCGCTCCCGAGGGACGCCCCTCAGCCCTCGACGGCGTCCAGGAAGCGGCGGAGCGTCTCGAGGAAGACCTCGGGCTGCTCGGAGTGCACCCAGTGGCCGGCGTTCTTCACCTTGACCAGCCGTGTGCGGGGGAACAGCTCCTCCATGCGCGGCCGGTCCTCCGGCAGCACGTAGTGGCTGTTCGCGCCGGCGATCCAGAGCACCGGGCCGTCGAAGGTGGCGCCGGGCGGCGGATCGGGGAAGCCGCGCAGCTCGCCGAGGTCGCGCTCGAGGGTCTCCAGGTTCAGCCGCCACCGCCACCGGCCCGAGCCCACACCCTCGCGGACCAGGCTCTGCAGCAGGAACGACCGCACCATCGTGCTGGGCACCGCCTCGCGCAGCGCCCGGTCGGCGTCCTCCCGGGTGCGCAGCGCGCCGAGGTCCACCGCCCGCATCGCGGCGATGAACGCGCCGAACGGGGAGGCCTCCTCGTCGGGGTCGTCGGTGCGGCCGCCGGACACCGGGTACTCGACCGGCGCGATGTCGACGACGACCAGCGCACGCAGCAGCTCCGGCCGGCGCAGCGCCAGCTGCATCGCCACCTTGCCGCCCATCGAGTGCCCGACCAGCGTCACCGGCTCGCCGAACGACTCCAGCTCCGCGGCCACCAGCCCGGCCATGTCCACGTAGTCGACGCGGTCGGTCCACGGCGAGTGCCCGTGGTTGGGCAGGTCGAGCAGCGTCACCCGGTGGCGGTCGGCCAGCCCCTTGGCCGCCGTCGTCCAGTTCTTGCCCTGGCCGAACAGCCCGTGGACGAACACCACCCGCGGGCCGGCCTCGCCGACGGTGCGCGCCGCCAACCCCTCGTCAGACTGCGGCCCCATCCGGCGATTCCACCAGATCCGCGGGCGACGGCGACCTACCGTGCCGGGGACGACGGGGGAGGTCCCAGCATGCCCGGACGGCGCCGCGCCGCCACGACCACCGAGCGCCGGACGAGGAAGCGGCGGTCGACGGCCCGCCGGCCGGCGGTGCCCGACCTGCCCACCGCCGGCGCCGGCGAGCGGGTGTGGGTGCTCGCCGTCCCGTTCCGCGCCCCGGCCCCCGGCGCCGCCTGGCACGCCGGGCTGCAGGCGCACGTGTGGGTCGGCGCGCAACTGCCGCCGGCGCTGGCGCCCTACGACCCGCCGCCGTACACCCTCGAGCGCTTCCTCGAGGACGAGCTCAACGAGACGCCGCGGCCGCTGCCCGAGGGCCGGCCGATGATCCCCCGCGACGAGCAGTGCACCGGTGCCGAGGCCGTCGTCACCTCCGCCGCGGCCGGGCACCGGGTGTTCCTGCTCGGCGACGACCCCGGCGTCGGCAAGACCGGCACGGCGGTCATGGCCGCCCGGGAGATCTGCGAGCTGCGCGGCGGGGAGCGGGTGCTCGTCGTCGCCGACCGCCCGGCGGCCATCACCATCCCGCACTGGACCCGCTCGATCGCCGGCTTCGGCGACGGCGGCCTGCGCTGGTGCGTCACCACCTGGGACCGGCTGGCCAAGGTGTCGAAGACGTCGTTCGACGTCGTGATCGCCGACGAGGCGCACATGGTCCGGCACACGACGACGCAGCGGTGGAAGCACTGGAAGGCGGTCTCCGGCGGCGCCCGCGCGAAGGACGCCCCGTTCGTCGTCGCCGCCACCGCCACCCCGGCGCACACCCCGCTGGAGCTGCCCTACCTGGCGCCGCAGTTCGCCCAGGTGCACGGTGAGCCGCTGCGCGCCTGGGCGGACCTGCCGGCGAAGCTCGCCGAGCACGGGTTCCACGTGGAACGCGGCCGCTACGGCTGGGCGTGGACCGAGGACGCCGACGCCCGCCGCGCCGACCTCGCCCGGCTCCAGGGCTGGCTGGCCGACGCCGACCCGCCGGCCACGCTGCACCGCCCGGCGCCGTGGGGACCGGTGTCGGTGACCGGGACACCGGTGGCGCTCACCCCCGCCGAGCAGGCCGCCTACGAATCGGAGTGGCAGGAGTTCCGCGCCGAGATGCAGCTGGCGCGCCGGGCCCGGCAGAGCGCCCGCGGCCGCGCCGCGCTGCTGCGGTTCCGGCAGAAGGCGGGGCTGATCCGCGCGCAGGCGACCGTCGACTGGGTGCGCGCCCAGGTCGAGGCCGAGCGGCAGGTCGCGGTGTCGGTGGAGTTCGTGGAGACCGCGGCCGACCCGATCCGCGAGGCGCTGCTGGACTCCGGCATCGCGGTGGCGTCGATCTACGGGCGCGACCGGTTCGACGTCGAGGCCGAGCGGCTGCGCTTCCAGACCGGCGAGGCCCCGGTCTGCGTGTTCACCGTGACCGCCTCGATCAGCCTCCACGCCGGCGAGCTGCTGCCCGGCGGGACGACCGCCTCGACGACGCCGCGGGTGGGGCTGTTCCACCAGCCGCGCTTCTCCGGCATCCAGGCCCGTCAGGTCACCGGCCGCACCCACCGCGACGGGCAGGTCTCCCCGTGGCGGGTGGCCTTCGCGGAGGGCACGGTCGAGGAGCAGGTGGCCCGGGTGATGGTGGAGCGGCTGGCGGTCAGCGGGTCGACGGCGGGCGCGGACACCTCCTCGCTGCAGGAGATCGCCGAGCTGCTCGACGCGGACTGGCTGCCGCCGGCCGCGCTCACGGAGGGCTGAGGCACGCCGTCCGGCCGCTAGCCTGCGACCCCGTGATCATGGTCGCGGCCGTCGGTACCGCCCTGCTCGCCGCCCTCGCCGTCTTCCAGCTCGCGCTGGCCGGCGGCGCGCCGCTGGGGCGGTTCGCGTGGGGCGGGCAGCACGTCGTCCTGCCGCCGCGGCTGCGGGTGGGCAGCGTGGTGTCGATCGGGGTCTACGCCGCCGTGGCGCTGCTGGTGCTGCAGGCGGCCGGGGCCGTCGACCTGCTGCCCCGCGGGCTCGTCGAGGTCGGCATGTGGGTCCTGACCGGGTACTTCGGGCTGGGCGTGGTCCTCAACGCGATCTCCCGGAGCCGGCCCGAGCGGCTGGTGATGACGCCCGTGGCGCTCGCGCTGGCCGCCGTCTGCCTGGTGCTGGCGCTGGGCTGAGCGGCGCATCCGCCCGTCCCCCACCGCGGAAGGAGAGGGGGAGGGAGGACCGATGGCACAGGTGCGGGACGTCCCCGGCGGCTTCGCCGCGGACACCACGACGAGCGACCCGGACGCCGTCTGGCGCCGCTGGACCGATCCCGGGACGTGGGGGGAGTGGGACCGCGGGCTGCGCGGCGCCGCGCTCGACGGGCCGTTCGGGCCGGGCACCCGCGCGGTGCTCACCGGCCTCGACGGCCGGCGCTCGCGGTTCGTCGTCCGGGAGGTGGAGCCGCGGCGGCGGATCGTCGTCGACGTGCCGCTGCCCGGTGGGGCGATGATGCTGACCCGCAGCCTGGCCGGTGCGCGCCCGGAGCACGCGGTCACCTTCCGGGGTCCGCTCGGCGCCCTGTGGCGGACCGTGCTCGGGCGGCGGTTCCGGCCGCTGCTCGGCCCGACCGTCGAGGCGGTGGCCGGCGCCCGAGCCGCGCTACGCACCCGGGCCGGAGGAGAGCCGGCGGGCCGCCGAGGTGTGGAGGAAGCCGGCGATCCCGAGGACCGCCAGCCCGCTCACGGCGTGCAGGCCACCCCAGACGGCCCCCTCGTCGGCCAGTGCCCTCAGCAGGCTCTGGCCGACGAAGGTGAGCAGGGCCAGCACCAGGGCGAGGACGACGTCGCGGGTGCCCGCGCGGGCGACCAGCGCCAAGACGAGCACGACGGCGGACAGCGCGGGGATCACGGTGAAGCCGTTGGTCACGTGGGCGTCGAAGCTCCCGCCGAAGGTGCCGAGCCCGGCGAGGAAGAACTGCACGACGACGGCGAGCAGCAGCAGGGCCAGCGCCAGCCGGTAGGCGACCAGCGCGCCGTGCCGCGGTCCGCCGGCTCGTGCCCGCGTCGTCGTCGGGGTCTCGGGAGCGGTCATGGCGGCCTCCTGACGGGTGCCTGCCGGCCAGGGTCCGGCGGCTCCGGACCGGCGTCCAGGGTCTGTCGTCCCGGCGTAGGACGATGGGGGCGTGCGGCAGGAGGCGAGCGTCCTGCACCTGGACCTGGACGCGTTCTTCGCCGCCGTCGAGCAGCGCGACAAGCCCTCGCTGCGAGGCCGGCCGGTGGTCGTCGGCGGCACCGGCGGGCGCGGCGTCGTCGCGACGGCGTCCTACGAGGCCCGCGCGTACGGCGCCCGCTCGGCGATGTCGACGGCGGAGGCGCGGCGCCGCTGCCCGCCCGGGACGGCGTTCCTCGGCGGCCGGTTCGCCGCCTACCGGCGGACCTCCGACGTCGTCATGGAGCTGCTGCGCGAGCTGTCGCCGCTGGTCGAGCCGGTGTCGATCGACGAGGCCTACGTCGACCTCGCCGCCGGCCCCGGGCACGACCTGTCCGTCGAGGGCGTCACCGCGCTCGCCCGCGGGCTCAAGGCCCGCATCGCCGAGGCCACCGGCGGGGTGACCGGCTCGGTGGGCGTCGGCAGCTCCAAGCTCGTGGCCAAGATCGGCTCCGACCTGGACAAGCCCGACGGCCTCGTCGTCGTCGCGCCCGGCACGGAGCTGGACGTGCTGCACCCGCTGCCGGTCACCCGGCTCGGCGGCGTGGGCCCGGCGACGGCGGAGCGGCTGCGGCAGGTCGGCGTCGCGACGGTGGCGCAGCTGGCCGCCAAGTCCCTGCCCGACCTCGTCGCGCTGGCCGGGAAGGCGCACGGCAGCGGGCTGTACCGGCTGGCGCGGGCCGAGGACGACCGGCCGGTGGTCGCCGAGCGCGAGGCCAAGTCGGTGTCGCACGAGGAGACCTTCGAGCGGGACCTCACCGACCTCGCCGAGCTGAACCGGCTGATCGACTCGATGGCCACCCGGGTGGGCGCGCGGCTGCGGTCCTCGGCACTGTCCGGGCGCACCGTGACGCTCAAGCTGCGCCGCTACGACTTCACCACGCTCACCCGCTCGCAGACGCTGCCGCAACCCACCGACGACGCCCGCCAGGTGGCCTCGATCGCCCGGCGGCTGCTCGTCGAGGCCGGCACCGGCGGGGGCCTGCGGCTGATCGGCGTCGGCGTCTCGGGCCTGTCCCAGTACGCCCAGGGCGACCTGTTCGCCGACGACGACCCCGGCGCGCCCGACGAGTCGGAGGCCGACGCCGTCCTCCGGGAGGCCGCCCGGACCGCCGGCCCGGCCGACCGGCGGTGGTGGCCCGGGCAGGACGTCGTGCACGACGACCACGGCCCGGGCTGGGTGTGGGGCCGCGGGCTGGGCCGGGTGACGGTGCGCTTCGAGGGGCCGCTGACCCCGCCCGGCCCGGTGCGGACCCTGACCGCCGACGACCCCGCACTGCACCCGGGCGACCCGCCGGACTGGCGGCCCACGACGATGGAGCCGTGAGCGAGAACCTCTGGCTGCGGATGACCGAGGCCGACCCCGGGCACTCGGCGGCCTACGTCAAGCGGTTCAAGGACCTGGCCGCCGGTGGGATGGACATCGTCGGCGAGGCGCGGCTGGTCGACGCGATGCTGCCGCGGCGGTCGCGGGTCCTGGACGCCGGCTGCGGCCCGGGCCGGGTCGGCGGCCACCTCGCCGCGGCCGGGCACGACGTCGTCGGGGTCGACGTCGACCCGGTGCTGATCGCCGCGGCGGAGGAGGACCACCCGGGCGCGCGCTGGCTGGTCGGCGACCTGGCCACGCTCGACCTGCCCGACCGGTTCGACGCGATCGTGTGCGCGGGCAACGTGGTCACGTTCCTCGCGCCGTCCACCCGGACCGAGGTGCTGCGGCGGTTCCGGGCGCACCTGGCCGACGGCGGGCGCGCCGTCGTCGGCTTCGGCGCCGGGCGGGACTACGCCTTCGACGCGTTCCTCGCCGACGCCCGCGCCGCCGGGCTGGAGCCGGACCTGCTCCTGTCGAGCTGGCACCTGCACCCGTTCACCGCGCAGTCGGACTTCCTGGTCGCCGTCCTCCGGGTCAGCTGACCCCGGCGAGCCGGCCGACCACCCGCAGGCCGGCGTCGAGGTGGACGACCAGCGTCCGGCCGTCGGCGCCGCGCAGGTGCGCCGCGAACAGGCCCGCGGCGTCGACCTCCAGCCACTCGATGGTCGCGCCGGGCGCCTCGGCGAGCGCGGCGGCGGCCACCTCGACGGCGACGTCGGCGGTCAGCTCCGGCGGCAGCGGGCGGCGCGGGGTGCGCACCCAGGCGTGCCGGCCGACGGTCTCGGTGCTGCGGTCCACGGTGGCCTCCTCGGGGTCCCGGCAGCGGGGGTGCCGCCGTGCCCCCGAGACTCGGCCCCCCGCCTGGGAGCCCCCTGGGGACGACGTACGAGTTCCCCCGGGCGACTCAGCGGCAGCCGAGGGCGAGGGTGAGCTCGAGGACCGTCTGCGGGTCGTCGAGGTGCCTGCCGAACAGCTCCCGCAGCTGCCCCATCCGGTAGCGCACCGTCTGCGGGTGGACGAACAGCTCCGCGGCCACCTGCTCGCGCCGGCCGTGGTGCAGCAGCCACGAGCGCAGCGTCTCCACCAGCTTCTCCCGCGGGCCGGGGCCGAGGCCGTCGAGCGGGGCGAGCACCTGCGCGCGCAGGTCGGCCAGCGCCTCGCCGTCGGCGCGCAGGACCAGGTCGGCCAGCCGCTGCTCGGTGTCCACGGGCGCGTCGCCGTCCGGGGACAGGCCCACCTGCAGCGCCCGCAGCGCCCGCGAGTACGACGAGCGCGCCTCCTGCCACGGCCGCGCCGGCCCGACGACGGCGTCGCGGCCGGAGAGCACCTTCAGCAGCGCCGCGCGGGCGAACCCCTCGGCGTCGGGCACCAGCAGCACCGCCCGCTCGGTCGAGGGCTCCGCCCCGGGCAGGTCCTCGCCGGCCTGCAGCGTGCGCGCGTCGAGCACCGCCGTCGCCTCGCGGGCGCCGGCCTCGGACAGCAGGACGGCGGTCAGCGTGCGCGGCGGCGTCCAGTCCGCCCGCTCGGCTGCGGTGATCAGCTCGTACGGGGGCGCGCCGGTGACCAGCAGCTCGGCCAGCCGCTCCAGGTGCCGCCGCCGCACCCGGCCGCTGGCCGCGAGCTGGTCGGCGTGCCCGGAGGCGCTCGCCGCCGAGAGCTGGTCGATGTAGGCGAACACCAGCTCGGCGAAGCGGGCCAGCGCCGCGGCGGGCATGCCGGCCGCCACCGCCGTCTCGCTCAGGTGCCGCCAGGCCACCCGGGCGCCGACCCGGTAGGCCGACAGCAGGGCGTCCATCGACCGGCCGGTGCGCGCCTCCCCGCGCCCGAGTGCGTAGGCGCTCTCGATCGCGGGGTCCACCGGCCGGCTGGCGTCCGCCCCGCCGGTCGCGAGCTCCAGGAAGCCGCCGAGGGCGAGCTGGACGGCGTTCTCGATCTTGCGGCCCATGGGCCCGCGGAAGGCCTCGGCGTAGCTGGGCACCTCGACGACGATCGCCGCGACCGTCCGCTCGGCGACCGACGGCAGCTCCGTGCGCATCGCCGCCGCGACGTCGGCCGCGAAGGTCTCCTGCACCGTCACGTGACCTCCTCGTGACCTCACTTGTTCGCCGAGGACAGTATCCGCGCCCACGTTCACGTCGAGGGCACAGGTGATTACGCGCTCCGCAGGGAACTGTAGGGACATGACCGCGACCGTTCCGCGCCCTTCCCCGGCCCGGCCGGCCCTGAAGGCGCTGCGCGACCGCGCCCTGCGCCTCGCCGAGCTCGTCACCACCCCGCTGCTGCCCGCCGACTACCTCGACCTGGTCGACCCGCTGCGCGCCGGCGCCGACCTGCGCGGACGGATCGAGGCGGTCGTGCCCGAGACCCGCGACGCGGCCACCGTGGTCATCCGGCCCGGCGCCGACTGGCAGGCGCACCGGCCCGGCCAGTACGTGCGCATCGGCATCGACGTCGACGGCGTCCGGATGTGGCGGGCCTACTCGATCACCTCCGACCTCGGCCGCACCGACGGCTGCTTCACCGTCACGGTGAAGGCCATCCCCGGCGGCAGGGTCAGCAACCACCTGGTCCGCAGCACCCGGCCGGGCACGATCGTGCAGCTCGACCAGGCCACCGGGGACTTCTGCCTGCCCGAGCAGCGGCCGGCCAAGGCGCTGTTCGTCACCGCCGGCTCCGGCATCACCCCGGTGATGGGGATCCTGCGCAACCACCCCGAGCTCACCGACGTCGTCCTGGTGCACTCCGCGCCCACGCGCGACGACGTCGTCTTCGGCGCCGAGCTGCGGCAGCTGGCCGCCGACGGCCGCCTCCGGCTGGTCGAGCAGCACACCGACACCGCCGGGATGCTCGACGCCGCCGCGCTCGCCGCCCTGGTCCCCGACCTCGCCGAGCGCGCCACCTGGGCCTGCGGCCCGGTCGGCATGCTCGAGGCGCTCGAGGAGCACTGGGCCGCCGCCGGCATCGCCGACCGGCTCTACACCGAGCGGTTCCGCCCGAAGGTGCTCGTCACCGGCGAGGGCGGCACGGTCACCTTCACGAGGAACGGGACGTCGCTCGAGGCCGACGGCGCCACCCCGATCCTCGACGCCGCCGAGGAGGCCGGCGTCCTCATGCCCAGCGGCTGCCGCATGGGCATCTGCTACGGCTGCGTCCTCCCGCTGCGCGAGGGCGCCGTCCGCGACCTGCGCACCGGCGAGGTCACCACCGCCGCCCCCGGCGACGGCGTCCTCGTCCAGACCTGCATCAGCGCCGCCGCCGGCGCCTGCGACATCGACCACTGACCGCCTCCCGACCGAGGAGCCGCACCACATGACCGTCCTGCAGAAGAAGTCCGACAACCCCATCGAGCACCTCACCCCCGAGGACATCGAGCTCATCGGCAAGGAGCTCGACGAGATCCGCCAGGGCGTGATGGACAGCCGCGGCGAGTCCGACGCGCGCTACATCCGCAAGGTCATCGACGTGCACCGCAAGATCGAGCTGGGCAGCCGCGCCGTCCTGCTGGCCTCGGGCTTCCCGCCGGCCTGGATCGCCGGGACCATCGGCCTGTCGATCGCCAAGATCCTCGAGAACATGGAGATCGGGCACAACATCCTCCACGGGCAGTGGGACTGGATGCGCGACCCGAAGATCCACTCCACGACGTGGGAGTGGGACATGGCCAGCCCGGCCGAGCAGTGGAAGCACTCGCACAACGAGCTGCACCACACGTACACGAACGTGATCGGCAAGGACAACGACCTCGGCTACGGCATCATGCGCGTCGACGAGGACCAGCCGTGGGTGCCGATGTACCTCGGCCAGCCGCTGTGGAGCTTCGTCAACGCCTGCTTCTTCGAGTACGGGATCGCCGCCTACGACCTCGAGCTCGGCGCGGTCATCGCCAAGAAGCAGACCGGCGACCCGGACTTCCGCCGGCGCGCCAAGCAGGTGCTGGTCAAGATCGGCCGGCAGGTCCGCAAGGACTACCTGATCCACCCGCTGCTGTCGGGCCCGAACTTCGTCGCCACGCTGGCGGCCAACTTCACCGCCAACATCGTGCGGAACCTGTGGTCGAACTCGGTCATCCTCTGCGGTCACTTCCCCGAGGGCGTCGAGACCTTCGAGAAGAAGTCGATCGACGGCGAGACCCGCGGCGAGTGGTACCTGCGCCAGATGCTCGGCTCGGCCAACATCTCCGGCTCCAAGGCGATGCACATCCTGACCGGGAACCTGTCCCACCAGATCGAGCACCACCTGTTCCCGGACCTGCCGAGCAACCGGTACGCCGAGATCGCCCCGAAGATCCGCGACCTGTTCGACCGCTACGGCCTCAACTACCACACCGCGCCGCTGCCGCAGCAGGTCGGCTCGGCCTGGCACAAGATCATCCGGCTGTCGCTGCCGAACGGCTGGCTGCAGAACACCACCGCCCGCAACCTGCCCTCGCAGCTCGGCAAGCTGTGGAAGATGACGACCGGCAAGCCGCGGGTCCGGCGGGCGCTGCTCCGCGAGCAGGCCGCGATGGCCGCCGCGGCCGCCTGATCCACCGCGCACGCAGAGGGGCCCGGGACGCGACGGCGTCCCGGGCCCCTCGTGTGTCAGCCGACCGTCAGGAGTTGAGCGGGAGCAGGACCCTCGGGTCGGCGACCGGGACCTCCCACACGTCGCCCGCAGCGTCGGGATCGACGACCTCACCCCGGCCCAGGAAGGCCGCTACCTGCGTCTGCCCCTGCAGTGCCGCCGGGATGCTCGGCTGCAACAGGAACGAGTGCGGGTTGTTCGCCGCGTTGGTCGTCCGGTCGTTGCGGTAGAGGCTGGTCCGCGACCACAGGTGCCCGGCGTCGACGAGCGTGTACGACGTCGGGTTGGGCACCGTCCGGTCACCGAAGGCGACCTGGACCAGCACCCGCTGCGGGTCGATGAGCGGCGCGAAGGTCTCCGGGCTGCCCGGACGGGCGAGCCACGTGGACCGGGCCAGGTACTCCTGGATGGCCGCCGCACCCTGCACGGTCAGGGTCACGGGGCCCTCGCCGCGCAGCGGCATCTGCTCGGTGAAGCCGCCGACGCCGCCGTTGAGCAGTCCGACCGCACCCAGCGCCTGCGCGGTCAGGCCCCGGAACGACGGGGAGAGCCGCGAGATCTCGGTGATCGGTCCGCCGGGCACGTTGAGCACCGAGCGGGTCACCGCCGGGTCGGCCCCGGTGAGCATGGTGCCGTAGATGCCGCCGAAGCTCTGGCCGAAGTACGTCACGTCCCGGCCGGAGAGGTCCGCCGTCCCGTCACCGTCGACGTCCGTGCCGCCCACCGAGCGGACCAACGTCATGATGTCGGCCGCCGTCTGGCGCAGGGCGTCACGGGAGGAGACCGCGGCGGACGCGCCGGTCGCCGACGATCCCTCGGTCGAACCGATCAGGACGTCCTCGTCCTGCTGGTCGACACCACGGCCGTAGCTGGGCAGGCGCCGCTCGCCGGCGGCGGTGGTGATGACCCACTCACCGTCGGGCCCGAGACCGTGGCCGACCACGTTGGTACCGATGGTGGCGATGCCGCGCTGGGCGTTGGTGACCGCCGCGGCGAGGACGTTGGCGTCCGAGCCGGTGAAGCCGTGCCCGAAGACCGCCACCGGCCAGCCGCCGGCCGGCGCGGTGCCAGGGGGCAGCACGGCGACGAAGGGCAGCGTCGCAGCGCTGACCGGCGCCGGCCCCGCGTCGCGCGTGGGCGTCTGCTCGATCGTCACGTCCGGGCGCAGCCAGTTGGGCGCCTGGTACGAGCCGAACGCCAGCGTGGCACCGCCGGGCAGCAGTGCGGTCACCGGCTGCGTCACCGCCGCCGAGTTGGTGGGACCGGTGTCCTGGGCGAGGGCGACCCGGGTGCCGGCGACGGGGAAGGCCCCGTCGGTGTGCAGACCCGGGGTGATGTCCAGCGCGGTGAAGGCGCTGCCGCTGTCGATCTGCCGCTGCAGGTCCTGCAGGCCGTCGGTGGCCGACAGGGTGGTGAAGGTGTCCCGGGTGGCCTTGATGGTCGGGCCGCCCTGCACCTCGACCCGGTAGGTCGTGCCGGGCGCGAGCTGCTGTGCCGGGTGGGCGTACAGCGTGTTGGTGGCCGGGTCCCAGACGACGCGGTCGACGCCGGTCCGCCAGCCGCCGCGGTCCTCCTGGATCGTGATCCGCGCGGCGGCCGTCGCGGCGTCGACCGGCTTGCTGAAGCGGATCGCCAGCCGCGGGTCGAGGTCGAAGCCGTCGAGCCGGTTGAGCTGCTGGACCAGGCCGCAGCTGATCGGGGCGCCGCAGTCCGCCGTCGGCAGGTCCACCCGCCGGCCGGTCAACTGGGCGGGGTCGCGGACGGTGAGGGTGTCGGAGGGGAAGACCGAGACCGGCTCGGCCTTCTGCGGGTCGGCCAGCGCGGGGGTCGCGGTGACCGAGAGGGCGGCCGTGAAGGCCAGCGCGCCGACGATCGACGTCGTCGCGCGGTGCCAGCGTCGTTGCTGCAAGGCGTCTCCAGGTGGGGGGAAGGGGGCGCCTCTTCCTAGTCTGCGGTGACTCGGATCACAAGATGATCATCCACAACCGCAGGTCAGGCCGGTCCTGCCCCGTCCGGGGGCCGGGAGGACGCCCTCCCGGCCCCCGGACGGAGCGATCACAGGCGGGCGGCCGCGGCCTTGATCGCCTCGCGGATGCGGACGTACGTGCCGCACCGGCAGACGTTCTGGATCTCGTCGATCTCCTCGTCGGTGGGGTCCGAGGTCCGGCGCAGCAGCGCGACCGCCGCCATGATCTGCCCGGGCTGGCAGTAGCCGCACTGCGCGACGTCCTGCTCGAGCCACGCCTCCTGGACCGGGTGCAGCCGGTCGCCGTCGGCCAGGCCCTCGATGGTGGTGACCTCGCGGCCGGCGGCCTCCGCCGTCGGGGTGACGCACGGGCGGATCGCCTCGCCGTCGAGGTGGCTGGTGCAGGCCTTGCAGACGTCGATGCCGCAGCCGTACTTGGGCCCGGTGACGCCGAGTCTGTCGCGCAGCGCCCAGAGCAGGGGCAGGTCGGCGGGGGCGTCGACGGTGACGGTCTCGCCGTTGAGCCGGAAGGTGTAGGTGGGCACGGGGCGCTCCTCAGCGGGGGAAGGGCTCGAAGTCGACGGGGAAGACGAGGGGGAACGACCGCGGCTTCGTCCCGGTCGCGCGGGCGTAGGCGTTGGCGACGGCGCCGACCGCGGCCGGGACGCCGAGCTCGCCGGCGCCGCCGGGCTCGTCGCTGCTGTCGACGACGAACACGCGGACGTCGGGCGGTGAGTCGGCCTGCCGGGTGTAGTGGAACTGGCTGTAGCTGCCCTCGAGCGGCAGCCCGTCGACGACGTGCAGGCCGGCGCGCAGCGTGGTGCCGATGGCGTCGGTGAGGCCGCCGAGCATCTGCGCCTCGAGCCCGCGCGGGTTGACCGCCTTCCCGACGTCGACGGCGATGGTCGCCCGGGTGACCCGCGGGCGCTGCGGGTCCCGCGCGTCGATCTCGACCAGGCAGGCGGTGCAGCCCTTGTACTCGGCGTGGAAGCCGAGGCCCTGCGCCCGGCCGCGCGGCATCCGGCGCCCCCACTGGCCCTCCCGGACGACCGTGTCGAGCACCGTGCGGTGGCGGTCCTCCTTGAGGAAGCGGCGGCGGAACTCGGCCGGGTCCCGGCCGGTGGCCGCGGCGAGCTCGTCGACGACGACCTCCTCGGCCCCGCGGGTGTTCGCCGAGTAGACCGAGCGCCAGCTGCCGGTGTGCATCCGCAGCGGCACCTCGGCCAGCGTCTGCGTGGTGACGCCGAAGTGGTACGGCGAGTGCACGGTGGTGGCGAAGACCGTCTGCGCGAACGAGAGGTTCCCGCCCACCGGCAGCTCCGCGGCCACCGACGTGAGGATCTCGCCGAGGCCGTGCCCGAAGTCGGTCTCCACGCTGGCCACGCGGTGCTCGAAGGTGAGCACGTCCCCGGCGGCGTGCGTGGCCCGGATGCGGTGGTGGCTGGCGGCGCGGGCGCGGCCGTGGCGCATGTCGTCGATCCGCGACCACAGCAGCTTGACCGGCCGCCCGGTGGCCTTCGAGACCCGCGCGGCCTCCAGGGCGGCGTCGGAGAACAGGCGCCGGCCGAACGAGCCGCCGCCCTGGACGACGTGCACGGTCACCCGGGACACCGGCAGGCCGAGCTCGGCGGCGATGGCCTCCTGCGCGACGATCGGCGACTTCAGCGGCGACCAGATCTCCGCCCGGTCCGCGGTCACGTGGGCGATGGCGCAGTTGGGCTCCAGCGGCGCGTGGCTGACGAAGGCGAAGTCGAACTCCGCGTCCACCGTCCGCACCAGCAGGCCGGGCGCCAGTGGCGGCGGGGTGACCGCGCGCAGCTTCCGCCGGATCGACTCGTCGTCCTCGTCGTCGACCGTGCCCGGCCCCCAGGTGGCGCGCACGGCCGCGACGGCGTCGCGGGCCTGGCCGAAGGTCTCGGCGAGGACGGCGACCCCGGTCTGCACCACGGCGACGTCGACGACGCCCGGCATGGCCCGGACCTCGGCCTCGTTGTCCAGCGACCGGACGGTGCCGTTGATCGAGGGCGGGCGGCGCAGCATGGTCGGCAGCGCGCCGGGGACGACGTCGAGGTCGAGGGTGTAGCGCTGCCGGCCGGTCACCATCGCGCGGGCGTCGGTGCGGCTGGTGGGCGTGCCGACCACCCGCTGGGCCGCGGCCGGCTTGGGCGCGGCGAGCGCGACGGCGAGCGTCCGGTCGGCCGCGGCGGCGGACAGCTCGCCGTACGTGGCGGTCCGCCCGCCGGGGCCGCTGACCACGCCGTCGGTGACGGTGAGCGAGGCCGGGGTGGTGCCCCAGCGGAGGGCCGCGGCGGCCAGCAGCCGGGCGCGGGCGACCGCGGCCGCCCGCCGGACCGGGCCGTAGACGCTGCGGATGGTGTTGGAGCCGCCGGTGAGCTGGTTGAACACGAGCTCGGGGCGGGCGTCGGCGAGGGTGACGTCGACGCGGTCCAGCGGCACGTCGAGCTCGTCGGCCAGCAGCATGGCGACGGCGGTGGTGATGCCCTGGCCGACCTCGGCGCGGGGGAGGGCCAGGCCGACCCGGCCCCGCTCGTCGACGGTGACGACGATGAGGTCCTCGGTGGGCTTCCCGGCGAGGATCAGCACGTCACCGAGGTCGAGGAGCTCGGCCGGCGCGGGCAGCGACGGCAGCGCCTGCGCGGTGGCCGGGCCGGCCACGTCGGCGACGACCTGCGCCGCGACGGCGAGCGTCGGCGCGGCGACGAGGTAGGTGAGGAAACGGCGGCGGCTGTGCGTGGGCGCGGGCGCGTCGGTGCGGGGATGCTCGGGCAGGGTCGTCACGCGATGGCCTCTCGACGGGAAGCGGTCGATCGAGGACACGGCCGGGCTCGGCGGTGCTCGGCCCGGACCAACGAGCGGGCGCGACCGGGGTCACGACGTTGCAGTGCGACGGTGCGTCGTTGCAACGTCGCGCTCGGTGATCCACGTGGAACACCGCGGACGCACGAGGGCCCGGGACCGTGACGGTCCCGGGCCCTCGTGCGCGTCGGTGCGGCCGGTCGGTCGGCTGTGCCGACTCAGTTGGCCATGCTCAGTTGGCCATGTCGACGAAGCGGCTGTAGTGGCCCTGGAAGGCGACGGTGACGTTCGCCGTCGGGCCGTTGCGGTGCTTGACCAGCATGATGTCGGCCTCGCCGGCCCGCGGGCTCTCCTTCTCGTACATGTCCTCGCGGTGGATCATCATGACCATGTCGGCGTCCTGCTCGATCGAGCCGGACTCGCGGAGGTCCGACAGCATCGGCTTCTTGTCCTGACGCTGCTCGGACCCACGGTTGAGCTGCGACATCGCGATGACCGGGACCTCGAGCTCCTTGGCCAGCAGCTTCAGCGCCCGGGAGAACTCCGAGACCTCCTGCTGGCGGCTCTCGACGCGCTTGCCCGACGTCATGAGCTGGAGGTAGTCGATGACCACGAGCTTGAGGTCGTTGCGCTGCTTGAGCCGCCGCGCCTTGGCCCGGATCTCCATCATGGTCATGTTCGGCGAGTCGTCGATGTAGAGCGGGGCGTCGGCCACCTCGCCCATCCGGCGGGCCAGCTTCGACCAGTCCTCGTCGGACAGCGTGCCGGCGCGCATGTGGTGCAGCGGCACCTTCGCCTCGGCCGACAGCAGACGCATGGTGATCTCGTGCTTGCTCATCTCGAGCGAGAAGATGACGGCCGGCATGTGGTGCTTGACCGTGGCCGACCGCGCGATGTCCAGCCCGAGGGTCGACTTGCCCACACCGGGACGGGCGGCGATGACGACCATCTGCCCGGCCTGCAGGCCGTTGGTCAGCTCGTCGAGGTCGCGGATGCCGGTGGGCACGCCGCGGGCGGTGCCGCCACGGGAGGCGATGGCGTCGAGCTCGTCCATCGTGGGCTGCAGGACGTCCTCGAGGCGCGAGTAGTCCTCGCTCATCCGCTTCTCGGTGACCTCGTAGATCTCCTGCTGCGCCCGGTCGACGATGTCGTCGACGTCGCCCCGCCCGCCGGCCGCGCCGTAGCCCAGCTGCACGACGCGGGTGCCGGCCTCCACCAGGCGGCGCAGGGTGGCCTGCTCGGCGACGATCTGGGCGTAGTAGCCGGCGTTGGCCGCCGTCGGCGTCGAGGCGATGAGCGTGTGCAGGTACACCGCGCCGCCCATCTTGGACAGCTGGTCGGTGCGGTTGAGCTCCGCGGCGACGGTGATCGCGTCGGCCGGCTCACCCCGGCCGTAGAGATCGAGGATGCAGTCGTAGATCACCTGGTGCGCCGGCCGGTAGAAGTCGTTGCCGGTCAGCTGCTCCACGACGTCGGCGATGGCGTCCTTGCTCATCAGCATGCCGCCCAGCACCGACTGCTCGGCCGCGACGTCCTGCGGCGGCTGCCGGTCGTACTCCGGCGCCGTCGCCTGCGGCCGGCTGAAGTCGTCGGCCACCGCCACCTGGGTACCTCCCTCTCCTCGTGGGCACGCGCGCGCGTACAGACCCCGGCCGCCCGGCCGGGGCCCGGTGGGGGAAGCACCAGGACGCCTCGCGTGCCACTCGAACACGCGTTCGAGGACATCACTACCCGGAGCCACCGACAGTTCGTGGTGGTCCGGCGCAGGAGACGACGTTAGGAAGCGGGGACGGACCCGTCCAACACCCGTGTGGGCCGCGTTCTGCACAACTTGTGGACAAGTCGGTGGACAGCCGGAGTCGACATGTGGAGACGGGGAGGACACCGGCCAGTCGTGCCGCGGTCTCGCGGGCGTCACCTGCGTCCCGGCCACCCACCGGCTGTGGACACGAGAAAGTCGGCGCGCCGGGGGCTCCGGGCGTGTCGTGTCGTCCCGCCCGGCGCAGCCGTCACAGGCGCCCGCCGGCACCGGGGCCCGGCCACGACGGCCGCCGTCCGCGGTGTCCGCGGCCTCCCTGCCGCCGTCCGGGACCCCGGGGTCCCGGGAGGGCGGGCACGGCCCGGAGACGCCGCGAGGGGCGCCGGACGGTTGTCCGACGCCCCCCGCGGGCGGTGCTGCGGCGTCCTCAGCCGGCGACGACCTCGATGGGGAGGGTCGTCGTGACCTCCGGGTGCACCCGCACGGTGACGGTGTGCTTGCCGGTGGTCTTGATGCTGCTCGGCAGCTCGATGCGGCGGCGGTCCAGCTCCGGGCCGCCGGCGGCCGTGACGGCCGCGGCGACGTCGGCGGTGGTGACGCGGCCGAACAGGCGGCCGCCGTCGCCGGCGCGGGCGGGCACCCGGACGGTCAGGCCGGACAGGCGCCCGGCCACGGCCTGGGCCTCCTCGAGCGACCGCACGTCGCGGGCGGCACGCGCCCGGCGCAGCGACTCGACCTGCTTCTCGGCACCGCGGGTGGCGACGATGGCCAGGCCGCGGGGCAGGAGGTAGTTGCGGCCGTAGCCGCCCTTGACCTCGACGGTGTCACCGGAGGACCCGAGACCGGTGACCTCCTGCGTCAGGATCAGCTTCATCGTGCTCATGGTCAGCGCGCCGTCGAGGTGTAGGGCAGCAGGGCCATCTCACGGCTGTTCTTGACGGCCGTGGCGACGTCCCGCTGGTGCTGGCTGCAGTTGCCGCTCACGCGGCGGGCACGGATCTTGCCGCGGTCGGAGATGAACTTCCGCAGCAGCGTCGTGTCCTTGTAGTCGATGTAGGTCGCCTTGTCCTTGCAGAACTGGCAGACCTTCTTCTTGGGCTTGCGCACAGGGGGCTTGGGCACTGGGTTCTCCAGGTACGGCTAGAGCGTGGTGAGGTGGTGGACCGGCCCCCTCGCAGGGGCCCGCGCCGAGCGGAGCGAGGCGTGGGGGCGAGGGGGTCCTTCTCAGAAGGGCGGCTCGTCGGACGGGCCGGCGGGCGTCGACCACGGGTCGCTCGCGCCGCCGCCGAAACCGCCGCCACCGCCGCCGCCGAAACCGCCACCGCCGCCGCCACCCTCACCGCGCGAGGCCCGGGTGACCTTCGCGGTGGCGTAGCGCAGCGAGGGACCGATCTCGTCGACCTCGAGCTCGACGACGGTGCGCTTCTCGCCCTCCTTGGTCTCGAACGAGCGCTGCTTGAGGCGCCCCGAGACGATGACCCGCGAGCCGCGGGTGAGGGACTCGGCCACGTTCTCGGCCGCCTGCCGCCAGACGTTGCAGCGGAGGAACAGCGCCTCGCCGTCCTTCCACTCCTGCGACTGCCGGTCGAAGGTGCGCGGCGTCGAGGCGACCGTGAAGTTGGCGACCGCGGCCCCCGACGGCGTGAACCGCAGCTCCGGGTCGGAGGTCAGGTTGCCGATGACGGTGATGACGGTCTCGCCGGCCATGGTCAGTGGACCTCGGGCCGGATCAGCTTGGTCCGCAGGACCGACTCGTTCAGGTTGAGCTGACGGTCGAGCTCGGCGACCGCGGCGGGCTCGGCCTGGATGTCGACGACGGCGTAGATGCCCTCGACGTGCTTCTCGATCTCGTAGGCCAGGCGGCGCCGGCCCCAGATCTCGGTCTTGACGGTGCCACCGCTGCTGGTGACGACGGTCAGGAACCGGTCGAGGGAGGGAGCGATCGTGCGCTCCTCCAGGTCGGGGTCGAGGATGACCATCAGTTCGTAGTGACGCACGGAGAACCCCACCTCCTCTGGTCTGTGGCGGCTGCAGGACGTCTGCAGCAGGAGGGTCGTACACGCGTCGCGCGCCCTGCCTGCCTCGGACGGCACGCGGGACGCGCCCCCCGAGGGTACCAGCGCGCCCGCCGGCTCCCGCCGGGGTCAGCGGGAGCGGGCCGCCCGGGAGGTGCGGACCAGCGCGGCGGTGCTGCCGGCCAGCGCGACGACGGCGACCAGCGCGGCGAACGGCAGGGCCGGGCCGGGGGAGGCGCCGTCGGCGCTCACCGTGCTGCTCTCCTCCTCCAGCGCGCCGCCGTCGAGCCCGCCGAGCCCGCCGGAGACCGGCACCGCGGCGCCGTCGTAGCTGCCCGCGACCCCGCCGGAGCCGTCCGTGCCGCCCCCGCCGGGGCCGGACGCGGCACCGGAGGGGGAGCCGGCCCCGGGCAGCCGCGACGGGTCGAAGGCCGCGGACCCGCCGCCGGAGGGCGCCATCCGCGCCGCGCCGCCGCCGAGGTCGTAGGAGTAGGCGTCGCCGTCGATCCCCTGCGCGGCCGCGGGGACGTCCGGGGCGGTGGCCGGGGCCTGCGGCGCCTCCGGGGTGGTGGGCACCGGTGCGGGCAGCGACGGCAGGGAGGGCAGCGGGACGTCGA
Organism: Geodermatophilus sp. SYSU D01045; assembly: GCF_054050295.1. Lineage (NCBI taxonomy): Bacteria > Bacillati > Actinomycetota > Actinomycetes > Geodermatophilales > Geodermatophilaceae > Geodermatophilus > Geodermatophilus sp. SYSU D01045. Next base: position 122,393 of record NZ_JBJGZB010000007.1, read on the forward strand.
CGGTCGGCAGCTGCGGCAGGTTCGCCGAGGGCAGGTCCGGCAGCGGCAGCAGCGTGTTGACGAGGAACGGCGTCGGGACGCCGATCTGCACCGTCGTCTGCCGGCCGTCGTAGGTGACCGGCTGGATCTGCGGCAGCGTGCTCAGCGCCCGGGTGGTGACGGTGGTCAGCACGCTCCCGACGATCGAGGTGTTCGGGACGACGACCCGGTACGTGTAGGTGATCGTGCAGGTCAGGCACGTGCTGGCGAAGCGCTCGGTGACGCTCGCGTCCTTCGGCAGCGGCTTGGGACCCGAGGGCAGGCCGAGCGTGACGTCGGTGAACACCTGCGCGGTGACCAGCGAGGGCAGCAGCCCGGCGCCGCCGACCCGCACCGTCTTGGGCTCGATCCGGTTGGTGAAGGTGACCGTGCCGCCGGGGTCGACCGAGACCAGCGGCGGGGTGAGGTCGCGGATGTCGACGGTGGCCGACGGGGCGGCGCTCGCGGCGGGCGGCAGCAGGACCGCACCGCCCAGGACGGCGGCCACCACGAGCGCGAGCGCGGCGAGGAACCGCCGCGCGGCCCGCCGCACCGTGCCGGTGGTCGCCGTCCCCGTCGTCATCCCCTGCGTCCCCTCCGTCTGCGTGCCCGTGTCGTGGCGCACGCCACCGCCGGCGCGTGTCCGCCGTCACGGTCCCCAACGAGCACGTGACCTGCGCGATACGGGTGGGTTCCCGTCCGGGGCGGAACTACTGTCGCCGGGGTGGCAGAGCACCCGATCGGCGTACACGTCGGCCCCGGCCTGACCGAGGACAACGAGCTGGACGCGGGCGGGCCGCTGGCCCGGGCCGCGGAGATGGACGCCGACGGCGTGCAGGTCTTCCTCGGCGACCCGCAGGGCTGGAAGGCGCCGCCGCCGCGCCCGGACGCCGAGGACCTGCTGGCCTCCGACGTCGCCGTCTTCGTGCACGCGCCGTACGTGCTCAACGTGGCCTCGACCAACAACCGCATCCGCATCCCGAGCCGCAAGAACCTGACGGTGCAGGCGCGGGCGGCGGCGGCGATCGGCGCCCGCGGGATGGTGGTGCACGGCGGGCACGTGCTGGCCAAGGAGGACCCGGCCGCCGGCTTCGACAACTGGCGCAAGACCTTCGTCCGCCAGGCCGAGGACGGCGGGTTCCCGCTGCCGCTGCTCATCGAGAACACCGCCGGCGGGGACAACGCGATGGCCCGCGAGCTCGGTGCGGTGGCCCGGCTGTGGGACGCCGTCGGGGAGTTCGGCGCGGGCTTCGTCCTCGACACCTGCCACGCCTGGGCCGCCGGCTGGGACCTCGCCACCGCGGTCGACGACGTCCGCGCGGTCACCGGCCGGCTCGACCTCGTGCACCTCAACAACAGCCGCGACCCGCACGGCTCCGGCCGCGACCGGCACGCGCCGCTGACCGCCGGGGAGATCCCCCTGGAGCTCCTGCTCGAGGTGGCGCGCGCCGCCGACTGCCCCGTCGTCCTGGAGACGCCCGGGGACGCCGCCGCGCACGCCGAGGAGGTCGCGCTCGTCCGCGCGGCGCTGCGGGGGGCGTAGGAGGCGATCCGCACGCCCGGACGCCCGGGACGTGCGGATCACCTCCTATGCCGCGACCCGCCGGCGCAGGGTGAGCCGGTCGGGGGCGCCGTCCAGCGGGCCGCCGGCCGGGTCGTCGACACCGGGCCAGCTGGTGCGGACGACGTCGGCGTCGGGGTGCAGCACGTCGCGCACGACCAGGCCCATGAGCACGACGACGGCGAGGTCGCGCGCGGTCACCGCGAGGAAGAACCACTCGACGCCGACGCCGCGGTCCTCGGTGCCGAGGTACCAGAGCATCCGCACCACCCAGAGCACCGCCTCGCTCGCCTGCCAGAGCAGCAGCGAGCGCCAGCGCGGCCGGGCCAGGACCGCCAGCGGCAGCAGCCACAGCGAGTACTGCGGGCTCCACACCTTGGTGACCAGCAGGAACGCCGCGACCAGCAGGAACGCGACCTGGGCCACGCGCGGCCGCACCGGGGCGCGCAGCACCAGCCAGCCCAGGCCGGCGCAGACCAGCAGCACGCAGCCCGCGACGACGGTGTTGAGCACCACCGGCGCCGTCCCCTCGGGCAGCGGGCCGTCGAGGAACCGCCCGTCGGAGGCGGTGATCAGGACGTTCCACACGCTGTCGGGGTCGGCCGGGCGGGCGGTGTTGAGCCGGAAGAACAGCGACCAGTTCTCCGGCGCGAGCAGCGCCACCGGCACGTCGACGGCCAGCCAGGCGGCCACCGCGGCGACGGCGGCGCGCAGCCACTCGCGCAGCCGCCCGGCCCGCAGGCACAGCAGGAACAGCGCCCCGAGCAGCAGCAGGGGGTAGAACTTCGCGGCGACGCCGAGGCCGAGCAGCACGCCGGCGAGCGCCGGCCGGTTCCGTGCCCACGCCCACAGCCCGCCGGTGGCCAGCGCGACGGCGAACAGGTCCCAGTTGGTGAAGGCGTGCACGAACAGCAGGGGGGACAGGCCGACCATCGCCGCGTCCCACGGCCGGTGCCCGGCCAGCGCCAGCACCTCCCGGACGAGGAGGAACGCGCACAGCGTGAGCAGCAGGCAGGTCGCCACGTAGTAGGCCTGCACGGGCGGGACCTGCGGCAGCAGGCCGGCCGCCGTCGCGAGGTCGCCGTAGGTCCGGCCGAGCAGCGCGGCCAGTGCCGTGAACGCGCCGGTGAGCACCGGGTACTCGACGGCCGAGTCGAGGTAGGGGAGCGCGCCGGTGTCCAGGCCGTGCAGCGTGAACAGCGGGACGGTGTCGGAGTAGCAGAAGTGGGTGTACTGCACCGACCCGGCCCAGTTGCCGTCCGCGCACGGCGCCTGCTTCAGCCACGCGGCCGCCAGGACCACGGTGGCGTAGAGGAGGCAGATCCGCAGCGGCGTCCAGAACAGCGCCCGGCCGGTGACCGCGTGCCGCCCCCACGGCCCGCCGGCGGCCTCGCTCGCCTGCGCGGCGACCGGGTCCGACCACGTGGGCACCACCCGGTCGGGACGCCCCGGGGGGACCGCCGTCGGGGGCGCAGACGCCGGAGACGCCGCGGGCCCGTCCGCCGGCTGGTCGGCCGGGGCGGACGGGCCCGTGGGGGAGGAGCTCACCCGGTCAGTCTGCCGGGCGGGTCAGCCGGTCAGCTGCGGCTGGGTGGTGGTGGGTGCCGGCTGCCCGGGCTGGGTCGTCGGCGCCCCGGGGTTGCTGCCCCCGGCGGGAGGCGGGAGGACCGGCCCCGGCGTGTTCGGGTCGTTCGGCTCCTCCTCGGTCGTGCCGTCGTCCGGCGGCTGCACGGTCTCGGTCGGCGCGGTCTCCGTGGGGGTGGCCGGGGTGGTCGGCGTCGGCTGCGTCGTCGGCGCGGACTGCGTCGTCGGCGCGGACTGCGTCGTCGGCGCCGCCTGGGTCTCCGGTGCCGGGACGCCCTCGCCCGTGTCCCCGCGGATGACCGGCCGGTTCGGCAGGTCCTCCTCCGGGGTGCCGGCCAGCACGGTGTCCATGAACTCCTGCCAGATGGCGCCCGGCAGGCCGGAGCCGTAGATGATCGCGCCGTCGGCGTTGCGGATCGGCTGGTAGCCGTCGGTGCCCATCCACACCGCCGTCGACAGCGACGGGGTGTAGCCGACCATCCAGGCGTCGGAGTTGTCGTCGGCGTCGATGCCCTGGGTGCCGGTCTTGGCGGCCACCTCGCGGCCGTCGTCGAGTGCCCGGCGCGAGTGCTGGGCGACGCCCTCGAGCGCGAAGGTGGTGTCGTTGGCGACGTCCTCGCCCATGACCCGCTCACCGGCCGGGGCGCCGTTGTCCAGCAGCACGCCGCCCGCGCTGTCGGTGACCCGGCTGACGAAGTGCGCGTCGTGCCGCACGCCCCCGCTGGCGAGGGTGGCGAAGCCGACGGCCTGGTCGATCGGGCGCATCTCGTACTCGCCGATGCCGATCGAGGAGCCGGTGACGCCCGACTCGGGGGAGGCGAGCGTCGTCTTGTCGTCGAGCTGGCTGACGCCGGTGGCCGGCCACGTCTCCGGCATGCCGGTCGCGGCCAGCGCCGTCTCGCGGACGTTCTCCGGGCCCACCTCGTAGGCCAGCCCGTAGAAGGTCGTGTTCAGCGAGCGGGTCATCGCCTCGACGAGGGTGCAGGCCGGGCACGAGGCGCCGCCGGAGTTGCGCACCGGGGCCTCGCGGTCGGGGAAGGTCTGCGGGGAGCTGCCGTCCCGGCGCGAGGTGACGCTGATGCCCTGGTCGAGCGCGGTGGCCAGCACGTACGGCTTCATGGACGAGCCGGGCTGGCGGCGGGCCTGCGCGTAGTCCACCGCGTCCACGCCGGCGCCGACCTCACCGCCGTAGTAGGCGCGCACCCCGCCGGTGTCCGGGTCGACGGCGACCAGGGCCTGCCGCAGGTTGTCCGGCTGGCCGTCCATGACGTCGCGGACCGCGGCCAGCGCGGCGTCCTGGGTGGCCTTGTCGACGGTCGTGGTGATCCGCAGGCCGCCGGCCTGGATCTGCTCCTCGGTGTAGCCGCGCGCCTCCAGCTCGGCGACCGCCTGCGACACGACCAGGCCCTCGGGCCCGGTCGGGGTGCCCAGGGACGAGGACTGCTGCTTGGGCAGGACCGGCGGGTAGACCGACGCGTCGCGGTCGGCCTGGGTCATCCAGCCCTCGTCGACCATCGCGTCGAGGACCAGGTTCCAGCGGTCCTGCGCGCCCTCCGGGTTGGACTCCGGGTCGTAGGAGCTGGGGCTGCGGATCTGGACGGCGAGCACCGCGCCCTGCTGCGGGGTCAGCTGGGCCGCCGGCACGCCGAAGAAGGTGTTGGCCGCCGCCTCGATCCCCCAGGCACCGCGCCCGAAGTAGATGGTGTTGAGGTAGTTCTCGAGGATGTCGTCCTTCGAGTAGTTGTTGTCCAGCTTGATCGCCAGGAACAGCTCCTGGAACTTGCGGCTGAACGTCTGGTCGGAGTTCTGCAGGATGGCGTTCTTCACGTACTGCTGCGTGATCGTCGAGCCACCCTGGGTCGAGCCGCCGGTCAGGTTGTTCCACGCCGCCCGGACGATGCCGGTGAAGGAGATCCCCGGGTCGGAGTAGAAGTTCCGGTTCTCCGCGGCGAGCACCGCGTTGCGCGCGGGCTCCGAGACCTGCTCGAGCGTGACGTCCCGCCGGTTGGTGTCGCCGAGGCGGGCCATCTCGGTGGTGCCGTCGGCGTAGTAGACGACCGTGGTCTGCGACCGCTGCACCGAGCTCGGGTCGGGCACCTCGGTGGTGGCGTAGACGACGCCGACGAAGACGCCGAGCAGCACCAGCAGGCCGAGCAGGGTGCCGAGCGCCACCTTCAGCCGGCGGCGCCGCCGCTGCTTCTTGGTGCGCGCCTTCTTGCCGCCGGGCTTGCCGCCCGCGGGACGCGAGCCGGTGGGCCGGGAGCCGCCGGGACGCGAGCCGCCGGAGCCCCCTGACCGCGCGGCCGTCGTGCGACCGCGGCCGGCGGATCCGGAGCCACCGGCCGCGCGGGCGGACGGCGGGCGCCGCGGCGGGCCGCCGGACGGCCCGACCGGCGTGGTCTCGTCGTGGGGAGGCACCAGGCAGCCCCTCCTCGGGTGTCGGTGGGCGGATCGGGTCCGGCCCAGCGTGGCGTCGTTACCTGTGGGGACCAGGGAGGACGCGCAGGCGCGCCGCCCTCCCGGGGCGGGTGTGACGGACGGGTCCGCCGGTGTGCAACCGTCCGCCCGGCGGTCCTAGTCCGTGGCAGCGCGGCGGCGCCGGCGCGGCTGCCGCCCCGGCTCGGGCTCGGTCCCGAGCACGTAGGAGCAGTCCAGGTGGTTCCACCCGCACCCCCGGCACACCTCGACGGTGTACACGGAGAACTCCTCCTGCGCGGCGTCCATCCGGGCGAGTTCCGCCTCGGTCTTCGCCTGCCCGGACACGTGGCCCAGTCCCTCACCGTAGACGTAGTTGACCAGCGTCAGGCGCTCGCGGCGGCAGACCGGGCACGGGTCGTCGGTCTGCTCGCCGTGGTACCTCGCCGCGCGGGAGAGGTAGGGGCTCGCGTCACAGACCTCGAACAGCCCGGTGCGGCCGGCCTGCACGTCCGCCAGGACGGCCCGCCTCTGCAGCGAGTAGTCGACGACGGAGCGACGTCCGGGCACGGCCGTCAATGTACGCAGGTCCGTCACCGGGCGGGCCCGTCGTCACCGTGTGTGCGCGGCCTCCCCGGTCGGGGGAGGGTCTCGGGTTGCCCACCGGTTCACCCCTCGATGTATCGTCTCGATACATCGAACGGCAGGGGCCGACGGGGGGCGAGATGCTCGAGTTCGCCATCCTCGGACTGCTGCAGCAGTCCCCCATGCACGGCTACGAGCTGCGCAAACGGCTCGCGGAGGTGCTCGGGGGGCTGCGCAGCATCTCCTACGGCTCGCTGTATCCCGCACTGAAGCGGTTGCACGCCGCCGGGTTCGTCTCCACCGACGAGCCCGACCGGCGCTCCCCGCTCCCGGCCGACGCACCGCCGCTCACCGGCCGGCGCGGGAAGGTGGTCTACACGATCACCGCGGAGGGCAAGGAGCGCTTCGCGGAGCTGGTCAGCCAGGCCGGCCCCGAGGCGTACGACGACGGCAGGCTCTTCGGCGTCCACCTCGCCTTCTTCCGGCACACCGCCGCCGACGTGCGGCTGCGCATCCTCGAGGGGCGCCGCCGCACGGTCGAACGGCAGCGGGACGGCCTGCGGTCCTCACTGGCGCGGACCCGCGAACGGCTCGACCGCTACACGCTGGAACTGCAGCGCCACGGCCTGGACTCGGTCGACCGGGAGGTGCGCTGGCTGTCGGAGCTCATCGACAGCGAGCGGCGCCAGCCCGGTCCGGGGCCCGGCGGTGAGCGCCCGCCGCCCAGCGAGGGGTGAGGCCGCCCCCGGGCGGGACCCCACCCCAGCGACACCGCACAACAGGCACCACGGCTGTCCAGCTCGACCGGCAGCCACCGCCAGGACCGGAACGGTCCCGCGACACGGACCACCCGGTCCAGGGAGAAGGGAAACCCATGGGAGCTGTCAAGGTCGCCATCGTGGGCGTCGGCAACTGCGCCGCCTCGCTGGTTCAGGGGGTGCACTACTACCGCGACGCCGACGAGACCACCTCGGTCCCGGGCCTGATGCACGTCCGCTTCGGCGACTACCACGTCTCCGACGTGCAGTTCGTCGCGGCGTTCGACGTCGACGCCAAGAAGGTCGGCCGTGACCTCTCCGAGGCCATCGTCGCCAGCGAGAACAACACCATCAAGATCACCGACGTGCCGCCGCTGGGCGTCACCGTGCAGCGCGGCACCACCCTCGACGGCCTGGGCAAGTACTACCGGGCCACGATCGAGGAGTCCGACGAGGAGCCGGTCGACGTCGTCGCGGCGCTGCGGGAGTCCGGCGCCGACGTCCTCGTCTGCTACCTGCCGGTGGGCTCGCAGCAGGCCGCCGAGTTCTACGCGCAGGCCGCCCTCGACGCCGGCGTCGCGTTCGTCAACGCCCTGCCGGTCTTCATCGCCGGGACGAAGGAGTGGGCGGACAAGTTCACCGCCGCCGGCGTCCCGATCGTCGGCGACGACATCAAGAGCCAGGTCGGCGCGACCATCACCCACCGGGTGCTGGCCAAGCTGTTCGAGGACCGCGGCGTGCAGCTCGACCGCACGATGCAGCTCAACGTCGGCGGCAACATGGACTTCAAGAACATGCTCGAGCGCGAGCGCCTGGAGTCCAAGAAGATCTCCAAGACCCAGGCCGTCACCAGCCAGGTCGACCGCGACATGGGCACCGACAACGTGCACATCGGCCCGTCGGACCACGTGCCGTGGCTGTCGGACCGCAAGTGGGCCTACGTCCGCCTGGAGGGCCGCGCGTTCGGCGACGTCCCGCTGAACCTGGAGTACAAGCTCGAGGTCTGGGACTCCCCGAACTCGGCCGGCATCATCATCGACGCCGTCCGCGCGGCGAAGATCGCCAAGGACCGCGGGATCGGCGGCCCGATCCTGTCGGCGTCGTCGTACTTCATGAAGTCCCCGCCGGTGCAGTACAGCGACAGCGAGGCCCGCGACGCCGTGGAGGCCTTCATCCGCGGCGACGTCGAGCGCTGATCCGCGGCGGCACCCAGCACACCCACCGCAGGCCCGTCCCCGACCCGGGGGCGGGCCTGCGGCCTGTCGGGGGCCCGGTGCCGGCCGGCTGCCTACGCTGACCGCCATGCCGCGCCGCCTGCTCGCGTCCGCGCTGGTCCTGCTGGCGGTCCTGCTGTCCGGCTGCTCGGACGACCCCGCCGACCGGCAGCCCGGTGACCCGGTGACCGCCGAGGAGGCCGGGGTGCTCGCCGGCCTGCTGGCGCAGGACTCGGAGGAGGGCGGCGCCGACGTCGAGGTCGCCGCGCCCTTCGGCGACGGCGGCCTGCTGCGCCTCAGCGGCGAGGTCGACTTCGCCGGCTCCGCCGGCCGGGCGCAGGCGGTGACCACCTACGGCGACGGGCGCCCCGACGACACGCGCACGCTGTTCTTCACCCGGGACCGGATCTGGTTCGGCGACGTCCCCGGGCTGCCGGACGCCCTCGCCGCCGCCGGCCGGCCCGACGTCCCGTTCGTCAGCCGCGCGCTGGCGACCGGGCCCGACGCGGTACCGCTGACCGACGTCCTCGTGGCCGTGGTGCTCAACCTGGGCGCCCCCGAGGCCGACGACGCCGCCGCCTTCCGCGGCGGGGAGCACACCTGGGAGGGCCAGCGCTCGGTCGACCGCCGGCTGGCCACCGTCTACGCGGGGGAGGCCGGCTGGACGGTCACCGTGGAGGACTCCACCGGCCTGCTGCTGCAGTACGTGACCCCGCTGCCCGGGCAGGACACCGAGATCACGGTGACGCTGTCGGACCACGGGCCGCGGACGATCGCCCTGCCGGAGGACGGGCGGACGGTGGACGCGGCGGCGCACCCGGAGGTCGCGGCGGCGGTCGGCATCTGAGGGAGGACCTCCCTGCCCCCTCCCCACGCCTCGCGAGCTCGGCGCGGGCCCCTGCAGGGAGGCCGTTCCAGCACCGCACCCGGGGCGAGGTCACCCGGGCCCGGGCACAGGAAGAGGGGGCGGCCTCTTCCCCAGACCGCCCCCTCCGGGGTCATTCCTACCAGACCTCGCCGGAGCGCGCGCCCCCGACCGCTCCCCCGCGGCGTGTCAGTTCGCGGAGGGGTCGGCCGGTGCCGTCGACAGGACCGCCAGGCGGCCGGTCTGCCGGGCGAGGACCGCGCGCCACAGCTGCGGCCCGGACAGCTCGCTGAGCACGTCGCCCGGGGTGCCGGGGACGCACGCCCAGGCGCCCTCGGCGATCTCGGCGGCCAGCTGGCCCGGCGACCAGCCCGCGTAGCCGGCGAACACCCGCAGGCCGGACAGGCCGCCCGCGAGGGTGCCGGGGTCGGCGTCGAGGTCGACGAGGTGGACGTCCCCGGCCACCCGCCGCAGCCCCTCGCCCCCGCCGGCCGCGCCGGGGGCGTTGGCCAGGCACAGCGCGGTGTCGGTCTCGCAGGGGCCGCCGACGTGGAAGACGCCCGGCTCGACGGCGAGGTCGCACCAGCCGGGCAGCACGTCGCGGATCTCGACCTGGCTGGGCCGGCCGAGGACGACGCCGAGGGTGCCGCTGTCGTTGTGGTCGAGCACGTAGACGACGGTGCCGGCGAAGTTCGGGTCGGTGAGCCCGGGCATGGCCACGAGCAGCGAACCGGGGACGACGTCGTCGAGGGTGCCGGTGGACAGCCGCGGTACGGCCGCGCGGCGTCGGCCCGTGGCCGGCCGGGTGGGCGGGCCGGACTCGGGTTCGGGTGACGAGGGCGCCGGAGACATCCCGTCCAGTGTGCAACAGTCCCGCGCCCGGGGGAGGGCGAGAGCGCGCCGTAGGGTGAGCCGGTGACGCGGGCCGCTCCCACCGTGCGGCTCCTGCTCGGCCGGGACGACTTCCGGCGGCTGCTGGCCACCCGGCTCCTCGCGCAGTTCGGTGACGGCGTCTTCCAGGCCTCGCTCGCCGGGACCGTGCTGTTCAACCCCCAGCGGGCCACCGACCCGCTCGCCGTGGCGGCCGGGTTCGCGGTCCTGCTGCTGCCGTACTCGGTGCTCGGTCCCTTCGCCGGCGTCTGGCTGGACCGGTGGAGCCGCCGGCAGGTGCTGGTGCACGCCGGCGTGCTGCGCGCGGTCCTGGTCGCCGTCGTCGCGGCCCTCGTGGTCACCGGGGCGGCCGGCCTGCCCCTCGCCGTCGCCGGGCTCGCCGTCTTCTCCCTCACCCGGTTCGTGCTGGCCGCGCTGTCGGCCGGGCTGCCGCACACCGCCGACGCGCGGGTGCTGGTGACGGCCAACGCGCTGTCGACGACCTCGGGGGCGGTGGCGACCGTCGTCGGCGGGGCGGCCGCGGTGGGCCTGCTGCAGCTGGCCCCGGCCGGGGACGCCGGCTACGCGGCCGTGACGCTGTCCGCGGCGCTGCCCTACCTCGCGGCCGCGGCGACCGTCGCGGGCTTCGGCCGGGCGTACCTCGGCCCCGACACCGCCACCCGCTCGGCCCGGCTCTCGGCCAGGCAGGTGCTGTGCGGCCTGGCCGACGGCGTCCGGGACGTGCTCGCGCACCCGCCGGCGACGGCGGCGCTGCTGGCGGTGTCCGGGCACCGGGTCTGCTACGGCGTGCTGACGCTGGTGTCGCTGCTGCTCTACCGCGGCCCGCTGGCGGAGGGGTCGGGACCGCTGTTCCCCGGCGGGCTGGTCGGCCTGGGGCAGGTGGTCGGCGCCGGGGCGGTGGGCACGCTGCTCGCGGCGCTGGTCACCCCGGCCGCGGTGCGCCGCCTGGGCCGCCGCCGGTGGACGGCGCTGCTCCTGGTCGGCGGCGGGGTGCTGCAGCCGCTGCTCGGGCTGACCTTCGCGCCGCCGGGGGTGGTGGCAGGCGCGTTCGTGCTCGGCTTCGTCGCCCAGGGCGTGAAGGTGTGCGTCGACACGACGCTGCAGGAGGTGCTCGACGACGACGTCCGCGGCCGGGTGTTCTCCGTCTACGACACCCTGGTCAACGTCACCTACGTCGCCGCGCTCGTCGCCGCGGCGCTGGTGCTGCCACCCTCGGGCGTCTCGGTGCCGGTGCTGCTCGCCGTCGCGGCCGTCTACGGGCTGACCGCCGTCGCGTTCCTGCGGCGCAGCGGGGCGCCGGAGCGGGTCTAGAGGCCCGGCTCGCAGGGGCCGCGGCCCAGCTGCGCCAGGCCGGCGAGGTCGCCGGGGCCGAGCTCCACCTGCCCGTCGTTGCGCGGGGCCATCAGCTCGCCCGGGTCGTCGACGTGGTCCAGGCCCAGCACGTGACCGAACTCGTGCACGAGGACGGCGCGCACCGCGGCCCGGCCCCCGGGGGACCCCGCGGCGCCGCCGGCCCAGCCGGCGTCGATGGTCACCGCGCCGGTGACGAACACCCACGGCCCCCCGGGCGCGGCGACCGCCTGGCTCCCGCCCAGGCCCGCCACGGTGCCCTCGAGGCCGGGCACCTCCTCCGGGGTGGCCCAGCTGACCAGCACCGGCGCCCAGCGGTCGCCGTAGCGGCCGGGCTGGAAGCCCGGCCGGTCGTCGGTGTACCCCTCGTCGGTGGTGCCGTCGGCGACGAACCGGAGGCCGGTGGCGGCCGACAGCCGGGTCAGCGCCTCCTCGACCAGGCCGGCGGCGCCCGGCGGTGCGCCGTCGGGCCGCATGACCCAGTGGACCGGGCGGCACGGGTCCCAGGTGACCGGCGTGACGCCGTCGGCCTGGTGCTCGACGAAGTCGTACGTGCCGGCGGCCGGGGCCGGCGGCGGCGTGCCGAGCGGGGAGCCCGCCGCCTCGTGGCCGGGGGTGGGCCGGTCCGCGGCCCCGGGGCTCCCGGCCGTGCCGGCGTCGGGGGAGGACTCCCAGGGCCACGGGCGCGGCCCGGCGAGCACCGCGGCGCCCAGGCCGAGCGCCAGCACCAGCACGACGGCGAACACCCCGCGGACGGCGGGGGAGCGGCGGCGCCGGGGCGGGGGTCCGGCCTCCCGGGCGCGCCACGGCGCCGGGTCGACGGGGCGGCCGGCCGCCTCGTCCAGCACCCACCGCGGCACGCGGCCGGTGGGCGACGCCGGGACGCCCGGCGGCGGCTCCGGGGGCCACTCCGACGGCCACTCCGGGGGCCACGGCGCCCGCACGGCGCGCCCGTCCTGCGTCCCCCCGTGCACCCGTCCCCCCGTCCGCGGTCCGGCCGTCCGTCCTACCGGCGGACGCGGGGCGGGGGGAGGGGCGCGGGCGGAGCGGTCACCCGGGCGGGGGAGTCCAGGAGCGGGCGGCCCACCAGGCGCGCAGCTCGGCCTCGGCCTCCTCGGGCCCGAGCGGGCCGCGCTCCAGGCGGAGGTCCTTGAGGTGCTTCCACGCCTCGCCGACCTCGCGGCCCGGCGGGATGCCCAGGATCGCCATGATCGCGTTGCCGTCCAGGTCGGGCCGCACCCGCGCGAGGTCCTCGGCCGCCGACAGCTCGGCGATCCGCCGCTCGAGGGAGTCGTAGGTGGCCGAGAGCGCGGCGGCCCGCCGCCGGTTGCGGGTGGTGCAGTCCGAGCGCACCAGCTTGTGCAGCCGGGACAGCAGGTCGCCGGCGTCGGTGACGTAGCGGCGCACCGCGGAGTCGGTCCACTCGCCGCGGCCGTAGCCGTGGAACCGCAGGTGCAGGAAGGTCAGCCGGGCGACCGCCTCGACGACGTCCTTGGGGTAGCGCAGCGCGGTCAGCCGCTTGCGGACCAGCTTCGCGCCGACCACCTCGTGGTGGTGGAAGGAGACCCGGCCGCGGGGCTCGTGCCGGCGGGTGGCGGGCTTGCCGACGTCGTGCAGCAGCGCCGCCAGCCGCAGCACCAGGTCCGGCGACCCCGCGTCCGGGTCGGCCTTCTCCAGCGCGATCGCCCGGTCGAGCACGGTCAGCGAGTGGGAGTAGACGTCCTTGTGCTGGTGGTGCTCGTCGATCTCCATCCGCAGCGCGGGCAGCTCGGGCAGGACGACGTCGGCCAGGCCGGTGGAGACGAACAGTTCCAGCGCCGCGCGGGGGGCGTCCTGCAGCAGCGTCTTGGTCAGCTCCGCCTGCACCCGCTCCGGGGTGATCCGCGCCAGCTCGCCGGCCATGTCGGTCATCGCCCGGACCACGTCGTCGTCCGGGGTGAGCCCGAGCTGGGCGACGAAGCGCACCGCGCGCAGCATCCGCAGCGGGTCGTCGGCGAAGGAGTCCGCCGCCGCGCCCGGGGTGCGCAGCCGACGGGCGAGCAGGTCGCCGAGGCCGCCGAACGGGTCGGTCACCGTGCGGTCGGGGCCGAGGGACACCGCCATCGCGTTGACCGTGAAGTCGCGGCGGGCCAGGTCGTCGGCCAGCGAGTCGCCCCAGGCCACCTCGGGGTTGCGGGACTCCCGGTCGTAGCGGTCGGCGCGGAAGGTGGTGATCTCCAGCCGGGTGCCGCGGACCTCGGCGCCCAGCGTGCCGAAGGCGATGCCCTGGTTCCACGTGGAACCCGCCCAGCCGCGCAGCAGCCGCAGCACCTGCTCGGGCCGGGCGTCGGTGGTGACGTCGAGGTCGCCGGGCGGCGTCGGCGCGCCGCTGCCGGCGGCCAGCAGGGCGTCGCGCACCGAACCGCCCACGAGGTGCGCCTCGAACCCGGCCGCGGCGAAGCGTTCCCCCAGCTCCACCAGCACGGGCGAGACGTCGACCAGCTCGCGCACGGCCTGCTGCACCGCCGGCGGGACCCCCACCGCGGCCGGACGACTCTGACGCTCCCCGGACACGACGAGCCAGGGTAGTGCGGCGGCTCGCGCTACCCTCCTGGCATGGCAGGCACCGGCGGACGCGGGCGTCCCGGCCGCCGCCTGCGGCGGGTCGACGAGACCTCCGCCGGGGGCCTCGTGGTCGCCGACGACGGCATCTCCGGCCCCCGCGCCGCGCTCATCGGCCGCACCGACCGCCGCGGCCGGCTGCTGTGGTCGCTGCCCAAGGGCCACATCGAGGAGGGCGAGACCCCCGAGGACACCGCCGTCCGGGAGGTCGCCGAGGAGACCGGGATCATCGGCGAGGTGCTCGCCCCGCTCGGGATCATCGACTTCTGGTTCGTCGCCGAGGGCCGCCGCGTGCACAAGACGGTGCACCACTTCCTGCTGCGCGCCATCGGAGGCGCCCTGTCCGACGCCGACGTCGAGGTGACCGAGGTCGCCTGGGTCCCCCTCGACGAGCTGTCCGACCGGCTGGCCTACGCCGACGAGCGGGCGCTGGTCGAGCGGGCGCCCGCGCTGCTCGCCGACAGTGCGTGACCCGGACCGCGACGTCCACCCCAGGCACAGCACCCCCCGGTCCGGGGCCGGCCGGCGCGGGAGGACGGTGACCCGCGTCCTGACGGCCGCCCTGCTGGCCCTGCCGCTCGCCGCCGCCCCCGCCCTGGTCCCGGACGCGGCCCCGGCCGCCGCGGCGCCGCCGGCCGCGCCCGCGACCGACCCCGAGCGGCCGGTGGCCGTCGACCTCACCCGGCTCGACCCGCGCACCGTCGCCCCCGGCGGGACGGTCACCCTGGCCGGCACGCTGACCAACGAGGGCACCGAGACGGTGACCGACCTTGGCGTCCGGCTGCAGCGCGGCCAGGCCGTCACCACCCGCGCCGACCTGCTGGCCGCCGACGCCGACCCGGACCCGGCCACCACGTCCAGCACGCCCTTCCAGCCGCTGCCCGGCCCGCTCGCCCCCGGCGACTCCGTGCCGTTCACCGTCACCGCGACCACCGCCGACCTGGCCCTGGACCGCGACGGCGTCTTCCCCCTGCTGGTCAACGTCAACGGCACCACCCCCGACGGCGAGCAGAGCCGCGTGGGCGAGGTCCGCACCCACGTGGTGCAGCAGAGCGCGCCGCCGGCCGCCACCACCGCCGTCGCCTGGCTGTGGCCGCTGGCCGAGCGCAGCCACCGGGACGCGTCCGGCGGGTTCGTCGACGACGGGCTGGCCGACGCGGTCTCCGACGGCGGCCGGCTCGACCACGCGCTGGCCGTCGTCGAGCGGCTGCCCGCCGTCGTCGCGCCCGGTGCGCCCGAGGCCACGCCGCTGGCCCCGGTGACCCTCGCGGTGGACCCCGCCCTGGTGGAGGAGCTCTCCGTCATGGCCGAGGGCCCCTACGCCGTCGACGGCGAGGAGGACGCCGGCACCGGCACCGAGGCCGCCGCCGCGTGGCTGGAGCGGCTGCGCGCCGTGGCCGTCGACCACCCGGTGGTCGCGCTGCCCTACGGCGACGTCGACGCCGACGCGCTGCAGGCCGCCGGCCTGGAGCCCACGCTCACCCGCGCGCTGCCCGGCGCCGCACCGGGGGCCGACGGCGACACCCCGGAGGCCGGCGGCGTGGTCGCCGACGCCTCGCCCGGGCCGGCCGGGGCGGCGCTGCTGGCCGACGTCCTCGGGGTGACGCCGCGCACCGACCTGGCCTGGGCGGCCGGTGGCGCGCTGCGCCCGGACACGCTCGCCACCCTCCGGGAGGGCGGCATCGAGCAGGTGGTGGTCGCCTCGAGCGCGCTGAGCGACGGCGACGCGGCGCTCGGCATCCCCGGAGGCGGTGCGGCCGCGCGGACCACGCTGCCCGGCACCGACGGCCCGGTCGAGGCGCTGGTGGCCGACGCCGGGCTGTCGTCCGTCGTCGGGTCGGCCGACACCGCCGAGGGCGGGCCGCGGGTGGCCGAGCAGCGCTACGTCGCCGAGCTGGTGCTGGTCTCGCAGCAGGCGCCGGCCACCCCGGCGGGCCAGAGCGTCCTGGTCGCCCCGCCGCGCGACGTCGACCCCGACCCGGAAGCGGTCGCCGCGATGATCACCGGCACCGCGCTGCCCGGGCTGCGCCCGGCGTCGCTGACCGACCTGTCCGCGGGCCCGGTCGCCGACGCCGGCACGCCGCTGGACCAGGCCGGCGCGGCGGTCCTCGACCCCGCCGGCGTGGCCGGGCTGGTCGCCGCGGCCGGGCTGCGCGACGACCTGGCCGGCGCCGTCGTCGGGGAGCCCGCCACGGTCCTCGCCGGCTACGACGCGGCGCTGGCCCGCGCCGCCTCGGTGGCCTGGCGGGACGACCCGGCCGGCTTCACCGCCGCCGCCGGGGACGTCCGCGACACCCTCGCCGGGCTGCGCGAGCGGGTGACGCTGGTCGCCCCCGCCGACGGCACCTACAGCCTGGCCTCCAGCGACGCGCCGCTGGTGCTCACCGTGCAGAACGACCTGCCCTTCGCCGTGCGGGTGCTGGTCGAGGCGCGCACCCGCGACAACGTCGGCCTGACCATCGGCGACGTCGGCCCGCAGGAACTGGCCCCCGAGCAGCGCACGACGCTGGAGATCCCGACCGAGGTGCGCCAGTCCGGCCGCTTCGCCGTCACCGCGAGCCTCACCACCCCCGACGGCGGCCCGCTCGGCGACGCCGTCGCGATCCAGGTCCGCAGCACCGCCTACGGGACGATCTCGCTGTCGATCACCATCGGCGCCGCCGTCCTGCTCGGGCTGCTGTTCCTGCGCCGCGGGATCCTCTTCCTCCGCCGCCGCGGGCGGGCCGAGGAGGAGCTGCCCGACGGCGCCGGCGCCGCGTGGCCGCCCAGCCGGAGCCCGGTGTGACCGGTCACCCCCGCAGCGACGAGGACACCCCCGTGCAGGAGCCGGGAGCGCGCCCGCTGCCGCCGGTGCCCCCGGCCGTGTCCTCCCCGCCTCCCGAGGCGGGGTCCCCCTCGGCGGAGTCCCGGCCGGCGCGCGACCGGTCCCGGCCGCTGCCCCCACCGCCCTACCCGGTCGCCCCGCCGCCGGGCTCAGGCCTGCCGGGCACCCCGGCCGCCCGCCGCGCCATGCCCCCGGTGCCGCCGCCGTCCCGGCCCCGCGGGCCCGGCGCGCCCCGCACCGGGGACCGGCCCGGCGTGCAGGCGGACGGACGGCGCCCGGTGGTCCCGGCGGCCGCGGCGCCCCCGCCCGCGGTCGTCCGGCCCGCGCCCCGGCCGCTGCCGCCGGTGCCCCCGCCGGTGCGGCGCCGCTTCATCCCGGCCGACGAGACGCAGGTCATCCCGATCCTGCAGCTGCCGCCGGTCCCCTCGGCCCCCGAGGGGGAGACCGAGGAGGAGGCCCGGCAGCGGGAGGGCGCCCCCGGCGGCAGCCGCGGCATCCTGCGCGCCGCGGGGACGATGGCGGTGGCCACGCTGGTGTCCCGGGTGACCGGGCTGCTGCGCACGATGGTGCTGGCCGCGGCGCTGGGCGTCGGGCTGGTCAACGACGCCTACAACACCGCCAACACGCTGCCCAACATCGTCTACGAGCTGCTGCTCGGCGGCGTCCTGACCTCGGTGATCGTGCCGCTGCTGGTGCACGCGCAGGAGCGCGACCGCGACGGCGGCGTGGCCTACGCGCAGCGGCTGTCGACCCTCGCCGTCGCCGGGCTGGTGGTGGTGACCGCGGTCGCCGTCGTGATCGCGCCGCTGCTCACCTCGCTCTACGGCATCCACGGCGACGAGGAACAGGTGCGGCTGGCCAACTGGCTGGCCCGGATCCTGCTGATCGAGATCGTCTTCTACGGGATCGGTGCCCTGGCGCAGGCGATCCTCAACAGCCGCGGGGTCTTCGGCCCGCCCGCGTGGGCGCCGGTGCTCAACAACGTCGTCGTCATCGCCACCGGCGTGCTGTTCGTCCTGGCCAGCGGGCCGGGCGACCTCACCCCGGCCACCATCACCGCCGGCCAGGTGTGGCTGCTCGGCGGCGGCACGCTGCTGGGCATCGCCGTGCAGGCGCTGGTGCTCGTGCCGCTGCTGCGCCGGGCCGGCGTCCCGATCCGGCCGCGGTGGAACCTCCGCCAGACCGGCCTGCGCGAGGCCGGGGGCCTGGGCCTGTGGGTGGTCCTCTACGTCGCGGTCAGCCAGGTCGGCGTCGTCGTCGCCACCCGGGTGGCCAACGCCGCCGCCCGCGAGGGCGGGCTGGGGTCGAGCGCCTTCGCCATCGCCAGCCTGCTGTTCCAGATGCCCTACGGGATCATCGGCGTCGCGCTGCTGACCGCCCTGGTGCCGCGGATGAGCCGTGCCGCCGCCCGGCACGACGTCCCCGGCGTCGTCCAGGACCTCGCGCTGGGCACCCGGCTGTCGGCGCTCGGCCTGCTGCCGGTGGCCGCCGCGCTGACCGTCGTCGGCCCGGCGCTCGCCACGGTCGCCTTCGCCCGCGGCAACACCTCGGTCGACGAGGCGCAGGGCATCGGCGCGGCGCTGGCCGTCGGGGCCTTCGGGCTGCTGCCGATGGCCGTCACGCTCCTGCAGCTGCGGGTCTTCTACGCCATGAAGGACGCCCGGACGCCGACGCTGATCCAGGTCGGCATGGTCCTCGTCCGGGTGCCGCTGCTGCTGCTCGTGCCGGCGCTGGTCGAGCCCGAGCACGTCGTCGCCGGGCTCATGCTGGCCACCAGCGTCACCTACCTCGCCGGCTGGGTGCTCGGGCACGTCGCGCTGCAGCGGCAGCTCGGCGCCGAGCGGGGCGGGGCGCTGGGTCCGGTGCTGCGCATGGTGCTGGCCGCGGTCGTGGCGGCCGGCCTCGGCTGGGTGGTCGTCCGCGTGACCGACGACGCGTTCGGCCCGTCGGTGACAGGCTCGCTCGGCACCCTGTCGATCGGTACCGTGGTCGTCGGCGTCACGGCCCTCGCCGGGTTCGTGCTCGCCCGCGTCCCGGAGCTCCGGGAACCCCTCGCCGCCGTCCGCGCGCGGCTGGGCCGCGGGTGAGCGGCGGACCCGCAGGCCTGGGCGGCGTCCCCGGGGCACCGCGCAGCCGGGGAGAGCGGACAGGGGGTCGGACACGTCCATGACGGCGACGATCACCGGCCTCCCCGACCGGTACCGACCGCTGGACGAGGTCGGCCCCGAGGAACGCACCGGGACCGGCGTCATCCACTGCTGGCGCGCCAAGGACCGCATCCTCAACCGCGACGTCGCCATCCGCGTGCACGTCCCCGGCGGCCCGCCGGCGCGTGCCTGGATCGCCCGCGCGCTCACCGCCGGCGGCCTGGCCACCCCGGCGCTGGCGATGGTCTACGACGCCTCGGAGGGCAGCGGCGGCGAGACGGGCGTGGCCTACGTCGTCAACGAGTGGATCGAGGGGCAGACCCTCGCCGAGCGGCTGCGGTCCGGGCCGATGGGCGAGCGGGAGGCCCGCACGGTCCTGCGGCGGCTGGCCGAGGGCGTCGCCGAGGCGCACCGGGTCGGCCTCGCGGTGGGCGGCCTGAGCCCGGAGACCGTCGTCCTGCGGCCCAACGGGCTGGTCGGCCTGCGCGCCGTCCCCGCGGCCACGGGCACCGTCCAGGAGGACATCGCCGCCCTGGGCGCGCTGCTCGAGTACTGCCTCACCGGCCGGCAGTCCGGCGTCCCCGGACCCGACGGCGCCCCCGCCGCCGCCCCGGTCGTCACCCAGCCGGACCTGGCCGCCCTGGTCCGTCGCGCCCGCTCCACCGAGCCCGGCGCCCGGCTGGCCAGCGCCGCGGCGATGGCCGCGCTGCTCGCCGAGCGCCCGCGGTCCTCGGCCGTGCCTGTCCGCGGCCGCGACGAGAGCGACAGCGGCTGGCTGCGGCGCCTGCGCGAGCACCGCGACGCCGAGCAGGCCCCCGCCGCGCCGGCGCAGGACACCGACCGGCCGCAGCGGGTCGAACCGGACACCCTGCCGCCGGTGCCGCTCGGTCCCGCCCGCCCCCTCCCGCCGGTGCCGGCCGAGGACCCCCACGACGCCGGCGCCGCCGGGGAGCCGGTCGACGAGGAGGACGAGGACGGCGAGGGCTCGCCCGGCCGCCGCCGGCTCCTGGTCGCCGGCCTGCTGCTGGCCGCGCTGGTCGTCGTCGTGCTACTCGCCTGGTGGGTGGGCACGAACCTGCTCTCGGTCGCCACGAACGTCGACCCGCGGCCCGCCGCACCGTCGGTGCCGGCCAGCAGCGCGCCCGCCGAGGACAGCAGCGCCCCCGCGCCGGAGGCCGGCGCGCCCCTGGCGATCCGCGGCGCCACCGTCCTCGACCCGTTCGGCGACGGCGAGCCGGAGAACGTCGACGAGGTGCCGGCCAGCCACGACGGCGACCCGGCCACCACCTGGTCGACGCTCACCTACCGGGGCTCGGCCGACTTCGGCAACCTCAAGCCCGGCGTCGGCGTCGTCTACGACCTCGGCTCGGCCCAGGCGATCGGCGGCGTCACGCTGACGACGACCACCCCGGGCATCAACGTCGAGGTCCGCACCGGCTCCGCCCCCGACGGCGACCTGGACTCCTTCGCCGTCGCCACCGCCGGCAACGTCGACGGGACCACCGACCTCGCCTTCGACGAGCCGGTGACCGCGCAGTACGTCCTGGTGTGGGTGACCGGCCTGGTGCCGGCCGGGGACGGCTTCGCCGGGGACCTGGCCGAGGTCGCCGTCATCCCCGCCGCGGGGGAGTGACCTGCACGTCAGCGGCCTGGACGCGGGAATCCCGCCCTACGATGCCGCGTTGTGCCCCCCGTGATCGACCCCCAGCCCACTCCTGGCCCCGCGACGACCACCGAGGTCGCCTCGCCCGTGATCCCGCCCGCGGAGCACGACGGCGTCCGTGACCTGGTCATCATCGGCTCGGGTCCCGCCGGTTACACGGCGGCCGTCTACGCCGCCCGGGCCAACCTGCACCCGCTGGTCTTCGAGGGCTCCCAGTTCGGCGGCGCGCTGATGACCACCACCGAGGTGGAGAACTTCCCCGGCTTCGCCGAGGGCATCCAGGGCCCGCAGCTGATGATGGACATGCGCCAGCAGGCCGAGCGCTTCGGCGCCGAGCTGGTCGCCCGGGACGTCACCGAGGTCGACCTCACCGCCACGCCCAAGGTGGTCAAGGTCGGTGACGAGGTGACCCTCGCGCACGCGGTCATCGTCGCCACCGGCTCCAAGTACCGGTACCTGGGCCTCGACAACGAGCAGCGCCTGCTCGGCCACGGCGTCTCCGCCTGTGCCACCTGTGACGGCTTCTTCTTCCGCGACCAGGACATCGTCGTGGTCGGTGGCGGCGACTCCGCGATGGAGGAGGCGACCTTCCTCACCCGCTTCGCCAAGACGGTGACCGTCGTCCACCGCCGCGAGGAGCTGCGCGCCTCGAAGATCATGCAGAAGCGCGCGCAGGACAACGAGAAGATCCGCTGGGCGCTGGGCAAGCAGGTCACCGACGTGCTCGGCGACCAGACCGTCTCCGGCGTGCAGCTGACCGACGTCGCCACCGGCAGCACCGAGGAGCTCCCGGTCAGCGGCGTGTTCGTGGCCATCGGCCACGACCCGCGCAGCGAGATGTTCGCCGGGCAGCTCAAGCTCGACGACGAGGGTTACGTGCAGGTGGAGCACCCCAGCACCCGCACCAACATCGACGGCGTCTTCGCCTGCGGTGACGTCGTGGACCACATCTACCGGCAGGCGATCACCTCGGCCGGCACCGGCGCCGCCGCGGCCATCGACGCCGAGCGCTGGCTGGCCGAGACCTTCGACGAGCGCTGACGAAGGACCCCCTCGCCCCCCGCCCCTCGCAGGCTCGCGGCGGGATCCTGCGAGGGGCCGTTCCAGCACGTCACCACCCTGGGCATACCGCACCCCCTCCGCGGGTTACTCCCCGCGGAGGCCGACAGACCTCGACCGCGACAGAGGAGAACGACCATGGCAGGCAACACCGTGACGGTGACCGACGCGACCTTCGCCAACGAGGTGCTGGGCAGCGACAAGCCCGTCCTCGTCGACTTCTGGGCCGAGTGGTGCGGGCCGTGCAAGATGGTCGCCCCGGTGCTCGAGGAGATCGCCAAGGAGCACGGCGAGAAGCTGACGATCGCCAAGCTCAACATCGACGAGAACCCGCAGATCGCCCGCGACTACCAGGTCATGTCGATCCCGACGATGACCGTGTTCCAGGGCGGCAAGCCGGTCAAGAGCATCATCGGCGCCAAGCCGAAGGGCGCGATCCTCTCGGACCTCGCCGACTACATCTGACGGAGGACCCTCCTGCCCCCACCGCGCGCAGGCTCGCGGCGGGCCCCTGCAGGAGGGCCGTTCCAGCGCGTCACCAGGGCCCGCCCGTCCACCAGGACGGGCGGGCCCTCGCCGTCCCAGGGGTGGGGAACCGGCCCCCGGGTGGGCCGGGAGGGGTCGCGGAGGCGACAATCGTGGGCACGATGGGTAGCGAGAGCGACATGCAGCCGCTGGGTCCGGGCAGCCACGGAGCCGCCGTCGCAGACGTACAGGCCGCACTGCGCAGCCTGGGTCTGCTCCAGCCCACCGGGGGCGCCGGGTCCTCCGACGGCGTCTACGACGAGGCGACCGCGCTCGCCGTCCGCCACTTCCAGCAGGTCCGCGGGCTGTCGGTGGACGGCCGGGTCGGCGAGGAGACCTACCGGGCGCTGTCGGAGGCGCGCTGGTCGCTGGGCGACCGGCTGCTGCACCACGACCCCGTCCGGCCGGTGCGCGGCGACGACGTCACCAACCTGCAGGAGCGGCTGCTCGAGCTGGGCTACGACGCCGGCCGCGCCGACGGCATCTTCGGTCGCGAGACCGAGTCCGGCCTGCAGGCCTTCCAGCGCGACTACGGGCTGACCGCCGACGGCACCTGCGGGCCCGCGACGCTGCGGGCGCTGCGCCAGCTGGGCCGCAAGGTGACCGGCGGCCGCCCCCAGCTGCTGCGGCAGAGCGCCGAGTTCGTCGAGAGCGGGCCGCACCTGATCGGCCGGCGCATCGTCGTCGACCCCGGCCACGGCGGCGAGGACACCGGCTTCGCCGCCGGTGAGACCACCGAGGCCGACCTCGTGCTGGACCTCGCCAGCCGGATCGAGGGCCGGCTGGCCGCGGCCGGCGCCACCGTCTACCTCACCCGCGGCCGCGACCAGAACCCGACGCCGGCCGAGCGCACCGCGTTCGCCAACGACGCCCGCGCCGACCTGTTCGTCTCCCTGCACATGGACGCCTACGACTCCCCGCACGCGCGCGGGGTGGCCAGCTTCTACTACGGCACCGGCTCGGGGACGTCGTCGACGGTGGGGGAGCGCTTCGCCGACCTGGCCCGCCGCGAGGTGGTGGCCCGCACCGGCATGCTCGACCTCGGCGGGCACCCCAAGACCTGGGACCTGCTGCGGATGACCCGGATGCCCGCCGTCCGGCTCGACGTCGGGTACCTGTCGCACCCGGTCGACCGGCTGCTGCTGCTCGACGCCCGGCTCCGCGGCACCGTGGCCTCGGCCGTGCTGGCCGCCGTCCAGCGGCTGTTCCTGCCCGCGGAGGCCGACCCGCCCACCGGCACGTTCGTCCTGCCCCAGAGGGTCTGATCGAGAGGTGTGACGGCTGGGGCGCCTGGCGCCCCAGGTGTGACGGGTCCGTCTCACCCGCCGTGTCGGCCGGGTGCTCCCGGCCGCCTCCCTACACTCGGTCCGTGGCCTCTCTCCCGCCGTCGCACGGCCAGCCGCACCGCACGCCGCCGCAGCAGCACGGGCACGTGGTGCCCCGCCACCCGCGGCTGGACCCGCTGGCCGACCGGTACGCAGCCCGCACGCACGGCATGAAGAGCTCGGAGATCCGGGCACTCTTCTCCGTCGTCAGCCGGCCCGAGGTGGTCTCGCTGGCCGGCGGCATGCCCGCCGTCACCGCGCTGCCGCTGGACGCCGTCGGCTCGATGATCGGCGAGCTGGTCAGCGGGATGGGCGCGCAGACCCTGCAGTACGGCTCCGGCCAGGGCGACCCGCGGCTGCGCGAGCGCATCTGCGACGTCATGGCGCTCGAGGGCATCACCGACGCCTCGCCCAGCGAGGTCGTGGTGACCGTCGGCTCGCAGCAGGCCCTGGACCTCGTGACCCGCGTCTTCTGCGACCCGGGCGACGTCATCCTCGCCGAAGGCCCCTCCTACGTCGGCGCGCTCGGGGTCTTCCAGGCCGCCGAGGCCCGCGTGAAGCACGTCGCCATGGACGACGACGGGCTGGTCCCGGAGGCGCTGGAGCAGGCGCTGCTCGAGTGCCGCGCCAACGGCGACCGGGTCAAGTTCCTCTACACGGTGCCCAACTTCCACAACCCGGCCGGCGTGACGCTGTCGGAGCCGCGCCGCCAGGCGATCGTCGACATCGCCGACCGCTACGACCTGCTGGTCATCGAGGACAACCCCTACGGCCTGCTCGGCTTCGACCACGAGCCGATGCGCGCGCTGCGGGCCCGCAACGCGCAGCGGGTCATCTACCTCGGCTCGTTCTCCAAGACCTTCTCCCCGGGCCTGCGGGTGGGCTGGGTGCTCGCGCCGCTCGCCGTCCGCGAGAAGCTGGTGCTGGCCACCGAGGCGCAGGTGCTGTGCCCGCCCTCGCTCACCCAGTACGCCGTCGCCCGGTACCTGGACACCCAGCCCTGGCGGGAGCAGATCAAGCTGTTCACCGAGCTCTACCGTGAGCGGCGGGACGCCACCCTGGAGTCGCTCGACGCGCTGATGCCCCCGGGCACCACCTGGACCCGTCCCGACGGCGGCTTCTACGTGTGGCTGAAGCTCCCCCACGGCCTGGACGCCAAGCTCATGCAGCCGCGGGCGGTGGGCGCGCACGTCGCCTACGTCCCGGGCATCGGCTTCTACGCCGACGGGTCGGGCCGCGAGTACATGCGGCTGTCCTACTGCTACCCCGAGCCGGACCAGATCCGGGAGGGCGTGCGCCGGCTGGCCCGGGTCATCGAGGCCGAGCTGGACCTGCACTCCACCTTCGACGCCGTCGACACCGGCACCTTCCGCGCCGTCGGCCGGCCCGGGACCGACACCGCCGAGACCATCGTCGGCCCCGCCAGCAGCGACCGGATCGAGGACTGACGTGACCGAACCCGTGACCGACCCGGCCGCACCGGCCGCCCCCGACGTGGAGGAGACCCCGCTGCGCGCCGTCGTCCTGGCCGGTGGCCTGACCTTCGAGCGCGAGGTCAGCCTGTCCTCGGGCACCCAGGTGGTGGAGGAGCTGGCCCGCGTCGGTGTCGACGCCGAGCTGCGCGACGCCGACGCCGAGCTGCTGCCCGGCCTGGCCGCCTCCCCCGCCGACGCGGTGTTCATCGCCCTGCACGGCGCCACCGGCGAGGACGGCGCCCTGCGCGCAGTCCTCGACCTGGCCGGCGTCCCCTACGTCGGCTCCCCGGCCGCGGCCTGCCGGCTCGCCTGGGACAAGCCCGCGGCCAAGTCGGTCGTGCGCACGGCGGGGGTGACGACGCCGGACTGGGTGGCGCTGCCGCACAGCACGTTCCGCGAGCTCGGCGCCGGCGCCGTCCTCGACCTCATCGTCGCCCGGCTCGGGCTGCCGCTCATGGTCAAGCCGGCCTCGGGCGGCTCGGCGCTGGGCGCGCAGAAGGTCACCCGCGTCGAGGACCTGCCCGCGGCGATGGTCAGCTGCTTCGCCTACGGCGACACCGTGCTCGTCGAGCGGTTCGTCGACGGCGTGGAGCTGGCCCTGTCGGTGGTCGACCTGGGGGAGGGGCCGCAGGCGCTGCCAGCGGTGGAGATCGCCCCGGAGTCCGGCGTCTTCGACTACACCGCCCGCTACACGCCCGGGCTCACCGAGTACCACGCGCCGGCCCGCGTCTCCGACGACGTCGCGGCCCACGCGGCCGACGTCGCGGTGCGGGTGCACCGGGCACTGGGCCTCGCGGACCTGTCCCGCACCGACGCGATCGTCTCGCCCGACGGCGAGGTGCACTTCCTCGAGGTGAACGTCTCCCCGGGGCTGACCGAGACGTCGATGTTCCCCATGGCGGTCGAGGCCGCCGGGCACGACCTGGGCGAGGTCCTCTCGCAGCTGCTCACCCGCCGGGCCCAGAGCCCCCGCTGAGCGAGGACCGCCCTGCAGGAAGGCCGGGTTCCGTCCGTGACGGAACCCGGCCTTCTCGCTGATCAGGCGCCTTCCGGCTCCTCGCGGCGGCCGGTCAGGTCCGGCGCCATCTGGCCGATGATGCGCTGCAGGTCGTCGACCGAGCCGAACTCGACGACGATGCGGCCCTTGGCCCGGCCGATCTGGATCTTCACCTTGGTCTCGAAGACGTCGGACAGCCGGCCGGCGAGGTCCTCCACGCCCGGCGCGCTGATCCGGCGGGCGCGGCGGCGGGAGGCCGGCTGCTCGGCCACGGCGAGCGCGACCGCCTCCTCGGTGGCCCGCACCGACAGCCCCTCGGCGACGATCCGGGCGGCCAGGGCCTCCTGCGCCTCGGCGTCGTCGAGCCCGAGCAGCGCCCGCGCGTGCCCGGCGGAGATGACGCCGGCGGCGACCCGGGTCTGCACCTTCACCGGCAGCTTGAGCAGCCGGATGGTGTTGGTGACCTGCGAGCGGCTGCGGCCGATCCGCTGCGCCAGTTCCTCGTGGGTGGCGCCGAACTCCTCCAGCAGCTGCTGGTAGGCCGCCGCCTCCTCCAGCGGGTTGAGCTGGACGCGGTGGATGTTCTCCAGCAGGGCGTCGCGGAGGAGGGCGTCGTCCTCGGTGTCCCGGACGATGGCCGGCACCGTCTCCAGCTCGGCCGCGCGCGCGGCCCGCAGCCGGCGCTCGCCCATGATGAGCTCGTAGGGCGCGCCGCCGTCGCCGTCGGTGCGCTCGCGCACGACGATCGGCTGCAGCAGGCCGAACTCGCGCACCGAGTGGGTGAGCTCCTCGAGCGCCTCGTCGTCGAAGACCTGCCGCGGCTGGCGGGGGTTGGGGAGGACGTCGCTGACGGCGACCTCGCGCAGCTGCGCGCCGGGGACGCCGACCGCCGCCTCGGCCTGCGCGGCCACCGTGGCCGCCGCCTGCGCCGCCGGCGGCAGCAGGGTGACCGGTGCCGGCGCCCCACCCGTCCCGGGCGTCCCGGCCGTCTCGGGGGCGGCGGGGACCGGGCCGTCGGTCTCGGGCAGCGTCGGCTGCTCGACCGGCGGGGCGGTGGGGATCAGCGCCGCGAGACCCCGGCCGAGGCCGCCACGCTTGCTCATCGGGTCTCCTCGTCGACGGAGGCGGGAACGGGCAGGACGGCGGCGTCGGTGCCGGCGAACGCGGGGTCGGCGTGCCGGGCGGCGCCCGGGCGGACGGCAGGCATCGGCGCGGTCGCCGGCGCGGGAGGCGGCGGCGGGGGACCCATCGGCCGGACGTCGATCGGCGCCAGGCCCACGCCGCGCTCGGCGAGCTCGCGGGCGGCCTCGACGTAGCTGGTCGAGCCGCGCGAGCCCGGGTCGTAGGTGAGCACGGACTGGCCGTACCCCGGCGCCTCGGACACCCGGACGTTGCGCGGGATGACCGTCGCCAGCACCAGGTCCCCGAAGTGGCTGCGGACCTCCTCGGCCACCTGGTCGGCGAGCTTGGTCCGGCCGTCGTACATCGTCAGCAGGATGGTGCGGACGGCGATCCCCGGGTTGAGGTGCGCGCGCACCAGCTCGATGTTGTTGAGCAGCTGCCCCAGGCCCTCCAGCGCGTAGTACTCGCACTGGATCGGGATGAGCACCTCGTCGCCGGCCACGAGCGCGTTGAGCGTCAGCAGGCCCAGCGACGGCGGGCAGTCGATGAGCACGTAGTGCGGGCGCTGGTCCTCGGGCAGGCCGTGGATGTAGCCCTCGATCGCGCGGCGCAGCCGGTACTCGCGGGCGACGACGGAGACCAGCTCGATCTCCGCGCCGGCCAGGTCGATCGTCGCCGGGACGCAGCGCAGGTTCGGGCTCGCCGTCGTCGGGTGGACGACGTCGGCCAGCGAGCTGTCCCCGACGAGCGCGTCGTAGATCGACGGCGTCCCCACCGTGTGGTCCACGCCGAGGGCGGTGCTGGTGTTGCCCTGCGGGTCGAGGTCGATGACCAGCGCCCGCAGGCCGTAGAGCGCCAGTGCCACGCCCAGGTTGACCGTCGAGGTGGTCTTCCCGACGCCGCCCTTCTGGTTGGCGACGGTGATGACCCGGATGCGCCCGGGTGCCGGGAACGGTTCCTGGTCGGCGGCGTGCAGCACCCGGGTGGCCCGCAGCGCCTCCATCGCGATGGGACTGTCGAAGTCCCCGCCGGAGTGGGCCGCCGAGTCGGCCGCGAGGCTGCTGCGCAGTCGCTGGCCCGGGTCGGTCATCGCGGGTCCTTCCTGCCGACCCGTTTCACGTGGAACGGGACGGGTACCTGGGCGCGTTCCACGTGGAACGCCGTCGTCGTCCCGCGGGGCCTCACCGTCGGCCCCGCGTCATCACCACCACGGTAGTGGCAGCGTCCCCCAGCCCGGCGCCGACAGCCCGGACGTGGACGTCACGCATGCCCGCGGCCTCCAGCTCGGGGAGGAGGGTGGGCAGTTCCTCCACCGCGCGGGCGCCGACGAGGGCCACCAGCTGGGCGCCGGGCCGCAGCAGACCGCGGCTCCAGCCCACCAGCCGGGGCAGCGCGGCGACCGCCCGGGCGGTGACGACGTCGACCGGGCCGACCGCGGACACCACCGAGCGCTCCTCGGCGCGGCCGCGGACCACCCGCCACGGGGCGCCGAGCTCGGCGACGACCTCCTCGAGGAACTCCACCCGGCGGGCCATCGGCTCCACCAGGGTCATCCGCAGGTCCGGCCGGGCCAGCGCCAGCGGGATCCCCGGGAGGCCGGCGCCGCTGCCGACGTCGACCACCCGGGCCCCCTCGGGCACCGCCTCGGCGACGGCGGCACTGTTGAGCACGTGCCGCTCCCACAGCCGCGGGACCTCCCGCGGGCCGATCAGCCCGCGGGTGACGCCGTCGGAGGCGAGCCGCGCGACGTAGCGCTCGGCCCCGGGCAGCCCCGCCCCGAACACGGAGGCGGCGACTCCCGGGGCGGGTGGGACGGACGGGACGGGAGTGTCGCTCACCGCTCCGGCAGGACCACGACGCGGCGGTGGGGCTCCTCGCCCTCCGACTCGCTGCGCACTCCGCTGACGCCGGCGATGACGTCGTGGACGACCTTGCGCTCGAACGGGTTCATCGGCGCCAGCCGCTCGGGCTGCCCGCTGCCGGCGACCCGGCGGGCGGCCTCGGCGGCCATGGAGGTGAGGTCCGCGCGCCGCCGGGCCCGGTAGCCGCCGATGTCGAGCATCAGCCGGCTGCGGACGCCGGTCGCCTGGGCGACGGCCAGCCGGGTGAGCTCCTGCAGCGCCTCCAGCACGGAGCCGTCGGAGCCGACGAGGTCGTCGAGGTCGCCGCCGACGATGGCGACCGAGGCCCGGTCGCCCTCGACGTCGAGGTCGATGTCCCCGTCGACGTCGAGGATGTCGAGCAGCCGTTCGAGGTAGTCCCCGGCGACGTCGCCCTCGCGGACGAGCAGGTCGGTGCCGGTGGCGGCGGCGCGGCCGTTCCCCGAGGGGGCGGGCGCGACCTCGTCGGCGGGCTCGAGGACGGCGTCGGTGCTGTCGTCGTCGGCGTCGGGGAGGTCGGGGGTCTCGGCCGGTGCGGTGTGGTTCGGGACGCTCACGGAGGTACCTCCAGTCGGTGCGGGCAGCCGGGGCGGGCCCGGAGGTCGGAGGCCGGAGGGCGCGGGGTCGCTGCTCCTCCCGGCGGGTCCGCGGCGAACGGCGTCGGGGACGCCGTCGCCGCGGACCCGGGTCTAGCGGCGCTTGCGCTTGCCGCCGGTGCCGGCGGGCCGGCCGTGCGGGCCGCGGTTGGCGGGCCGGGAGGAGCGGTTCCCGCCGCCGGAGGCGCTGCCGCCCGCGGCGGTCGCCCCGCTGCCCGTGCCGGACGTACCGGAGCCGTTGCTCCCGGCGGCATGACTCCCGGCGGCATTACTCCCGGCGGCATTGCTCCCGGCGGTGTTCGCGCCGGTGCCCGGAGCGCCGGCACCGTTCCCGCCGGCGGGGGTGCCGTCCGCCGCGGTGCCGTCGGCACCGCCCTTGGTCAGCTCGACGCCGGCGCCCGCGGGCCGGCCGCCCTTGCCGCGCACCGGCTTGGCGCCGGGCTTGGGAGCGAGCGTCTTCGGGTCGATCGCGGGCTTCTCGGCCGCGGCCTTCGCCTTGGCGGCGGGGCTGCCGGGCGGGGGCATCTTGCGCAGGATGAAGAACTGCTGGCCCAGGGTCCACAGGTTGTTCGTCATCCAGTACAGGAGGACGCCGATGGGGAAGAAGAAGCCGGTGACGAAGAGGCTGATCGGCATGCCGTAGAGCAGCAGCTTCTGCACCATCGCGGCCTGGCCCTCGACCGGGCCGGAGCGCTTCATGATCTGCTTCTGCGTGACGTAGGTGGTCACGCACATGACCACCATGAGGATCAGCGCGACCGTGCGGATGCCGCCCTGGGTGACGCCGGGCAGCGCCAGGACGGCCTCGGCCTTGGGCCCCGACATGGTGAACGACGCGGAGATGGGCGCGATCCCGAACAGCTTCGCCGTGGCCGCCTGCTGGGTGAGGTCGTAGCTCCAGCTGTAGAGGCCCTGGGCGCCGGGCTGCAGGCGGCGCAGCACGTGGAACAGCGCGAGGAAGACCGGGATCTGCGGGAGGATCGGCAGACAGCCGGCCAGCGGGTTGACCCCGCGCTCCTTCTGCAGCGCCATCATCGCCTGGCTGAAGCCCTGGCGGTCCGCGCCGTACTGCTTGCGCAGCTTCTGGATCTCCGGCTGGATCTCCTGCATCGCCCGCTGGCTCTTGATCTGCTTGACGAACAGCGGGAAGAGGATGAGCCGGACGGTGACGACCAGGAACACGATCGACAGCGCCCAGGTGAGGCCGGCGGCCGGGTCGAGGAACGTGGAGAACACCGAGTGCCACGTCTTCATGACGAAGGCGATGGCGGTGTAGAGCCAGTCAAGCAACGGAGGACTCCTCCTGCGGGGCCCGGCGGGACGCCGGCGGGGTCTCGGGGGCGGGGCGACGGGCACCGTCGGCGGCGGGCACGCCGGCGGCGGGCGCCGCGGGTGCCGCTGTCATCGACGTGCGGCCGTCGCCGCCGGTTCCGGGGCTCACCCGGCCCGCGCGCGGAGCGGGGACCGGGTCGTAGCCGCCGGGGTGCCACGGTGCGCACTTGAGCAGCCGCCGCAGCGCCAGCCACGACCCGCGGGCGGCGCCGTGGACGGCGACCGCCTCGGCGGCGTAGGCGCTGCAGGTGGGCGCGAAGCGGCAGCGCGGGGGCAGCGCGGGGCTGATGGCGCGGGAGTAGAAGCCGACGGCGGCCAGCAGCGCGCGCGCCACGGGCCCGGGACGCCGGGACACGGGGGCGCTCACGAGGACCGCGTCCGCTCGCCCGCCGGCCGGGGCCGCTCGGCGAGCACCCGGTCCAGGCCGGCGGCCAGGTCGCGGCGCAGCTGCGCGGAGGTCGCCGTCGCGGCGTCGGGACGGGCCCGGACGACCAGGTCGGCGCCGGCGGGCAGCCGGCCGAGCTCCTCGCGCACGGCGGCGCGCAGCTGCCGGGTCACGCGGTGCCGGACCACGGAGTTGCCGACCGCCTTGCCGACCACGAACCCGGCGCGGGGCCCGGCGGGCGTCCCGTCCCGGGGCACACCGAGACCCCCGGCCGTGCGGGCCGGGGGTCGGACGGGGAGGTAGTGGAGCACCATGGTCGGCCGACCGGCACGCCGGCCCGACCGGACGACCGCGGTGAACTCCGGACGCCGGCGCAGGCGGGCCTGCGCGGGCAGCACCTCAGGCGGAGAGCTTCTCGCGACCCTTGCGGCGGCGGCCGGCGAGGATCGCGCGGCCTGCGCGGGTGCGCATCCGCAGCCGGAAGCCGTGGGT
The DNA here is from genome assembly GCF_054050295.1 of Geodermatophilus sp. SYSU D01045. NCBI lineage: Bacteria > Bacillati > Actinomycetota > Actinomycetes > Geodermatophilales > Geodermatophilaceae > Geodermatophilus > Geodermatophilus sp. SYSU D01045. Next base: position 154,057 of record NZ_JBJGZB010000007.1, read on the forward strand.
CTTGGACCGGCGGCGGTTGTTCGGCTGGAAGGTGCGCTTGCTCACGGGTACTCCTACGGCAGGACATCGGTGGTGCGGCCGGCCGGTGGGCAGGCGCGCGGCGGGGCTCCGGGAGAGGCGGCGGGGCCACTCCGCGGGACCCCGCGAGGCTGGCGCTGTGGGCCCCGGTCCCGGCGGCCCGGGACACGGCCGGCGCCGGGGACCGGCGGACGACCGCGTCCGCGCACCGGTGCCGGTCCACAGACTCCGACCAGCATAACCGAGGACGGCGGCGCCCGAGGACGCCGTTCCCGCGGTCCCGGTCACGCGACCCCCGCCGGACGGCGACCCGCCAGGCTGCACCCTCCGGGCGGACGGTCGGTGTCGGCACGCCGACCGCCCGGGGACGACACGCCGAACGACACGCGCACCGGCCGTCCCAGGCGTTCCCGGACGTCGTTGCCGGGCTGTGGACGGGGCTGTTAGCGTCGCCGTCGCTCCGGTCCGGGCAGACCGCCCGGCACGGGGGCCGACCACCCGGTCGACCTGACCGCAGTCCGTCTCGAGCCGTATCACGACCTCCCTCCCGACCAGCGACGACGCCGCTGCGACCTGACGTCCACAGGTCGACACGGCGCCTTGTCGCCGGTCGTGCACAGCCTGTGGACACTCGTGTGGAACCCGGGTGTCCCGGATGTCCACTTCCCGGGCAGCCGCGGCACCGGGGACGCCGGCTCCCGGGGACGCCGGAGGTCGGACAGCGGGGACGAACTGCAAGGGGAGGACACGGTCATGGCCGATGCCGCGGTGGACCTGGCGGAGGTCTGGGACTCGGTCCGCGAGCGGCTGGCCACCAGCCTGACCCGGCAGCAGAACGCGATGCTCAACCTGACCCGGCCGGTCGGCCTGGTCGGCGGCACCGCCGTGCTCGCCGCGCCCAACGAGTTCACCCAGACCGTGCTCGAGTCGCGGATGCGCCGGGTGCTGGCCGAGGCGCTGTCCGAGCAGCTCGGCCGGGACATCGGCGTCGCCATCCAGCTCGAGGACGCCCCCGCCTCGGCACCGGCGCCCGAGGAGCAGCCGACCCGCCGGCCGTGGACCCCGGTCGACACCGGCCCCACCGACGAGGACCGCGAGCGGGCCGACGACGGCCGCAGCGCCTTCGGGGTGCGCAGCGACGCGCGTCCGCTCGACCGCGGCGGCTTCGAGCCCTCGCCGTTCGAGCCGGGCCCCTACGAGCCCTCGCCGTTCGACCCGGCGTCCTACGACCCGGCCCCGTACGAGGCCGGCCCCTTCGAGCCCTACGACGCCGGCCGTCCCGACGCGGCCCGCCGGGACACCGCGCGCCGCGAGGCGTCGTCCCCCGCCGACGCGCCGGCGCCGCCCGGTGACGGCGTGGGGGAGTGGGGCGGCTCGGACTGGAGCCCCGCGAGCCGCGGGCGCACCGGCCGCCGCCGCGGCCCGCGCGTCGGGGAGGGCGCCGAGGTGCTGCCCTTCGACCTCGGCGACGCCGCGCCCGACGGCGCCGACGAGCCCGCGCCCCAGCGCGGCGGGTCCCCCGGCCGCACCTCCGGCACCGCGGTGCCGCTGTTCGGTGACCGCCGTCCGCCGGCCGGCCTGGACCCGGGGCTGAACCCCAAGTACGTCTTCGACAGCTTCGTCATCGGCAACAGCAACCGGTTCGCCCACGCCGCGGCGGTCGCCGTCGCCGAGGCGCCGGCCCGGGCCTACAACCCGCTGTTCGTCTACGGCGACTCCGGGCTGGGCAAGACGCACCTGCTGCACGCCATCGGGCACTACGCGGCGCGGATGTTCCCCAACGTGCGGGTGCGCTACGTCAGCACCGAGGAGTTCACCAACGAGTTCATCAACCTGGTGCACTCCGGCCGGGCCGAGGACTTCCGCCGCCGCTACCGGGACATCGACTTCCTGCTCATCGACGACATCCAGTTCCTGGAGCGCGCCGAGCGGACGCAGGAGGAGTTCTTCCACACCTTCAACACGCTCCACAACGCGAGCAAGCAGATCGTCATCACCTCCGACCGGGCGCCGAAGAAGCTGACGACGCTCGAGGACCGGCTGCGGACCCGCTTCGAGTGGGGCCTCATCACCGACGTCCAGGCGCCGGACCTGGAGACCCGCATCGCGATCCTGCGGAAGAAGGCCTACGGCGAGCGGCTGCAGGTGCCCGACCCGGTGCTGGAGTTCATCGCCAGCAAGGTGCAGACCAACATCCGCGAGCTCGAGGGCGCGCTCATCCGCGTCACCGCGTTCGCCAGCCTCAACAAGCAGCAGGTGGACCTGCCGCTGGCCGAGCTGGTGCTCAAGGACCTCATCAGCGACGAGCAGGGCCCGCAGATCACCGCGGCGATCATCATGGCCGCGACCGCGGAGTACTTCTCCGTGACGATGGAGGAGCTGCAGGGCTCCAACCGCAGCCGCACGCTGGTCAACGCCCGCCAGATCGCCATGTACCTGTGCCGGGAGCTCACCGAGCTGTCCCTGCCGCGGATCGGGGCGTCCTTCGGCGGCAAGGACCACACCACGGTCATGCACGCGGTCAAGAAGATCACCAACCTGATGAGCGAGCGCCGGGCGACCTACACCCAGGTCACCGAGCTGACCGCCCGCATCAAGAGCCGCGCCCGCCAGTAGCCCCGGCGGCCCGCCGGGCGGCCCCTCGGCGGCCGTCCTCCGCCCGGACGGTGGAGACGCCGGGCCGGCTGTCCACAACCGGGGGACACCGGCGGGGACCGGTCGTCGCCCGTCGTCCCGCGGCTGCCGGGCGGTCACCGGCTCCCGTGGTGTCGACATCCCGACGAGTTGTCCCCAGGGATGTGCACACCCTGGGGAGATCGTGATCCCGGCGTGACCGGACCGCCCGGGGAGCCGTGGCACCGGGTGTCGTCCCCAGGTGGTTCCCCAGTGTGTGCATCCAGCGACGTTCCGCCGTGGTGAGCTGCGCGTTCACGCCGCCGGCGGCCCGTCGTCCCCACCTCCGACCGTCGCCGGCCGGCGCGGCCGCCGGGGGCCTGGGCACGGACTGGGGACAGGACGTGGGTGCAGCGGGGACGGGGCGTGGAGAGACGGCGGTGCCTGTGCACCGCCGTCGAGATGTCCACGTGTCGACAACAACGACACGTGAGTTCCCCACAGCGAGCCAACATGTCGACAATGGCGCTGACCTGCGGGAAGGGCCTCGATCCCCAGCTTCCACACCGGTGATGACGGAGATGAGGGAGATAGATCGAGGTTTTCTCGAACCCCAGTAGGGGTGGGGACGCTGCGGCCCGGAGGGGCTCCGGGGCCGCAGCGGAACAGCAGCAGGGAGCAGGGCCGGCCACCTGATCGGGTCCCGGGTTCCCCCATCCACACCCCGACGGGCACGATGAACGACGCAACAGACACCGAGCCCCGTTCCCGGTCCGCACGGACGCCGGGGACCGGGGTGCGCAGACGACAGCAGTGGGCCGTGCAGAGCTGGGGTGGGTCGGTCATGGAGTTCCGGGTGACACGCGAGGTGCTCGCGGATGCCGTCGCGTGGACGGCACGCAGCCTCCCGCCGCGGCCGTCGGTGCCGGTCCTCGCCGGCATCCTGCTCGAGGTCGACGGCAGCCAGCTGTCGGTCTCCGGCTTCGACTACGAGGTCTCCGCGCGCGCGGAGGTCGACGTGCAGGCGGGGGAGAGCGGCCGCGTGCTGGTGCCCGGCCGGTTGCTCGCCGAGATCACCCGCGCGCTGCCGCCGCAGCCGGTCGACGTCCGCGCCGAGGGCCCGCGGCTGGCGATCACCTGCGGCAACGCGCGGTTCAGCCTGCCCACGCTGCCGGTCGAGGACTACCCGTCGCTGCCGGCGATGCCGTCGTCGGCCGGCGTGGTCGACAGCGACGTGTTCGCCGAGGCGGTCGGCCAGGTCGCCGTCGCCGCCGGCCGCGACGACACGCTGCCCATGCTCACCGGCGTCCGGCTGGAGATCGACGACGACCGGGTGACCCTCGCCGCCACCGACCGCTACCGGCTGGCCGTGCGCGAGTTCGCCTGGCGCCCGGAGACCCCGGGCACCTCGGCCGCGGTGCTGGTCCCGGCGCGCACGCTCGCCGACGCCGCCCGGACGCTGACCAGCGGCCCCGAGATCGTGATCTCGCTGTCCTCCAGCGGGTCGGGCGAGGGCATCCTGGGCCTGTCGGGCAAGGACCGGCAGACCACGACCCGGCTGCTGGACGCCGAGTTCGTCAAGTACCGCGCGATCATGCCGAGCGAGTCCGCCGCGCACGCCACGCTGCCGGTCGTGCAGTTCACCGACGCCGCCAAGCGCGTCGCGCTGGTCGCCGAGCGCGGCACCCCGCTGCGCTGCGAGTTCACCCCGGGCCAGGTCACGCTGCGCGCCGGCGGCAGCGACGACGAGGGCCAGGCCGAGGAGCGCTGCGACGTCGAGTTCGAGGGCGACCCGCTGACCATCGGCTTCAACCCGACGTTCCTGCTCGACGGGCTGGCCGCGGTGCACACCGGCCGGGCGCGGATGGACTTCACCAGCCCGCTCAAGCCCGCGGTGCTCTCCGGCGTCGAGGACCCGGCGACCGACGACGAGGACGGCGGCGAGCGCCCGGTGGAGCGTCCCGGCAGCTACCGCTACCTGATCATGCCGGTGCGTCTGCCGGGCTGACGTCGGCGGACGAGGTGTCCCGGGCAGCCGGGGAGGGCACCGCACACCGCGGGCACCCGCACCGTCGCGTGCGCCCGTGCCATGACGACCGCGAGGGAAGGACTGAGCCGTGCAGCTGGGGCTGATCGGGTTGGGCAAGATGGGCGGCAACATGGCCGAGCGGCTGCGCCGCGCCGGTCACGAGGTGGTCGGCTTCGACCACCACCCGGACAAGCGCGACGTCGACAGCCTCGAGGCGCTCGTCGGCGCGCTGTCGGCGCCGCGCGTGGTGTGGGTGATGGTCCCGGCCGGCGAGCCGACCCGGGAGACGGTGCGCCAGCTCGGTGAGCTGCTCGAGCCGGGCGACGTCGTCGTCGACGGCGGGAACTCCCGGTTCACCGACGACAAGGTGCACGCCGAGATGCTCGGCGAGAAGGGCGTCGGCTACGTCGACGTCGGCGTCTCCGGCGGCGTCTGGGGCCTGGAGAACGGCTACGCGCTGATGGTCGGCGGGTCGAAGGACGACGTCGCCAAGGTGCAGCCGGTGTTCGACGCGCTGAAGCCGCCGTCGCCGACCGACGCGTCGGGGGAGGAGATCCCGGGCGCGGGCTTCGTGCACGCCGGCCCGGTGGGGGCGGGCCACTACGCGAAGATGGTCCACAACGGCATCGAGTACGCGCTGATGCAGGCCTACGGCGAGGGCTACGAGCTGCTGGCCGCCGTCGACCTGATCGAGGACGTGCCGGGCGTCGTCGCCAGCTGGACCCAGGGCACCGTCATCCGCTCGTGGCTGCTGGACCTGCTGGTCCGCGCGCTGCAGGAGGACCCGCAGCTGGAGAAGATCAGCGGCTACGCCGAGGACTCCGGGGAGGGCCGGTGGACGGTGCAGGAGGCCATCGACCACGCCGTCCCCATGCCCACGATCGCGGCGTCGCTGTTCGCCCGGTTCGTCTCGCGGCAGGACGACTCGCCCACGATGAAGGCGGTCGCCGCGCTGCGCCAGCAGTTCGGCGGGCACGCGGTGCACGCCGTCAAGGCGCAGGAGGTCGAGCGCCCCGCATGAGGAAGGACCCCCCTGCCCCCCACCACTCGCAGGCTCGCGGCGGGGCCCTGCAGGGGGGCCGTTCCAGCACCTCACCAGCGGGCGTGCGCTGAGGTGTACGTCCGGCACCTCCAGCTGGTCGACTTCCGCAGCTGGGAGAAGGTCGACCTGGCGCTGCGGCCCGGCCCGACGGTGTTCGTCGGCCGCAACGGCGAGGGCAAGACCAACCTCGTCGAGGCGGTCGGCTACCTCGCGACCATGAGCAGCCACCGGGTGTCCGCCGACGCGCCGCTGGTGCGCCACGGCGCGGGGCAGGCCGTGGTCCGGGCGGCGCTGCGCCGGGAGGACCGCGAGCTGCTCGTCGAGGTGGAGGTCAACCCGGGCCGGGCCAACCGGGTCCGGGTGAACCGGGCCGCGCTGCCGCGCCCGCGCGAGCTCCTCGGGCTGGTGAAGAGCGTGCTGTTCGCCCCCGAGGACCTCGCGCTGGTGCGCGGCGACCCGGCCGAGCGACGCCGGTTCCTCGACGACCTGCTGGTCAGCCGCACGCCGCGGCTGGCCGGGGTGCGCAGCGACTACGAGCGGGTGCTCAAGCAGCGCAACGCCCTGCTCAAGACCGCGCGGATGGCCCGCGGCGACGCCCTGGCCACCCTCGACGTCTGGGACACCCACCTCGTCGAGCTCGGCGGGCAGCTGTTGGCCGCCCGCCTGGCGCTGGTCGCCGACCTCGCGCCCCACGTGGCCCGCGCCTACGCCACCGTGGCCGGCGCGGGCGCCGCGGCCGCGGGCCTGGGCTACGCGAGCACCGTCCCGCTGGCCGGCGACGGCGCCCCGCTGCCCCCCGGGACCGCGACGCCGTCGGCGGCCGAGCTGTCGGGGGCGCTGCGCGAGCGGGTCGCCGAGCGGCGCCGCGACGAGGTGGACCGCGGGATGACGCTGGTCGGCCCGCACCGCGACGACCTCGTCCTGCACCTGGGCCCCGCCCCGGCCAAGGGCTTCGCCAGCCACGGCGAGTCCTGGTCGCTGGCGCTCGCGCTCAAGCTGGGCTGCTTCGGCCTGCTGCGCGCCGACGGGGAGGAGCCGATCCTGGTGCTCGACGACGTCTTCGCCACGCTGGACGCCGGCCGCCGGGCGGCGCTGGCCGAGGTCGCCCGCGGGGCCGAGCAGACGCTCATCACGGCCGCCGTCCTCGACGACGTGCCCGACGAGCTCCGCGGCGCCCGGGTCGAGGTGGGCGAGGGGACGGCGACGCTGGTCGAGGCGGCCGCCGGCGGCGAGGAGGTCCACGGTGGCTGACGAGCGGCCGGCCCGGCCCAGCGACATCGCCCGCGCCGCGCTGGAGGCGGCCCGCGCGGCGTCGGCGGCCCGCCCGGCGCCCACCCGCCGCCGGGTGGCCGGCCCGCGGCGGCGGTGGACCGGCCCGCGCCCCGGCGACGACGACCCGCAGCCGCTCGCCCGGCTGGTCGACTCGCTCGTCAGCACCCAGGACTGGTCGGAGCAGACCCGGGTCGGCGCGGTGTTCGGCCGCTGGTCGGCGCTGGTCGGCCCCGACATCGCCTCCCACTGCCGCCCGGAGACGCTGACCGAGGGCGAGCTGCTCGTCGTCGCGGAGTCCACCGCCTGGGCCACCCAGCTGCGGCTGCTCGCGCCGACGATCCTCGCCAGGCTGCGCGCCCAGGTCGGCGGGGACGTGGTGACCCGGCTGCGCGTTGTCGGTCCGACGGCCCCCAGCTGGAAGAAGGGCCCGCGGTCGGTCCGCGGGCGGGGGCCCCGCGACACGTACGGATGAGGACGGTGCCCCGATGAGCAGCCCGCACGACGACAGGCCCCGCGACGACGACCCGCGCGACCGGGACGGCTGGCAGGAGCCGGCCCACCTCGGCGAGGGCGGGACGGGCGACGGTGACCGGGAGCCGGAGCCGGCCCGCCCCGGGCCGGTCGTCTCCTGGGCCCCGCCCGCCTCGCGGCAGCGCACGCCCGGCGTCGTCGAGCAGGTGTTCCGCTACCAGGGCGACACCGTCGGGGCGCAGGGGTGGGCGCTGCAGCACGGCTGGGAGATCTCCGACGGGACCGCGCCCCAGGACGCCGTCCTCGCCGAACTGGTGGCCACCGCCCCGGTCCGTGCCACCAAGGACCACCGGCCGGCGGGGGTGATGCGGGGGCGCGCCGGGACCCTCGAGCTGGTCGCCTTCGACGTCGTCTTCACCGACAAGCGGTACACCGTGCCCGAGTGGGCGGTCACCGCGGCGCCGGTGCTGCTCCCGCTGCCCGGCCTGCGGCTGTCCCCGGCCCGGTTCTGGCGGCACCGCACCGGCGGCCTGCTGCACGTGCCCAGCGGCGACGAGGCCTTCGACGCCCGCTGGGTGCTGCTCACCGCCGAGGACGGCGAGGCGGTCCGCCGCCTGGTCGGCGACCACACCGTGCGCGGGCTGCTGATGGGCTCCGACGACGGCGACGAGTTCTGGTCGGCCGCCGGCCACCTCGCCGCCGTCCGCCCGGACGGGCAGCGGCCCGAGCTGATCGAGCACCACGCCCGCCTGCTGGGCGCGATGGTCTCCGCCCTGGCCGGCGTCTCCTGAGCGACGCCGAGGCCGCCGTGGGCCCCGCGGCCGCACCGACGGCGGGGCTGCGGGACCTGCTGCCCCTGCTCCGCCCGCACCGGCGGCCGCTGCTGCTGGCCGCCGGGCTGTCGCTGGTCGGCGCGGCCGCGGCACTGGCCCAGCCCGCGCTCACCGGCCGCGTGATCGCCGCCGTCGGCGCCGGCCGGCCGCTGCTGCCCGCCGTCGCCGCGCTGGTCCTGGTCCTGGTCGCGGGGGCGGTGCTCGACGCGGGGCAGTCGTACCTGCTGCAGCGCACCGGTGAGGGCGTCGTCCTCACCACCCGCCGCACCGTGGCCGACCGGCTGCTGCGGCTGCCCGTCGCCGAGTACGACCGGCGCCGCACCGGCGACCTCATGTCCCGGGTGGGCGCCGACACCACCCTGCTGCGCGCCACCGTCACCTCCGGCGTCGTGGAGGTGGCGGGGTCCGCGGTGGTCGGGGTCGGCGCGCTGGTGGCCATGGCGCTGGTCGACGTCTGGCTGCTGCTGGTCACCCTCGCCGCGGTCGCGATCGGCATGGCGGTGGTCGTGAGCTCCAGCCGGCGGGTGCGCCGGCTCTCGCGCCGGGCGCAGGAGGAGGTCGGCGCGATGACGGCGGCCGTCGAGCGGGCGTTGTCGGCGGTGCGCACCATCCGGGCCAGCGGCGCCACCGCGCGGGAGGTCGACGCGGTGGGGGAGAGCGCGGCGCGGGCCTACCGGGCGGGGGTCTCGGTGGCGCGGGTGCAGGCGCTGGTCGCGCCGGCCGGGTCGATCGCCGTGCAGGGCGCGTTCCTCGCCGTCCTGGGGCTCGGCGGGTACCGGGTGGCCACCGGCTCGATCGCCGTCGCCGACCTGGTCGCGTTCATCCTCTACCTGTTCCTGCTGGTCATGCCGCTGGGCCAGGCGGTCTCGGCGTGGACCCAGCTGCAGACCGGGCTCGGCGCACTGGCCCGCATCCAGGAGGTGCTGGTCCTCGAGCCCGAGCGGGACGCCGTCGCCGAGGTGGGCGGCGCGACGGCCGCCCCGCGCGCGCCGGCTCCCGGCGTCCCGCTGCTCGAGCTCGACGACGTCTCGTTCGCCTATCCCGACGGCACGGAGGTGCTGCGCGGGGTGTCGCTCACCGTGCCGGCCGGGAGCCGGGTGGCGCTGGTCGGGCCGTCGGGCGCGGGCAAGTCCACGGTGCTCGCGCTGGTCGAGGGCTTCTACCCGCTGACCGGCGGGGCGATCCGGTGGGCCGGCACCGACGCCCGCGAGCTGCCGCGGGCGGCGCTGCGCGCGCAGCTGGGCTACGTGGAGCAGGAGGCGCCGGTCCTGGCCGGGACGGTGCGGGAGAACCTGCTGCTGGCCGCACCGCACGCCGGGGACGACGAGCTGTGGGCGGTGCTCGCCGACGTCGGCCTGACCGGCGTGGTGCAGCGCTCGGCCCGCGGGCTGGACGTGCCGGTCGGCGACGAGGGCGTGCTGCTGTCCGGCGGCGAGCGCCAGCGGCTGGCGATCGCGCGCTCGCTGCTGGCCCGCCCGGCGCTGCTGCTGCTCGACGAGCCGACCGCCAGCCTCGACGCCCGCAACGAGAACCTGCTGCGCGAGACGCTGGCCGCCGCGGCCGCCGACCGGGCGCTGCTCGTCGTCGCCCACCGGCTGTCCACCGTGCTCGACAGCGACCAGATCGTCGTCCTCGACGGCGGCCGGGTCGTCGCCCGCGGCACGCACGCCGAGCTGGTGGAGACCAGCCCCCTCTACCGCGAGCTCGCCTCCGCCCAGCTCCTGGTCTGACCACCCGCCGGGTCCCCGGGCTCCGTCTCGGCCCTCACCCGGCGGTGCCCGACCTCACCCGGCAGCGCGAGGCGGGGCGGCGGGAGGAGTGGGGCCCGGAGGGTCCCGCGATCGAGCGCCGGGGTGGGCTCGACGCAGCTGGGGGACGGCACCTGGCCGCGGTGTCGGCCGGCAGGCCGACCGATGGCACAGCTCAGGCCGCGCGCGAGGCCGCCGTCGCGCCCCTGCCGTCCTGCGCCTCCGCGGCCTTGCAGAGGTTGCGGATCATGCTGCCGAAGACGACGCCGTGGAACGGCGAGATGCCCCACCAGTAGAGCTGCCCGAGCAGGCCGAACGGGTGGAAGGTCGCCTTCTGCCGCAGCCGGGTGCGCCCGTCGTCGGCACGTTCCACGTGGAACTCGAGCCAGGCGAGGCCGGGCACCCGCATCTCCGCGCGCAGCCGCAGCAGCGACCCCTCGTCGAGCTCCTCGACCCGCCACCAGTCCAGCGCGTCCCCGACGTAGAGGTCCGACGGGTCGCGCCGGCCGCGCCGCAGGCCCACCCCACCGACCGCCCGGTCCAGCCAGCCGCGGACCTCCCAGGCCAGCGGGAAGCTGTACCAGCCGGTCTCCCCGCCGATGCCCTCGACCACCCGCCACAGCGCCTCCGGCGAGGCGTCGGTCTCCCGCGTCCGCTCGTCGAGGAACAGGCTGCCGCCGGCCCAGTCCGGGTCGGTGGGCAACGGGTCCGACGGCGCACCGGGCACCGAGGCCCCGGTCCACCGGGTGTCGACCGCGCGGTTGCGCACCTTCTGGATCGCCAGCCGCACCGCCTCGTCGAAGGGCAGCAGCCCCTCCGGCGGGTCGGGCACGTAGCGGGCGACGTCGTGCTCGGTGACGACGACGGTGTTGCGCAGCGACTCCACCAGCGGCCGTGCGATGGACGCCGGCACCGGGGTGATGACCCCGACCCAGTGGCTCGACAGCGACGGCGTGAAGAACGGGACCGGCAGGATCCGCCGCCGCGGCAGCCCGGCCACCTCGGCGTACCGCTGCATCATGTGCGCGTAGTCCATGACGTCGGGGCCGCCGATGTCGAAGCAGCGGTGCACGTCCGGCGACAGCGTGGCGCAGCCGACCAGGTAGCGCAGCACGTCGCGGATGGCGATCGGCTGGATGCGGCTGTGCACCCAGCGGGGCGTGACCATGACCGGCAGCCGCTCGGTGAGGTAGCGCAGCATCTCGAACGACGCCGAGCCCGAGCCGAGGATGACCGCGGCCCGCAGCACGACGGTGGGCACGCCGGAGTCGAGCAGGATGCGGGCCACCTCCGCGCGCGAGCGCAGGTGCGGGGACAGCTCCTCGTCCTGCGGCTCGAGCCCGCCCAGGTACACCAGCCGCCCGACGCCGGCCTCCCGCACCGCGTCGGCCATGACCTGCGCGGTGTGCCGGTCGCGCTCCTCGAACTCGCGGCCGATCGCCAGCGAGTGGATCAGGTAGTAGGCGACGTCGGCGCCCTCGCAGGCGCGGCGGACGGCACCGGGGTCGGCGGCGTCCCCCTCGGCGACCTCGACGCGGTCGCGCCAGGGGAGGTCGCGCAGCTTGCGCGGTGAGCGGCTGAGCACCCGGACCCGGTGGCCGGCGGCCAGCAGTTCCGGGACGAGCCGGCCGCCGACGTAACCGGTCGCACCGGTGACCAGGCAGGTGAGTGGGCGCGCTGCTGGCTGCATGTCGACCAGTCTGGGAGTCGCCGGCGGACGGTGCCGTCCGATCGACCCGTCCAGCGGCCCCTGGGCGGGCGTGTCGACCCCCGGGGCAACACCGGTGGTACGCCGCGAGCCGCGAGTGGCGCAGGGACGGCCTCAGGGGCCGCGCGGCGCGGTTTCTGTCGGTGGACCCGGTAACATGGAGGACAGGAATCCCCAGCATCCGGCTGAGCGGCGCTGTGCGCCCCCGGGCCCCTCTCGGAGGAGAGGTGCCCGCATGCCGGGAGCGCGACAGAAGGGCCCCACGTGGTCGCTCGACCGAAGACCGAGAACTCCTACTCCGGCAGCTCCATCACCGTCCTCGAGGGGCTCGAGGCGGTCCGCAAGCGGCCCGGCATGTACATCGGCTCCACCGGTGAGCGCGGCCTCCACCACATGGTGTGGGAGGTCGTCGACAACGCCGTGGACGAGGCGCTGGCCGGCTTCTGCGACACCGTCCGCGTCACCCTGCTGGCCGACGGCGGCGTCCGCGTCGAGGACAACGGCCGCGGCATCCCGGTGGACGTGCACCCCGTGGAGAAGCGGCCGACCGTCGAGGTCGTCATGACCGTCCTGCACGCGGGCGGCAAGTTCGACGGCAAGAGCTACGGCGTCTCCGGCGGTCTGCACGGCGTCGGCGTCACCGTCGTCAACGCGCTGTCCACCGCGCTCGACGTCCGCATCTGGCGGGACGGCCGCGAGTGGCACCAGGCCTACGAGTTCGCCAAGCCCGGCAAGCTGGAGGAGGTCGGCCCGACCTCCAAGCAGGGCACCCAGATCACCTTCTGGGCCGACGGCGGCATCTTCGAGACGACGACCTACTCGTTCGACACCATCAGCCGCCGGCTGCAGGAGATGGCCTTCCTCAACAAGGGCCTGAAGATCGTCCTGCGCGACGAGCGGCCTGGCCAGGGCAAGGCCGAGACCGGCGTGGCCGACGAGGTGTCGGTGGCCGAGGCGGCCCTGCAGCCCGGTGCCGAGGAGGAGGCCTTCGAGGCCACCGAGGTCACCTACCACTACGAGGGCGGCCTCATCGACTACGTCGGCCACATCAACGCCAAGCGGACGCCGATCCACCGCTCGGTCATCAGCTTCGGCGCCGAGGGCACCGGCAAGAACGACATGCGCATGTCGGTCGACGTCGCGATGCAGTGGTCCGACGCGTACTCCGAGTCGGTCTACACCTTCGCCAACGTCATCAACACGCACGAGGGCGGCACCCACGAGGAGGGCTTCCGCGCGGCGCTGACCTCGATCGTCAACCGCTACGCCGTCGACAAGAAGCTGCTCAAGGAGAAGGACGAGAAGCTCACCGGCGAGGACATCCGCGAGGGTCTGGCCGCGATCGTCTCGGTCAAGATCGGCGACCCGCAGTTCGAGGGCCAGACGAAGACCAAGCTCGGCAACACCGAGGTCAAGGGCTTCGTGCAGAAGGTCTGCAACGACCAGATCACGCACTGGTTCGAGGCCAACCCGACCGAGGCCAAGACCATCATCACCAAAGCCGCCTCGGCCGCCCGCGCCCGCCGCGCCGCGCAGGACGCCCGCAAGCTCGCCCGCAAGAACCTGCTGAGCAACAACTCGCTCCCGGGCAAGCTCGCCGACTGCCGCTCGACCGACCCGCGCAACTCCGAGATCTACATCGTCGAGGGCGACTCGGCCGGCGGCTCGGCCAAGTCCGGCCGCGACTCGATGTTCCAGGCGATCCTGCCGATCCGCGGCAAGATCATCAACGTCGAGAAGGCGCGCATCGACCGGGTCCTCAAGAACACCGAGGTCCAGTCGATGATCACCGCCTTCGGCACCGGCATCCACGACGAGTTCGACCTGTCGAAGCTCCGGTACCACAAGATCGTGCTGATGGCCGACGCCGACGTCGACGGCCAGCACATCTGCACCCTGCTGCTGACCCTGCTGTTCCGCTTCATGCGGCCGCTGGTCGAGGCCGGGCACGTCTACCTGGCCCGGCCGCCGCTGTACAAGATCAAGTGGGGCGGCAAGTGGGGTGACGAGTACGCCTACTCCGACCGGGAGCGCGACGCCCTGCTCGCCGCCGGCAAGGAGGAGGGCCGCAAAGTCCGCGAGGAGATGATCCAGCGGTACAAGGGCCTCGGCGAGATGAACGCCAGCGAGCTGTGGGAGACCACGATGAACCCGGAGACCCGCCTGCTGGGCCAGGTCACCCTCGAGGACGCCGCGACGGCCGACGAGCTGTTCAGCGTGCTCATGGGCGAGGACGTCGAGGCCCGCCGCAGCTTCATCACCCGCAACGCCAAGGACGTCCGCTTCCTGGACGTCTGAGGAAGGACCCCCTCGCCCCCCACTGCTCGCGAGCTCGCAGTGGGCCCCTGCGAGGGGGCCACCCGTCGACACCAGTGGCGTCCACTCACCGTGCACCGATCCGTGGAGAACTGACCAGTGACCGAGACCCCTGCCCGCGACCGCGTCGAGCCGGTCGACCTGCAGCAGGAGATGCAGCGCAGCTACATCGACTACGCGATGAGCGTCATCGTGGGCCGCGCGCTGCCGGAGGTGCGCGACGGCCTCAAGCCGGTGCACCGCCGCGTCCTCTTCGCCATGTACGACCAGGGCTTCCGCCCCGACCGCGGCTACGTCAAGTGCGCCCGGCCGGTCGCCGAGGTCATGGGCAACTACCACCCGCACGGTGACTCGGCGATCTACGACGCCCTCGTGCGGCTCGCCCAGCCGTGGTCGATGCGCTACCCGCTCATCGACGGCCAGGGCAACTTCGGCTCGCCGGGCAACGACCCGCCGGCCGCCATGCGGTACACCGAGTGCCGCCTCACGCCGCTGGCCATGGAGATGCTGGCCGGCATCGACGAGGAGACCGTCGACTTCCAGGCGAACTACGACGGCCGCACGCAGGAGCCGCTGGTCCTGCCCTCGCGGATCCCCAACCTGCTGATCAACGGCTCGGCGGGGATCGCCGTCGGCATGGCCACCAACATGCCGCCGCACAACCTGCGCGAGGTCGCCGAGGCCGCCTACTGGATGCTCGACAACCCGGACGCGGAGCCGGAGGAGGCCCTGAACGCCTGCATGAAGGCGATCCCGGGCCCCGACTTCCCGACCCACGGCCTGATCGTCGGGCGCGAGGGCATCGAGGACGCCTACCGCACCGGCCGCGGCTCGGTGAAGATGCGCGCCGTCGTCACGGTCGAGGAGGACAGCCGCGGCCGCGTGCAGCTCGTCGTCACCGAGCTGCCGTACCAGGTCAACCCGGACAACCTGGCCGAGGCGATCGCCGAGGCGGTCAAGGACGGCCGGCTGCAGGGCATCAGCGAGATCGCCGACGAGTCCAGCGACCGCGTCGGCCGCCGGCTGGTCATCACCCTGCGCCGCGACGCGGTGGCCAAGGTCGTGCTGAACAACCTGTACAAGCACACGCAGCTGCAGACCTCGTTCGGCTGCAACATGCTCTCGATCGTCGACGGCGTCCCGCGGACGCTGCGTCTGGACGAGCTGGTCCGCAACTGGGTCCACCACCAGATCGAGGTCATCGTCCGGCGCACCCGCTACCGGCTGCGCAAGGCCGAGGAGCGCGCGCACATCCTGCGCGGCTACGCCAAGGCCCTCGACCAGCTCGACGCGGTCATCGCGCTCATCCGCAACAGCGAGTCCGCCGAGGCCGCCCGCACCGGCCTCATGCAGCTGCTCGACGTCGACGAGGTCCAGGCGACCGCCATCCTCGACCTGCAGCTGCGCCGGCTGGCGGCGCTGGAGCGGCAGCGGATCCTCGACGAGCTGGCCGAGATCGAGGCCCGCATCGCCGACCTGCAGGCGATCCTCGACTCCCCGGAGCGGCAGCGGCAGCTGGTCCGCTCCGAGCTGGAGGAGATCGTCGAGAAGTACGGCGACGACCGCCGCAGCAAGTTCGTGGCCAACGACGGCGACGTGACGATGGAGGACCTCATCGCGGAGGAGGAGGTCGTCGTCACCATCACCCGCACCGGCTACGCCAAGCGGACCAAGAGCGACCTCTACCGCTCGCAGCGGCGGGGCGGCAAGGGCGTGATGGGCGCCCAGCTCAAGCAGGACGACATCGTCGACCACTTCTTCGTGGGCTCCACCCACGACTGGATCCTGTTCTTCACCACCAAGGGCCGGGTCTACCGGGCCAAGGCCTACGAGCTGCCCGAGGCCAACCGGACCGCCCGCGGCCAGCACGTGGCCAACCTCCTGGCGTTCCAGCCCGACGAGCGGATCGCCCAGGTCATGCAGATCAAGGACTACGGCGTCGCGCCGTACCTGGTCCTGGCCACCGCCAACGGGCAGGTGAAGAAGACCCGGCTGTCGGACTTCGACTCCCCGCGCAGCGGCGGCGTCATCGCGATCAACCTGCGCGAGGGCGACGAGCTGGTCGGTGCGGCGCTCATCGACCCCGAGCAGGACCTGCTCCTGGTCACCCGCTCCGCGATGTCGATCCGGTTCAAGGCCGACGACGCCACGCTGCGGCCGATGGGGCGGGCCACCGAGGGCGTGCGCGGCATCTCGCTGTCGCCCGGTGACCGGCTGCTGTCGATGATGGTCGTGGAGGAGGGCGTCGACGTCCTGGTCGCCACCGAGCGCGGCTTCGCCAAGCGGACCGGCATCGAGAACTACCCGCCGCAGGGCCGCGGTGGGAAGGGCGTGCTCACCGCCGACCCGAAGGCGCGCAAGGGGGCCCTGGTCGGGGCGCTGGCGGTCCGGCTCGGCGACGAGCTGTACGCCATCACCTCCGGCGGCGGCGTGATCCGGACGCCGGTCAACGGCGTGCGCCACAACAAGGACCGGGCCACCATGGGTGTCAAGCTCATGAACTTGCCCGAGGACGTGTCGATCGTGGCGATCGCGCGCACGACGGACAACGACGAGCCCGCCGCCTAGGGTGGAACCGGGAGCAGGCGTGGGGGGGGGGGCGCGCCGCCCCCCCCCCCCCCCGCGCCCGGCTGCTCGCGGCGTGGGAGGAGGTGCGGCGGGACGGCGGGGCGGCCGTCGACCCGGGCTTCCTCGTCGTCGGCGAGGCGGGCATCGGC
>NZ_JBJGZB010000008.1:0-167411 GCF_054050295.1 Geodermatophilus sp. SYSU D01045
GGCCGCCGGGCGGCGGCCGGGGCGCACCGGGCCTCAGGCGCGGCGGCCGAACAGCCGGCGGTCGTACCAGGCCGACAGCACCGGGTAGCGGGCCGGCAGCAGCCGGACCAGCCGGTCGACCAGGACGGCGTCCTTCCCGACCCGCACCCGCGGCTTCCCGGCCTCGACGCCGTCGACGACGATCCGCGCCGCCTGCTCGGCGGGCATCGTCAGGAGCTTCTCGTTGTAGACGCGGTTGCGGGCGAGCTCGGCGGGGGTGAGCTCGAGACCCCGCTCCTCGGCCTCCCTGACGGTGGCCGAGGCGATGTTCGTCTTGACCCCGCCCGGGTGGACGACGGTGACCTGCACCGGGTGGCCGCCGGCGATCATCTCGGTGCGCACCACCTCGGTGAACCCGCGGACGGCGAACTTGCTCGCGCAGTAGGCGGACAGCGTCGGCTGGGCCATGAACCCGTTGAGGCTGGACACGTTGACCACGTGCCCGTCGCCCGAGGCGACCAGGTGCGGCAGGAACGCCTTGGTGCCGTTGATGACGCCGTGCAGGTTGACCCCGAGCGTGCGGTCGTAGGTCTCCCAGTCGGTGTCGAGCACCGAGCGGCCGCCGCCGGAGATGCCGGCGTTGTTGTAGACCTGGTGCACCACGCCGAAGTGCGTGGCCACCGCGTCGGCGTAGGCGACGACGGCGTCCCGGTCGCTGACGTCGAGCCGCGCGGTGTGCACCTCGGCGCCCAGCGCCTTCGCCCGGTCGGCGGTCTGGCCCAGGCCCAGCTCGTCGACGTCGGACAGCGCCAGCCGCGCGCCCCGCTTCGCCAGCTCGAAGGCCAGCTGCCGGCCGATGCCGGACCCGGCGCCGGTGACGACGGCGACCTTGCCGTGCACGCTGCTCATCGGTTCTCTCCCGTCAGGTGGGCGCCCGCACCGCGGGCGAGGTCGGTGGTGAGCTCCACGAGCCGGTCGACGACGCCCGGCGCCAGGTGGTGGCCCATGCCGGGGATCTCGACGTGCCGGGCGCCCGCGATCGCGTCCGCGGTGGCCCGCCCGCCGCTGGGGTGGACCATCCGGTCGACGTCGCCGTGTACGACCAGCGTCGGCGCGGTGATCCGCGCGAGGTCGGCGGTGCGGTCGCCGGAGGCCTGGATGGCGCCGATCTGGCGGGCCACCTCCTGCGAGCGGTCGCCGCCGCCGCGCTCCCACACCGCGGCTGCCCAGGCGCGCTCGAGGTCGTCGTCGGGCGGGAAGCCAGGGCCGCCGATGTGGCCGAGCATCGCCAGGTGCCGCTCGACCGACTCCTCGACGGTGCGCGGCGCGGCCTTCGCCAGCCGCAGGATCGTCGATCGGGTCGGCTGCCCGACCCGGCGCGACCCGGTGGTGGAGAAGATCGAGGTCAGGCTCGCCACCCGGTGCGGGTGCCGGGCCGCCACCACCTGGGCGATCATCCCGCCCATCGACATGCCGACCAGGTGCACCCGGCCGATGCCGAGGGCGTCGAGCAGGCCGACGGCGTCGGCGGCCATGTCGGTGAGGTCGTAGGCGTCCGGCCGCGGCCGGGCCAGCAGCTGGCGCGCGCGGCCCGGCGGCGGGGTGGCGATCCGGCCCGACCGGCCGGCGTCGCGGTTGTCCATCCGGACCACCCGGAAGCCGCGGCCGGTGAACCCGTCGACCATCCGCTGCGGCCACGAGGTCAGGTCCAGCCCGAGGCCCGCGACCAGCAGCAGCGGCTCGCCGTCGTCCGGGCCGTCGACGCGGTGGCAGATGCGCGGGCCGGCCGGCAGGTCGGCGAAGCGGTCCTCCGCGGTGTCGTCCGCGGTGACCGCCGCGCGGGCCGGTGCCTCGGCGGCGGTCACGCGGGCACGGCCGCGGCGGGCGGGGCGACGCGGTCGGCCGCCCGGGTGAGCCGGAGCTCGGGGTCGACGACGCTGTCGGCCCGGAGCAGCTTGACGTCGGAGTGGTAGTCCATGGAGGTCAGCCACGGCATCCGGTCGCCCTGCCGCGGCAGCCGGTCGACGGCGCGCTGGATGTAGCCGGCGGCGAAGTCGAGGAAGGGCCGGGTGGGCATGTCCGGGTCGGCGGGCACCGGCCGCGCAGTGTCCAGGCCGCGCTCGTCCATGTGCCTGAGCAGCCGGACGAAGTGCTCGCAGAGCAGGCCGACCTTCAGCGTCCAGGACGAGTTGGTGTAGCCGATCGCGTAGGCGAGGTTCGGCACGCCGGACAGCATCATGCCCTTGTACGAGACCGTCTCCGACAGCGTCACGGGCGCGCCGTCGACGGTGACCGCGACGCCGCCGAAGGCCTGCACGTTCAGCCCGGTCGCGGTCACGATCACGTCGGCGTCCAGGTGCCGCCCGGAGGCGAGCTCGATGCCGGTCTCGTCGAAGGTGACGATCCGGTCGGTGACGACGTCGGCCTCCCCCTCGCGGATGGCGCGGAACAGGTCGCCGTTCGGGACGGCGCACAGCCGCTGGTCCCACGGGTCGTACGGCGGGTTGAAGTGCGTGTCGACGTCGAAGCCCTCGGGCAGCTGCTTGGTGTTGACCCAGCGGATCACCGTGCGGGCGGCCTTCGGGTGCTTCTGGCAGAAGCTCCAGATGGCCCGCTGCTGGGCGATGTTCTTGCGGCGGGTCAGCGCGTAGCCGCGCTCGTCCCCGAACCACTTCCGCAGCAGCGCGGCGACCTTGTCCTCGCGCGGGACCGGCAGCACGTAGGTGGGGGTGCGCTGCAGCATCGTCACCGACGCGGCGGTCCCGGCGATGGCGGGCACGATCGTCACGGCGGTGGCGCCCGAGCCGACGACCACGACCCGCTTGCCGGTGAGGTCGAGGTCCTCGGGCCAGGCCTGCGGGTGCACGATCTCGCCGCGGAAGCGGTCGCGGCCCTCGAAGACCGGGGTGAAGCCCTCGTCGTAGCGGTAGTAGCCGCCGGCGCAGAACACCCAGCCCGCGGTCAGCTGCAGCCGCTCGCCGGTGTCGGTGCGCTCGACGTCGACGGTCCAGCGGGCGTCCTCGCTGGACCACGACACCGCCAGCACCCGGTGGTGGTAGCGGATCTTCTCGTCGAGGCCGTTCTCGGTGGCCGTCTCGCGGAGGTAGGCGAGGATCTTCGGGGCGTCGGCGATCGCCTGGCGGTCCCGCCACGGCTTGAACTCGTAGCCGAAGGTCGACAGGTCGGAGTCCGAGCGGATGCCGGGGTAGCGGAACAGGTCCCACGTGCCGCCGGAGGCGCCGCGCGCCTCGAGGATCGCGAAGCTCTTCGCGGGCAGCTCGGTGGTCAGGTACCGGCCGGCGCCGATGCCGGAGATCCCGGCGCCGACGATCAGCACGTCGAGGTGCTCGACCGGCGTCTGCGTGGTGGTCAATGCGGTGCTCCGTCCTCGGGACACGGGTGCAGCGGCCTACGAGACTGCGTGGTCCCGCTCACCCGGTGCAACGACGAACTGCACCATCCCGATACTGGGACGGTGCAGAGTGCTGCAGGGAGCGCCGACTGGCCGGCCGTCTCGGCCCGCACCCGGGAGCTGTTCCGCCGGGGCGCGGAGGTGGCCCTCGACCCCCGCGCCGACTGGATCGAGGAGCTGCACCGGGCGTCGCTGGGCACCGAGCGGATGCGCCCGGTCGCCGAGGACCCCGTCCTCGCCGCCGCCACCCGCCGGGCCAACCTGGCCAACCTGCTGCACTGGGCGGCGGCCAACGTGCAGCACCCCGGCCGGCGGGTGCCGGCCAACACCGGCGGCGAGGTGCTCGACGTCGCCCGCGACCTGGTCCGCCGCGGCCTGGACCAGAGCGGGCTGGACGCCTACCGGACCGCGCAGGGCGTGGCCTGGCGGCGGTGGATGGAGATCTGCTTCGAGCTGACCGCCGACCCGGCCGAGCTGCGCGAGCTGCTCGACGTCTCCGCGCTGTCGATCACCACGTTCATCGACGACACGGTCGCGGCGCTGTCCGGGCGGATGGCCGCCGAGCGGGCCGAGCTCACCCGCGGCGCGCACGCCGAGCGCCGCGCCACGGTCACCCTGTTGCTGGAGGGCGCGCCGATCGGCCGGGCCCGCGCGGAGGCGCAGCTGGGCTACGGGCTGACCGGCCCGCACACCGCCGCCGTCGTCTGGTCCGGGTCCGGCAGCGCCGCGCCCGGGCAGCTGGAGGCCGCCGCGGAGGCGGTGACCCGGGCGGCGGGCGCGACCCGGCGGCTGACCGTCGTCGCCAGCGCGGCCGCGCTGTGGGTGTGGCTGCCGGTGGGCACCGCGCCGCGGGCCGCGGAGCTGGCCGGGCCGCTGGCCGCGCACCCCGACGTCCGGGTCGCGGTGGGCCGGCCGGGCCGCGACGTCGACGGCTTCCGCCGCAGCCACCTCGACGCCGCCACGGCGCAGCGGATGCTGGCGCGGCTGACCTCCCCGCAGCAGGTGGCCCGCTACGAGGACGTGCAGCTGGTCGCGCTGCTGACCACCGAGCCGACCCAGCTCGAGGAGTTCCTGGCCGGCACCCTCGGCCGGCTGGCGACCGCCGACCCCGACACCCGCGAGGCGGTGCTCACCTACGTGCGGGAGCTGGGCAACGCCTCCCGCACCGCCGAGCGGCTCTTCACCCACCGCAACACCGTGTTGCGCCGGCTGGCCCGCGCCGACGAGCTGCTGCCCCGGCCGCTCGCCGAGAACGTCCTCGGCGTGGCCGCGGCGCTGGAGGTGCTGCGCTGGCGCGGCGCGGCGGACTGATCCTCCCGGACGTCGGTGCGGACTGCGGCGTACCGGTCCAGGCCCGTGACCTCCGTCACCTGGAGGTGGACGATGGGTGGGCAGCAGGTGTCCCGCAGGGGGGAGCTGCCGATGCGCGTCCTCCACCGCGCCGCCACGGCCCGGCGCGCCCTGGCGTCCACGGCGCGCCTCGCGGTCGCCGGCGCGCAGGTCGCCGCCGCACCGGCCGTGCTCACCGCCGGCCTGCTCGGCGCCTCCTCCCGCGCCGCGGTGCGGACGGCGGAGGACCTGACCAGCCGGATCGCCGGCCGGCCGGTCGACCTCACACAGGCCGCCGTCTCCGGCGTCCGGGCCGCCGGCACGCTGCTCACCGGCGCCGACCCGCTGCCCACCGGCCGGCTGCGGGAGCTCGCCCAGGTCGCCACCGGGATGTTCGAGCCCGACGGCCGGCGGCACACCCCGCGGGTGTGGGCCGACGCCGGCCTGGTGCAGGTCGAGCTGCCCGAGTGCACCCCCGGCGCGCCGCCCGACGCCGGCCGCACGCTGCGCACGCGCCTCGAGCGGCTCGAGGGCGTGCAGTGGGCCACGGTGAACGAGGTCCTCGGCCGGGCGCTGGTCGCCGTCGACACGCGGCGGGTGGGCGTGGAGGACGTCGTCGGCACGGTGCGCGCGCTGCAGGACGCCGACGACCGCCGCGACGTCCTGCGCGAGCCGGCCGACCACCCCGCCGACCTCGAACCGCTGCTGGCCACCGCGACGGCGCTGGCGGTGGACGCCCTCGGCGTCGTCGCCGCGCTCACCGCCCGGGCGCTGCCGGTCCCCGCGCTGTCGCGGCACGCCACGCTCGCGATCACCCTGGTCGACACCCAGGACTGGATCGCCGACGCGCTCAGCCGGCGGATCGGCCGGCACGGCACCCGCCTGGTCCTCGAGGGGCTCTCCGCCGTGCTCCACTCCGCGACCCAGAGCCCGGTGATCCCCGCGCTCAACGCGGCCGCCTCCGCCCAGCAGGTCCTCGAGGCCCGCGCCCGGCGCCAGGTGTGGCGGCGCCGCCACGAGCAGCTGTGCCGGCCCGAGCCGGACGCCACCGAGCCCGAGGACCCCGCCCCGGCGGCCCGCGCCGGGGAACGGCCGGTGCCGCTCCCGCTCGGCGCCGTCGACCGCTACCAGGCGCGGACGGGCCCGACGACGACGGGCGCCGTGCTGGCCGTCCTCGCCCTGACCGGCCGCCCCGGTCGCGCCGCCGACCTGGTCAAGGCGCTCTCGCCGAAGGCCGCGCTGCAGGGCCGCGAGTCCTTCGCGGCGACCCTCGACCTGCTGCTGTGCCGCGCCGGGGTGCTGCCCCTGGACGCCACCGCCTACCGCCGGCTCGACCGCGTCGACTGCGTGGTGGTCGACGGGGCCACCCTGTGCACCGGCCCGCCGGTCGTCCTCGAGGCCACCGCCGAGGCCGACGGGTGGGACACGGCCGCCGTGTGGACGGCCGCGGCGCGGCTGCTGGCCGCCGACGGGGCCGCGGACGGCACCCGGCTGGGCCCGCCCCGGGCAGCCCCGGACGCGCCCGGGGCCGCGCTGCGCACGCTGTACGCCGGGCGCCGGCGGGTGGGCACCGTCCTGGTCGCCCCGGAGCTCGACCCGCACGCCGAGGCGCTGCTGACCACCGCCGCCGGCACCGGCGCGCGGCTGGTGCTCACCGCGCACGCCGGCACCCGCGAGATCGCCGGCGTCGCCGGGGAGGTCGCGCCCGCGGACGAACCGCTCGCCGGCGTCGTCCGCCGGCTGCAGGCCGACGGGCACGGCGTGCTGCTGGTCTCCTCCGCCGACCCGGCCGCGCTGCTGGCCGCCGACGTCGCGGTGGCCCCCGTGCGGCCGGACCGGGCGCCGGCCTGGGCGGCGGACCTGGTGACCGGGACCGGCCTGGCCGACGCCTGCCGGGTGGTCCGGGCCGTGCCCGACGCGCGCCGGCTGGCCCGCCGGTCGGTGCAGAGCGCGGTCACCGGCAACGTGCTGGGCGGTCTGCTCGCCGCCGTCGGCTCGGCCCGCGCCGGGCAGCGGCGGGCGACCGCCCCGGGCAAGACCGCGGCGCTGTGGACGATGTTCGACGGCACCGCCACGGCGGTCCGCGCCGCCCGGCGGCCCCCGCCGCCCCCGTCGGTGCACACGCCCTGGCACGCCCTCGACCCCGACGACGTCCTGCGCCGGCTGGCGGAGCTGCCCCGGGACGACGACGCCCCGCCCGGCCCGCTCACCCGGGCGTGGCGGCGGGGGACTGCCGTGCCCGCGGTGCGGGTACCGGTCCGGTTCGGCCGCACCGTCGCCGCGGAGCTCGCCGACCCGCTCACCCCCGTCCTGGGCGCGGGCGCCGGCGCCACCGCCGTGCTGGGCGAGACCGCGGACGCGTTCCTCGTCGGCGGGGTCACGGTCGGCAACGCGCTGCTCGGCGCGGCGCAGCGGATGCGCGCGGAGTCGGCGCTGGCCTCGCTGCTGCTGCAGCAGGACGCCCGCGTCCGCCGGGAGACCGGCGGCGGTGCGGAGGAGCTGCCGTCGAGCGCGCTGCGGGTGGGCGACGTGGTCCTCGTCGGGTCCGGCGACGTGGTGGCCGCCGACGCGCGGCTGCTGGCCGCCGAGGACCTCGAGGCCGACGAGTCCAGCCTGACCGGCGAGTCGCTCGCGGTGGCCAAGTCGGTGGCGGCGACGCCGGGCGCCGAGGTGCCCGATCGGCGCTGCATGCTCTTCGACGGGACGACTGTCGTCGCCGGCACCGGCCGCGCGGTCGTCGTCGCCGTCGGGCCGGCCACCCAGGCGGGCCGGGCGGCGCGGGCGGCCGGGCGCGGGGCGCCGCCGGCCGGCGTCCAGGCCCGGCTGGCCGAGCTCACCCGCTCGGTGCTGCCGCTGACGCTGGCCGGCGGCGGGACCGTGGCCGCGCTCGGCGTGCTGTGGCGGCGGCCGCTGCGCGAGGCGGTCGGCTCCGGGGTCGCGGTCGCCGTCGCGGCCGTCCCCGAGGGCCTGCCGCTGGTCGCGACCGTCGCCCAGCAGGCGGCGGCCCGGCGGCTGTCACGGGACGGGACGGTGGTGCGCAGCGCGCGGGTCCTGGAGGCGCTCGGCCGGGTGGACACCGTCTGCTTCGACAAGACCGGCACGCTGACCGAGAACCGGCTGCGGGTGGCCCGGCTGCTGCCCGTCGGGGACGAGCCGGTCGGCGGCGAGGACGGCCTGCTGCGGCTGGCCGCGGCGGGGATCGGCGCCGGCGACGCCGACGCGCACGAGACCGACCGCGCCGTCGCCGCCGCCGCCACCGACCGCGGCGTGGCCGGCGACGGCGAGCCGGAGGCCTCGGTGCCCTTCGCCACCGGGCGCGGGTTCTCGGCGGCGCTGCGCTCGGGCCGGCTGGTGGTCAAGGGCGCGCCGGAGGTCGTGCTGCGGCTGTGCACCGACCCGGGCGACGCCGCGGACCGGGTGCGGGAGCTGGCCTGCGACGGGCTGCGGGTACTCGCCGTCGCCGACCGCGCGGTGGACGGCCGGCCCGGCGACCTCGAGGCGGCGGCGACCGGGCTGACCCTGCGCGGCCTGGTGGGCCTGGCCGACACGGTGCGCGGCTCGTCGGCCGCGGCGGTCGAGCAGCTGGCCGCGGCGGGCGTCCGGGTGCTGGTGGCCACCGGCGACCACCCGGAGACCGCCGCGGCGATCGCCGCCGAGGCCGGGGTCCCCGACGCCGGCCGGGTGGTCACCGGCGCGCAGCTGGCGCGGGCCTCGGAGTCGGAGCGGACGGCGCTGGTGCGCGAGGCGGCGGTGTTCGCCCGGCTGACGCCCGAGCACAAGGTGCTGCTCGTCGGGGCGCTGCGCCGCGCCGGCGCCACGCTGGCCATGACCGGCGACGGCATCAACGACGCCGCCGCGATCCGGCTGGCCGACGTCGGGGTCGGGGTGGCCGGCGCCGAGTCCCCCGCCGCGCGCAGCGCCGCGGACCTGGTGATCACCGACCGGGACCTGACCCGGCTGGTCGACGCCGTCGCCGAGGGCCGCGCGCTGTGGTCCCGCGTCCGGGACGCCGTCGCCATCCTCGTCGGGGGCAACGCCGGCGAGGTCACGTTCACCGTGCTCGGCTCCGCGCTGGGCGGCCGGGCGCCGCTGGGCACCCGGCAGCTGCTGCTGGTCAACCTGCTGACCGACATGTTCCCCGCGCTGGCGGTCGCGGTGGCCCGGCCGCGGGCGGCCGCCCCGGCGGCGGACGGCGGGCCGCTGGCCGGCCACCCGCTCGCGCCGGTGCTGCTCGCCGGCCCGTACCGCGGCTTCGCCGACGCGGTGCGCCGCCTGGTCGCCGTCCGCGGGGTGGCCACCACCGCCGGCGCGACCGGCGCGTGGGCCACCGGCCGCGTCACCGGGCTGCGCCGGCGGGCCAGCACGATGGGGCTCGCCGCGCTGATCGCCACCCAGCTCGGGCAGACCGCCTGGGCCGGGCGGCGCAGCCCGCTGGTGCTGGCGACCGCGGCCGGGTCGCTGGCCGCCCTGGCCGTGGTCGTGCAGACCCCCGGGCTCAGCCGGTTCTTCGGCTGCACGCCGCTGGACCCGCTGGCCTGGCTGGTCGTCCTCGGCTGGGCTGCGGCCGGTACCGCCGGCGCGGAGGTGGTCCCCGCCCTGGTGCGTCGGCGGGCGGGTCAGGACGCGACGCGCTCCGGCGCCCCCGACCGGGACGCCCGGGTGATCGCCCAGCCGGCGAGCGCGGCCACCGGGAACATCAGCACGCCGTAGACCGCCGCGGGGACGGCGAGCTCCACGCTGCCGAGGACGCTGATCGCGACCGCGATGGCCAGCGTGCTGTTGTGCACGCCGATCTCGAAGGCGCACGCGACCGCCTGCCGGTGGCCGACGCCGAGCGCGCGCGGCACGGCGAACCCGGTCAGCAGGCTCAGCGCGCAGAAGGCGAGCGCGACCAGCCCGACCTCGCGCAGGTACCCGGCCACGTCCTCCCGCTCGGCGACGACGGTCCCGGCGATCACCAGCGCGAGCACGACCGCGGACAGCACCCGCACCGGCCGGTCCATCCGGCGGGCGAACGCCGGCGCCGCGCGCCGCACCAGCATGCCCAGCGCCACCGGCACCAGCACGATCGCGAACACCTGCACCGTCTTGCCGAACTGCAGGCCGATCGACCCGGCGCCGGGCGGGTCGAAGACGGTCACCGCCAGGTTGGTCACCAGCGGCAGCGTGACGACCGCGAGCAGCGAGTTGACCGCCGTCAGCGAGACGTTGAGAGCGACGTCGCCGCGGAACAGGTGGCTGAACAGGTTCGCCGTCGTCCCGCCGGGCGAGGCGGCCAGCAGCACCATCCCCACGGCGAGCACGGGCTCCAGGCCGGCGGCCACCACGAGGCCGAAGCACAGGGCCGGCAGCACCAGCAGCTGCAGACCGAGGGCGACGACGGCGGCGCGCGGCCGGCGGGTGACCCGGACGAAGTCGTCGACGGTGAGCGACAGCCCGAGCCCGAACATGATCACGGCCAGGGCGGCGGGCAGGGCGACGGCGCTGAGGGCCGAGTCCATGGGCGACCTCCGGAACGGCCGCGGCTCCGTTGCCGCGGATCGCCCGGATCCTGGCCGACCGGGAGCCGGCCGGGGAAGCACCGGCACGCGACCGGGGGAGCCGCCGCGGGCGCTCCGGTGGTTGACCGGCGCTCCGGCCGGGAACCGATGACTGGTCGGCCGCCCTGCGGAGGAGCGGCCGCGCAGCTCCCGGTGGGGGCCGGAGGAGGCGGGGCGCACCCGCCGCGTGGACGGGACGGAGTCGGGCAGTGACCACGGTGGAGCAGGGGAGCCGGACCCTGGGGGACCGCTACGAGCTGCAGGAACTCATCGCCACCGGGGGCATGGGCCAGGTGTGGCGGGGCCGGGACACGCTGCTGGCCCGGCCGGTCGCGGTCAAGGTGCTGCGCAGCGAGTACGCCGACGACCCGACCTTCCTCGCCCGCTTCCGCAACGAGGCCCGGCACGCGGCGGCGCTCACCCACCCCAACATCGCCACGGTCCTGGACTACGGCGAGGGCGCCGACGACGCCACCGGCGAGCACCTGGCCTACCTGGTGATGGAGCTGGTCGAGGGGGCGCCGCTGTCCACCCTCATCCAGACCGAGGGCCCGCTGGACCCCGGGGCGGCCCTCTCGGTGCTGCGCCAGGCCGCGGCCGCCCTCGCGGAGGCGCACCGCAGCGGCGTCGTCCACCGCGACGTCAAGCCCTCGAACATCCTCGTCCGGCCCGACGGGCGGGTGAAGCTCACCGACTTCGGCATCGCCTGGTCGGCCGAGTGCGTGCCGCTCACCCAGACCGGCCAGGTCATCGGCACCGCGCAGTACATGTCCCCGGAGCAGGCCGCCGGCGAGCGGGTCAGCCCGGCCAGCGACGTCTACGCCCTCGGCCTGGTCGGCTACGAGTCGCTGACCGGCCACGCCGCCTTCACCGGCACCAACCCGGTCACCGTCGCGCTCAAGCAGGTCCGCGAGCAGCCCGAGCCCCTGCCCGACGACCTGCCGCCCGACGTCAAGGACCTCATCGGGTCCGCGCTCACCAAGGACCCCGGCGACCGCCTGCCCGACGGCGCGGCCTTCCTGTCCGCGGTCGAGGAGACGCTGGACCACCAGGCCGCCCCAGACCACCAGGCCGCCGCAGACCACCAGGCCGCCCCGGTGCCGCCCACCCGCCCGGTGGCGGCCGCCGCCCCCGTGCCCGGGCCGGCCCCCGCGCCCGTGTCCGAGGCGGAGCCGCGCCGGCGCCGGCGCGCGCTGGTCCTGCTGCCGCTGCTGCTCGTCGCGCTCGTCGTCGGGGGCGTGCTGTTCACCACGACCCGCGCCGGGGACGTGCCGGTGGCCGACGCCGCGGAGACGCCGCGGGCCGGGATCGTGCTGCGGGCCGCGGACTTCGTGGGCCGCCCGGTGGCCGAGGTGGCCGGCGACCTGACCGCCCTCGGCCTCACCGTCGGCCAGCGCAGCGAGCAGACCCCGGACGCGGCGCCGGGCACCGTCGTGCGGCTGGACCCGGTGGACGTCGAGCTCTCGGCCGGCGACCGGGTGCAGGTGTTCGTCGCGGTCGCCCCCGACACCGCGGTGCCCGCCCCCGAGGCGCCCGCCGGCGCGGGACCCGGCTCGCCGGACGAGGCCGCGCCGGAGTCCCCGGCCGCGACGTCCGAGGCGCCCGCCGCGGACAGCACCCCCGACGCCCCGGCGCCGGGGACCCCGAGCCCGGAGGCGCCGAGCCCGGAGGCGCCCGCCGCGGAGGCCACGACCCCCGAGGCCACGACCCCCGAGGCGACGACCCCCGAGGCGACGACCCCCGAGACCACACCGGCGGAGGGCACGGGGTCCGCGGGCGCGACGCCGGGGAGCACGCCGGAGGCGACGGAGACCGAGCCGTCCGGCGGCACGACGCCGGAGACCCCGGCGCCCGCGACCGGGACGCCCGGGGACACCGCCCCGCCGACGGCGGAGGAGCCCCCGGTCCCGGACGCGGGGACGACGTCCACCGACGAGGCGCCGGCGACCTCACCCGACGGCGGCCCCACCGGGACCGCTCCCGCGGAGCCGGCGCCGGACGGCGCCGCGGACGCCTCCTGGTGAACCCGGGGCTAGGGTCCGACGCCATGTCGACGAGGTCGCGGGTCGTGCCGACGGGGAGCGTCCGGGAGCTGGGCCTGCCCGCTCGGGCGGTGGGCGCGCTGGCCCGCGCCGGCATCACCACCGTGGAGCAGCTGTCCGCGCTGACCCGCCGCGAGCTGGCGGCCGTCCCCGGGCTGGGACCGGCGATGGTCGCCGCCGTCCGCGCCGTCGTCCCCGAGCCCGTGGCGGTGGGCCTGTGGCCGCTGCCCGACGAGGACGACGCGCCGCCGTCCCCGGCGATCCCGTCGTTCGACTCGCTGCGCGCCCCGCGCCGCCGCACCGCCCTCGACGTCCTCGTGCCGGAGGGCCCGGGGGAGCCCGTGCCGTCGGACGGGGTGCCGGGCGAGGTGGCCGGCGGGACGCCGGAGGAGGACGGGGGACCGCTCCCGGCCGGTCCGCACCCCGCCGCCGCGCCGGCCGCTGCGGCGCCGCGGCCGGCCGAGTGGGCCGACCTCGCCGCCCTCGGCGCCCGCGGCGTCCGGGCCGCCGCGGTCCTGCCGTGGCGGGTGACCGCGTGGTGCCTGCAGCTCCCGCTCCGCGTCGCGGAGCGGCTGCGCGCCCGCGCCTGACCAGGACGTGGTCCCCGCCACGGAACACGGCCGCGGTTTGTCACGGACAGGTCACGGCCGCTACCGTGGCCGAGGCCGTCCGGCCCCGTCCCCGCCAGGGGACCCGGGCGGTCGCCGCCGAGTCGCCCCCTGGGCGAGCCGGGGACCCACCGCAGTACTGGGGTGAATCCCGCTCCGGACCCTCGCGTCCGGGCGGGTAGGGCTGCTTCCCGCCCGAACCCGTCAGCTAACTCGGTAGGCGGCTGACGGGAGACATCGATCCATGCCCTCGAGCACCACCCCCGGCCGCCCCGGCGCGCCCCTGAACCGTTCCACCCGCCGCCGCCCGCTGGCCGCGCACCGCCGTCCGGGCCTGTACCTGGGCGTCGCCGCCGCCGGCGCGGTCCTGGTCAACGTCCTGGTCGGCCCGCCGCCGGCCGCCACCGCCGAGGCCGGGACGACGAGCGAGTCGGTCGCCGTCGCCGAGGCACTGGGGCTGTCGGCGCAGTCCGGCCCGGTCACCGCGCCCACCGCGCCCGACCTCGCGCCGCTCGAGGACCTCGCGGCCACCCGCAGCTCGCGGGAGGCCGCCGAGGCCGCGGCGCAGCAGTCGCAGGCCGCCGCCGACCAGGCCACCGTCGACCGGCAGCGGGCCGAGGCCGAGGCCGCCGCCCGCGCCGCGGCGGAGGCCGAGGCCGCCGCCGAGGCCGCCGCCGCAGCGGAAGCCGCCGCCGCCGCGGAAGCCGCGGAGGCTGCCGAGGCTGCCGAGGCTGCGGCCGCGGACGAGGAGGCCGGCGCGGCGGAGACCGCGGGCTCCACCGCCGTCTCGGTCGTCGCCCGCATCACCAACAGCGCCGGTCCGGTGGAGCCCCAGGTGCAGGCCGCCGCGGACGCCGTCGTCAGCAACGTGCCGGGGGCGGACTCGATCACCCTCGGCGGCACGCGGGCCAGCGCCGCCGACCCGGGCGGCCACCCCTCCGGCAAGGCGCTGGACTACATGGTCATGAGCGACGCCGCCCTCGGCGACGCGATCGTCGCCTACCACCGCGCGCACTGGGACGAGCTCGGCGTCGACTACCTGATCTGGGAGCAGCGGATGCTGTCCTCGCCGAACGGGTCGTGGCAGACGATGGAGGACCGCGGCGGCACGACGGCCAACCACTACGACCACGTGCACGTCAACTACCTCTAGCCGCCCTCAGCGCTCGCCCGGGTAGGGCGGCGCGCTGTCGGCGACCACCGCGCCGCGCTCGCCGAGCGGCCGCTCGGGACCCACGGTGGAGTCCCGGGCGGTCTGCCGCTCGGTCTCGGCGTTCACGACCGCGCCGACGAGCACGAGGAAGACCGTCGTCCACAGCCAGAACATGCTGATGGCCACGCCGGCGAGCGACCCGTACGTCGCGGAGTAGTCGCCCAGGCTGCGGACGTAGGCGAAGAAGCCGATCGTCGTCGCCAGCCACAGCACGGTGGTCAGCGCCGCCCCGGGGGTGATCCACCGCCACCGGGCCTGCTTCCGGTCGGGGCCGAGCCGGTAGAGGACGGCGAGCACGGCGCTCATCAGCACCGCCGCGGCGACCCACGTGAGCACCGGGACGACGCCGCGGACCGCGCCCGGCGCCCCCGCGAGCACGCTCGAGACCTCGCCGGCGCCGGCGATGATCCCGCCGAGCAGGACCGCGCCGCCCAGGACGAGGACGAGGGCCAGCGCGCTGCGGCGGAGGAAGCCGCGGGTCTCGGTCTCGTGGTAGGCGAGGGTCAGCCCGTCGACGAGGTAGGTCATCGCGGTCGTCGCCGTCCACAGCGCCGCGACGAGGCCGCCGAGCCCGCGCCAGGTGTTCACGTGCGTGGAGGCGGTGGTGATCGTCGTCAGTTGGTCGACCACCAGCGACCGCAGGTCGTCCGGGAGCATCCCCGCCACCCCGGACAGTTGGTGCAGCGCGTCCTCGGGGGTGTTGACGACGCCGTACACCGACACCGCCGTCACCAGCACCGGCGCGACCGACAGCAGCGCGAAGAACGCCACCGCCGACGCCTGCACCATGAGCCGGTCGCTGAGCACGTGGCGCGCGGCGCGGCGCAGGACCCGGCGCCAGTCACGCGCGGTGAGCCGGTGCGGCGAGTGGGCGTCGGTCGCTGCACGGCCGGGTGGCCGCTCGTCCCGGGTGCGCGCCCCGCCCCCTGTCACCGCACCATCGCACCGCCGGACGCGACCGGCCGCAACGCGGCTCGCCGGACCCGGCGCTCGCGTCCACTGCGGCGTCGGGGAGGCTGGCTGTCCGTGACCGACTCCGGCGCGCGCGTGACTGACCTGCTCCTCCCGGAGGGCCTGACGCCCTCCCTGCTCGCCCTCGTGCTCGTCGCGGCGCTGGCCGCCGGCTGGGTGGACGCCGTCGTCGGCGGCGGCGGGCTGATCCAGCTGCCCGCGCTGCTGCTGGTGCCGGGGCTGGCCCCGGTGCAGGCGCTGGCCACCAACAAGCTGGCGTCGGTGTTCGGCACCACCACCAGCGCGGTCACCTACCAGCGGCGGGTGCACCCGGACCTGCGGACGGCGCTGCCCATGGCCGCGGTCGCCCTGGTCGGCTCGTTCTGCGGGGCGTCGGTGGCGGCCCTGCTGCCGGCCGCGGTGTTCAAGCCGGTGATCGTCGTGGCGCTGGTCGGCATCGCGCTGTTCACCGCGTTCCGCCCGGCCCTCGGGGAGGTGACGGCGCTGCGGCACACCGGCCGTCGCCACCACGGCACCGCGCTCGCCGTCGGAGCGGTCATCGGGTTCTACGACGGCGTCCTCGGCCCGGGCACCGGCTCGTTCCTCGTGTTCGCCCTGGTCTCCCTGCTGGGCTACGACTTCCTCAACGCCAGCGCCAAGGCCAAGATCGTCAACGTCGCGACCAACCTCGGCGCGCTGGCGTTCTTCGTGCCGCACGGGTCGGTCGTCTGGGGCCTGGGCCTGTGCCTGGGCGCGGCCAACACCCTCGGCGGCTACGTCGGCTCCCGGACGGCGACCTCCCGCGGCACCGGCTTCATCCGGGTCGTGTTCCTCGTCGTGGTCACCGCGCTGGTCCTGCGGCTCGGGTGGGACGTGTGGACGGAGGACGTCCGCGCCGACGGCTGAGCGGCGGGAGCCGATCGGCCCTCGACCCGGGGCGGAGCGCGTGCCAGCCTGGGAGGCCGGTCCGGGTCGTGGCGCCGGGTGCGCGCCGAGCCGACCCCACCGTGGGCCGGGCACGACCGACAGGCGGCAGCCGATGGAACCCGTCGCACTGGAACCCGTCGCACCGCGGACGCCGGACCCCGCCGACGAGGTCCGGCCCGGCACGCGGTGGCTGCTGACGGCCTTCCTGTTGCTCACCCTGCTCGCCGTCTCCCAGCTGCTCCTGCTCGCCGACGTCGCCGACCGCTTCTGGGCGTGGTCGATCCGCACCGAGGCGACCGCCGCGTTCCTCGGCGCCGCCTACACCGCCGGCGCGGTGCTGTCGGTCCTCTCCCTCCGGCAGCACCGGTGGAGCCGGATCCGGGTGCCGGTGCTCACGGTCACCCTGTTCACGGTCCTCACCTGCGCGGCGACGCTGATCCACACCCACCGCCTGCACCTGCTCACCGGCGGGCCGGTCGCCCGGGCGGCGGCCTGGATCTGGCTGGCCGTCTACCTCGTCGTCCCCGCCCTGTGCCTGGCGGTGGTCCTCGGGCAGGAGGTCCGCCGGGGCCGGCGCCCGCCCGTGCGGCTGCCGATGCCGGCCGGGCTGACCGGGCTGCTGCTCGTCGAGGGCGTGCTGCTGGCGGCGGCCGGCGCGGTCCTGTTCGCCGGGGGGCTCGCCGTGCACCACCACGTGGAGGCGGTCACGTCCTTCTGGCCGTGGGAGATCACGCCGCTGAGCTCGCAGGTGATCGGCGCCTGGCTGCTCGCCCTCGGGTTCGCCGCGGCGCTGTCGGTGCGGGAGCGGGACCTGGACCGGCTGGGCGTCGCGGCGGTCACCTACACCGTGTTCGGCGCGCTCGAGTTCGTGGTGGTGCTCTGGTACCGCCGCGACGTGGAGGCCGACGACCCGTGGCTGTGGGTCTGGGTGGCCCTGCTGGTCGCGGTCGTGGGCACCGGCGCGGCCGGGATCCGGGCCGCCCGCCCCGCACGGTCGCACCGGCCGGGCGCGCCGGTGCGGTGACCGGGTCCCCGCCCCGGGGAGAGCGGGGACCCGGCCGGTCTCACGTCCCCCGCAGCTCGCGGCGGAGGATCTTGCCGGTGACCGTCTTCGGCAGCTCGTCGACCACGACCACGCTGCGCGGGTACTTGTAGGCGGCCATCCGCTCCCGGCAGTGCGCGATGAGCTCCTCCGGGGTGGTGCTGGTCCCCGGCCTGAGGCTGACGAACGCCCTGACCGTCTCGCCGCGCTTCTCGTCGAGCACGCCGACGACCGCGGACTCGCGGACGGCGGGGTGCTCGGCCAGGACGTCCTCGACCTCGCGGGGCCACACCTTGTAGCCCGACGCGTTGATCATGTCCTTCTTGCGGTCGACGATGAACACCCAGCCCTGCGGGTCCATGAACCCGACGTCGCCGCTCTTCAGCGCCCCGCCGGGCAGGTTGGCCGCCGTCTCCTCGGGCTTGCCCCAGTAGCCGGCGACCACCTGCGGGCCCTCGGCCACGATCTCGCCGACCTCGCCGAGCGGCAGGTCCTGCCCGTCGTCGCCCTGGATGCGGACGACGGTGTTCGGCGCCGGCACGCCCACCGACAGTGCCCCCGAGTTCGGGTCCACCGGCGACGGCGACCCGAACGGCGTCACCGTCATCGGCGACGTCGTCTCGGTGAGGCCGTAGGCGTTGTGCACCTGCTTGCCGGTGGCCTCGAAGAACCCGCGCTCGGCGGCCGGGGAGATCGCCGCCCCGCCGGAGTAGAGCGACGTGAACGAGTCGAAGTGCTCCTTGCGGAACCCCGGGGCGTTGAGCAGCGCGCTGAAGGCCGTGATCGCGCCGATGGTGAACGCCGGCCGGTGCTCGAGGAACGCGTCGAGCACCACCTGCGGCTCGAACCGGTAGGCCAGCACCAGCGGCGCCGGCACCAGCATGCTCACCGCCACGTGGCCGATCAGGCCGGTGATGTGGAACAGCGGGGCGATGCCGAAGATCGCGCCGTCCCGCCCGGCGTGCACCCAGTCCCGGTAGACCTGCGCGGTGAACACGACGTTGCGGTGGGTGTTCATCGCGCCCTTGGGCACGCCCGTCGTCCCCGACGTGTAGGTCAGGAACGCGACGTCGTCGGGGCCCAGCTCCACCGGCGGCGGGGCCTGCCCGCGGTACCGCTCGACGAACTCGAGCAGGTCGGTGGTGCCCTCGTGCCGCTGCCGGGTGACGCCGGCGAACAGCCGCTCGTCGTCGCGGGTCTGCAGGTCCAGCCCGCTGGTGGTGAGCACCAGGCGGACGTCGGTGCCCGGGACGACGTCGCGGGCGACCTCGTCGTAGAGGGTGTCCAGGCACAGCAGCACCGTCGCGCCGGAGTCGGCCAGCAGGTAGGACAGTTCCCGCGCCCGGCTCATCGGGTTGATCGACACCATCACGCCGCCGGCCTTCCAGGTGGCGACCATGGCCATGACGAACTGCGGCACGTTCTGCAGGTAGACCGCCAGCCGGTCGCCCGGCCGGAAGCCGGACTCGAGCAGCCCGGCGGCCATCGCGTCGGTCATCGCGTCGAGGTCCCGGCGGACGACGGTGCCGTCGAAGTAGCGCAGCGCGTCGCCGTCGGGGTCGCGCTGCACGCCGGCGCGGAACATCGACAGGGC
Organism: Geodermatophilus sp. SYSU D01045; assembly: GCF_054050295.1. Taxonomy (NCBI): domain Bacteria; kingdom Bacillati; phylum Actinomycetota; class Actinomycetes; order Geodermatophilales; family Geodermatophilaceae; genus Geodermatophilus; species Geodermatophilus sp. SYSU D01045. Next base: position 18,638 of record NZ_JBJGZB010000008.1, read on the forward strand.
GTCGCCGAACTCGATGTCGTAGTCCGGCCGCTGGTCGCCGTAGAGCGCCAGCCAGGGGCGGTCGTCGTAGACGCTCACGACGGGCTCACTTGAGGACGACGGGGTTGACCGGCGAGCCGCTGCCCTTGTGCACCTTGAGCGGTGCGGCGACGTAGAGGCCCTCGTACTGGCCGTCCTCGGCGGAGTCGGCGGCCAGCGCCTCGAGGTCGGCGATCTCGGTGAGGGTGACCCCGAGGTTGCGCATGAGTGCGTTGTGCAGCACGAGCGCGACGCCGGTGTTCGGGTCGGTGGTGACCTCGTTGGCGATGGTGTCGGTGACCAGGTTGGGGATCTCCATGTCCTGGAACCACTGCACCAGCTCCGGGCTGTAGACCAGGCCGGGCTCGTTGAAGCCGTCGTAGAAGGCGTCGCCCTGCTCGAAGAACAGCTGCAGGAAGTTCGTCCGGATGATCAGGATGTCCCGCTTGCGGATCTCCACCCCCTGCTCCTCCGCGCAGGCCAGCAGGTCCTCGTGGGTGAACGTCTCGCCCTTGTCCAGGGTGGGCCTGCCCCGGAAGCGGGCCATGTCCAGCAGCACGCCGCGGCCGACGACGCCGCGCTGGGCGATCGGCTCGACGCTGGCCTTGTCCAGCCCGCCGACGGTGGTGCGGGCGTCGTAGCCGTTCCAGATCTTCCCGCCGTACCAGACGTGGCCGAGGCCGTCGTACTGCGTGGAGCCCTGCAGGAAGGCGTTGATCTTGTCGTCGGCGTAGTGCAGGCCGCCGGGGTACTGCGGCGCGTCGTCGGAGTCCCAGGTGGACTCGTCGAGGATCTGGGTGCGCTCGGCGGGGGAGCGGCCGGGCCACACCGGGTCGCCCTTCGGGTCGCCGATCAGCCGCTGCAGCGTGAACACCTTGCCCTGCCGGACCAGCCCGACGGCGGCCAGCACCTGCTCGGGGCCGAGGTAGTTCAGGGCGCCGACCTCGTCGTCGTCGCCCCACTTGCCCCAGTTGGTGGGGGAGTCGGCGAGCAGGTCGTCGAGGGCGGGGACGGCGGTGGTCTCGGGTTCTGCGGTCACGGCTGACCTCCAGGGGGAAGGTTGGTGGGCGCACCCGACCCTGCCGCGCTGTGGTCCCCGCCACAAGGAGGGTGCAACGATCCGTGCAACCGGATCCGCCCGAGCCGAGGAGGCCGACATGACCGCCGAGTCCGTGTTCACCTACGGGGCACCGCAGCTGAAGTTCGGCAGCGGGGCGTCGGAGGAGATCGGCTACGACCTCAGCCGCTTCGGCGTGCGGCGGGTCCTGGTGGTCACCGACGCCGGGGTGTCGGCCACCGGCCTGCCGCAGCGGGTCGCCGACCAGATGGGCCGCTTCGGCATCGAGGCGCGGGTCTACGACGGCGTGCACGTCGAGCCGACCGACGTCAGCCTGACCGAGGCGATCGAGGCGGCCCGCGCGTCCGGGCCGTGGGACGCGTTCGTCGCGGTCGGCGGCGGGTCGAGCATCGACACCGCCAAGGCGATCGACCTGCTGACCACCAACCCCGGCGAGCTGCTGGACTACGTCAACGTGCCGGTGGGGAAGGGGCAGGCGCCGTCCGAGCCGCTCAAGCCGCTGGTCGCCGTCCCGACGACGACCGGCACCGGGTCGGAGAGCACGACGATCTGCGTGATGGACGTGCTGGCGCAGCGGGTGAAGACCGGCATCAGCCACGCGCGGCTGCGGCCCACCCTCGCCGTCATCGACCCCGACCTCACCGTCACCCAGCCGCCCGGGGTCACCGCCGCGGCCGGGATGGACATCCTGTGCCACGCGCTGGAGAGCTACACCGCGCGCTGGTACACGACCTACGACCGCAAGGCGCCCGAGCAGCGGGTGCCCTACTGCGGGTCCAACCCGATCTCGGACATGTGGTCGGAGAAGGCGCTGTCGCTGCTGGCCGGCTCGTTCCGGCGGGCGGTGCGGCACGGCGACGACACGGCCGCCCGGGGCGACATGGCGATGGCCGCGACCTTCGCCGGGATGGGCTTCGGCAACGCCGGCGTGCACGTCCCGCACGCCAACGCCTACCCGATCGCCGGGCAGGTGAAGGACTTCCACCCGAAGGACTACCCGGCCGGCGAGCCGATGGTGCCGCACGGGATGTCGGTGGCGCTGACCGCGCCGGAGGCCTTCCGGTTCACCTTCGAGGCGGCGCCCGAGCGGCACGTCCGGGCGGCGCAGCTGCTGGCTCCCAACGCCGGCGAGCCCGACGACCCGGCCGAGTTCCTGCCCACCGTCCTCACCGACCTGATGCGCGACATCGACATCCCCAACGGGATCGCCGCGGTCGGCTTCGACGAGGGCGACGTCGACGACCTGGTCGAGGGCACCATGAAGCAGCAGCGGCTGCTGGCCACCTGCCCGCGCGAGGTGACCGCCGAGGACGTCGCCGGGATCTTCCGCCGCTCGATGACGCTCTGGTGACGCCGCCGGGGTGAGCCCCTCAGCCCGCCGGGACGATCGTCTTGGTGACCTGCGCCGAGGCGACGAGGGCGCCGTCCACCGTCGCCTCGGACCGCAGGAACGCCACCGCGCGGCCGCGGCGCAGCACCGAGCCGGTGACGTCGACCCGCGCGCCGGCGCGCACCGGGCGCAGCAGGGAGGCGGTGAGGTCGTGGGTGACCGCGTGCTCGCCGTCGCCCAGGGAGGGCAGCAGCGACAGGAAGGCCGCCACGTCGAGGAAGGTGTAGACGACGCCGCCGTGCAGCAGCGCCGCCTGGTTCTGCGCGGCCGCGGCGACGGGGAACCAGATGCCGGCGGTCGGGTCGGCGGGGTCGCGCAGCTGCATGCCCAGGTGCCGGTGCAGCGGGATGTCGAGGACCGCCTGCACCCGGGCGGCGGCCACCTCCGGCGAGCTCACGCGCGCGCCAGCAGGTCGAGCACCCGGCGGGTGAGCAGCGCCGCGGCGTCCGGGTCGTGGGAGGGCAGCGTGCGGTCGGCGAAGTAGTGCCGGTCGCCGGGGTAGGTGAACACCTCGGCGTCGTCGGCCTCCTCCGCGAGCGCGCGGGCGGCCGCGAGGTCGCCCTCGTCGACGAAGAGCGGGTCGGCGTCCATGCCGTGCACCTGCACCGGGACGCCGGCCGGCCAGCGGCCGAACTCCTCCGCCGGGAGGCACGAGTAGAGGAGCACCGCGCCGCGGGCGCCGGGCCGGGTCTGCGCCAGGTGCTGCGCCGGGAGCACGCCCAGCGACATGCCCGCGTAGACCAGACCCTCGGGGAGGTCCGCCACGGCGCGGGCGCCGCGGTCCACCACCTCGCCGGAGCCGATCTCCCGCGCGTGGGCGACGCCGTCCTCGACCGAGCCGAAGGTGCGGCCCCCGAACAGGTCGGGGGTGTGCACCGTGTGCCCGGCCGCGCGCAGGTCGTCGGCGAACGCGGTGACGCCGGGCGTCAGCCCCAGCGCGTGGTGGAACAGCACGACCTCGGCCACGGCGGCTCCTTCGGCAGGCGACGGTCCGGCGGCGGGACCTGGGCCGGACCGTAACCCGCGGGACCGGCGCCCCGCCCGGGCGGTCAGGCGCTGAGCGGCATGCTGCGGCGGGCCAGGCGCACCCGCCGCCGCTCGCGCTCGGACAGCCCGCCCCAGATGCCGAAGCGCTCGTCGTTGGCCAGCGCGTACTCCAGGCACTCGGTGCGGACGTCGCAGCCCGCGCACACGCGCTTGGCCTCGCGGGTCGAGCCGCCCTTCTCCGGGAAGAAGGCCTCGGGGTCGGTCTCGGCGCACAGCGCGTCCAGCCGCCACGCGGCGTCGCCACCGGACAGCACGCTCCAGACCGAGCCGGCGACGGCGTCGGGCTGCGCGGAGGACTCGGTGATCAGGCTGAGGCGGGAGAGCGGCACGGGGGGCTCCTCGGGGGGTCTAGGAGGTGGCGTACCGCGACGTGACGGACGGGTACGCCCTGACTGCTGACAGTGACGCTAATCAGTGCCTGCCTCGGCGCGCACCGTCAGAACATCTGCGGAACCCGGCCGTCCGGTTGTCAGATCATGCCGGAGACGACGGCGCGTGGGAGGTCTTCCGCGGGAGCTGTCGATCTGGTGCGGTGCTGCGTGTCGTAGAGGTGGAGGGCCCGGCAGGCGGGCCCCCGGAGCCCGGAGGACGGCATGACGAAGTACCTGGTCCTGATCTACGAGGACGAGACGCAGTACGCCACCGCGACCCCCGACGTCTACGGCGAGATCACCGCCGAGCACGAGACCTTCTCCGCGGGCGTGGAGCGGCACGGCGCCAAGCTGCTCGGCGGCGAGGCGCTGGAGCCGACGACGACGGCGACCAGCGTGCGCGGTGGCGAGGTCACCGACGGCCCGTTCGCCGAGACGAAGGAGGCCCTCGGCGGCTACTACCTGATCGACGCGCCCGACCTCGACACCGCGCTGGCCGTCGCGCGCACCGTGCCGGCCCGCTTCGGCGGCGTCGAGGTCCGCCCGGTGATGACCTTCGACTGACCGGTGTCCTCCACGACCGCCGGTCCCCTCGGCCCCGCCGTCGCGGCCGCGGTCGCCGACGCGCACCGTCGCGAGTGGGCCTTCGTGCTCGCCGCGACGGTGCGCGTCACCCGCGACCTCGACGTCGCCGAGGAGTGCGTCCAGGACGCCTTCGCCGCGGCGCTGACCGACTGGGCCGCGCACGGCGTCCCCGCGCGCCCCGGCGCCTGGCTGACCACCGCGGCCCGGCGGCGGGCGCTCAACGTGCTCCGGCACCGCGGCGTCGAGCGCCGGCACCTGCCGCTGCTGGTCGAGGACGACCGTGTCGACGGCGGGATCGCGCCCGCGCTGGTCGACGAGGCGCACGGCTATCCCGACGACCGGCTGCGGCTGGTGGTCACCTGCTGCCACCCCGCGCTGGACCGCCCGGCGCAGGTGGCGCTCACCCTGCGCCTGGTGTGCGGGCTGAGCACCGCCGAGGTCGCGCGCGCCTTCCTCGTCCCGACGGCGACCATGGCCGCGCGGATGACCCGCGCCAAGAAGAAGATCGCCGTCGCCCGCATCCCGTACCGGGTGCCGCCGGCCGCGGAGCTGCCCGAGCGGATCGACGCCGTCCTGTCGGTGGTGCACCTGCTGTTCACCACCGGCCACACCACCCCGGCCGGGGAGGACCTGGTGCGCCGCGACCTGGTGGAGCGCGCGGTCGGGCTGGCCCGGATGCTGCGCCGGCTGCTGCCGGGCGACCCGGCGGTCGCCGGGCTGCTCGCGCTGCTGTTGCTCACCGACGCCCGCCGCGAGACGCGCACCGGCGCCGACGGCCGGCTGCTGCTGCTCGAGGAGCAGGACCGCACACGCTGGGACCGGGCCGCCATCGCCGAGGGCGTCGCGCTGGCCCGCGAGGCGCTGCGCGCCCGGCCGCCGTCGCGGTACGCGCTGCAGGCGGCGATCGCCGCGGTGCACGCCGAGTCGCCGTCGTGGGCCGACACCGACTGGGCGGAGATCGTCGCGCTCTACGGCGTCCTCACCGCGGTGTGGCCCTCGCCGGTGGTGGCGCTCAACCGCGCGGTCGCCGTCGGGTTCGCCTCCGGGCCCGCGGCGGGGCTGGCCGCCCTCGACGAGCTCGCCGCCGAGCCGCAGCTGGCCGGCTACGGCTACCTGCCCGCCGCCCGCGCAGACCTGCTGCGGCGGCTCGGCCGGGTCGCCGAGGCCCGCGACGCCTACGCCGAGGCGCTGCTGCTGACCGAGAACGCCGTCGAGCGGGAGTTCCTCGCCGGCCGGCTGCGCGAGCTGGGCTGAGCGGTCAGGCGAACGCGGCGACCGTCCGGTCCAGGTAGTCGTTGCGGAACGCGCCGCGCGGGTCGTACCGGCGCACCAGCGCCCGGAAGTCGGCCATCCGCGGGTACAGCCCGGCCAGCTCGTCGGCCTCCGTGGTGAACAGCTTGCCCCAGTGCGGGCGGGCGCCGAACGGGCGCAGCGCGGCCTCGATCGCCGGCAGCACCGCGGTGACGGCGGGCTGGTCGGGCACCCAGGTGAAGTGCAGCGCCATGACGTCGCCGCCCGACGCCGGGCTCAGCCACAGCCCGTCGGCGGCGACGGTGCGGATCTCACTGACCTGCAGCAGCGGCGCGACCCGGTCGGCGAGGCCGCGCAGTGCCTCCACGGCGGCGCGGCCGTGCCGGCGGGGGACGAACCACTCGCTCTGCAGCTCGTCGCCCTTGCTCGGGGTGAACTCGGCGCGGAAGTGCGGCAGCCGCTCGTGCCACTCGCCGGGCACGCCGAGCTGCTCGGTGAGGTTCTCGACCGGGGTGTCGGGGAGCATGTGCGTCGGCTCGGTGGCCGCGCGGGCGCCGAAGAAGTCCTCGGGGGCGGCGGGGTCCTCCGGCCGGGACTTGACCCACACCGAGGTGACCCGGTGCCAGTCGGTGAAGACGCTGACGCTGTAGGCGGCGTCGGCGACGGCGTCGAGGTCGGCGAACAGCCGGTCCCAGGTCATGTCGACGTACACGGTGTTGGCGACGTCGAACGTCGGCTGGAACCGCAACGCCACCCGGGTGACGACGCCGAGCGCGCCGAGGTGCACGACCGCGCCGGGCAGGTCGGCGTCGCCCTCGCCGAGGACGGCGACCCCGCCGTCGGAGCGCACCAGCTCCAGCCCGGCGACCGACGTGGCGAGCGAGCCGTTGCGGTTCCCCGAGCCGTGGGTGCCGGTGGCGGTGGCGCCGGCGACGGTGATGTGCGGCAGGGACGCCAGGTTGTGCAGCGCCCGCCCGGACGGGGCCAGCTCCCGGACCAGCTCGCTGTAGCGCATCCCGGCCGGCACCCACAGGACGCCGCTGCCGTCGTCGTCGGCCCGCGCGACCTCCACCCCGGTGTCCAGGTCGTCGAGGACCACCAGGTCGGCGGTCGTGTCCGCGATGTCGTTGAAGCAGTGCCGCGAGCCGAGGGCCTTCACCCGCTCGCTGCCGGCCACGACCTCCTGCACCTCGGCCACCGTCCGCGGCCGGTGCACCCGCGTGGCGCGGTAGGTGAGGTTGCCGGCCCAGGTGCGCAGCGGGGTCTCCACGGGCGGAACGCTACGGGGCGGCCTCAGCGGGCGGCGTCGGCGGCGGGGGACAGCGCCGGGGCGAGCGCGACCGGCAGCGTCTCCCAGCCGCGCAGGATGACCGTGCCCCGGCGGTGCCCGGCGCCGGCGGCGGTGAGGCCGGGGAACCGCTCGAACAGCGCCCGCAGGGCGACCTCGCCCTCCATCCGCGCCAGGGCGGCGCCCAGGCAGAAGTGGATGCCGCTGGAGAAGGCGACGTGGTCGCGGGCGTTGCGGCGGGTGACGTCGAAGGCGTGCGGGTCGTCGAACACCCGCGGGTCGCGGTTGGCCGCGGCGAGGACGAGCAGCACCAGGTCGCCCTCGGCGATCGGCACCCCGTGCACCTCGGTGGCGCGCCTGGCCCGCCGGCCGGTCCGCTGCACCGGCGACTCCAGGCGCAGCACCTCGTCGACGGCGTTCGGCCACAGCGACGGGTCCTCGACGAGCAGCCGGCGCTGGTCCGGGTGGGCGAACAGCAGCGCGGCGCCGTTGCTGACCAGGTTGACGGTCGTCTCGAAGCCGGCGCCGAACACCAGCGCGGCGGTGGCCATGAGCTCCTGCTCGGTGAGCGCGGCGCCGTCGTCGTCGGCCGCGGTGACCAGGCCGGACAGCAGGTCGTCGCCGGGCGCACGGCGCAGCCGGTGCAGGTGGCCGCGGAACCAGGCGTCGAGCTCGCCGAGGTTGCGCTCGACCTCGCGGTGGGTGCGCCAGGACAGGCCCATGTCCAGGCTCGGGGTGGCGCCGTCGGCCCAGGCGAGGAACTGCTCGCGCATGGCCAGCGGGACGCCGAGCACCTCGGAGATGACCGTGACCGGCAGCAGGCCGGCGTAGCGGGCGACGAGGTCCACCTGCCCGCCGGTGGCCGCGGCCTCGCGCTCGAGGTCGTCGAGCAGGCCGTGCGCGATCTCGCCGGTGCGCTCGCGCAGCCGGGCCACCGCCCGGGCGGTGAAGGCGCGGCTGACCAGCCGGCGGTAGCGGGTGTGGTCGGGCGGGTCGACGGCGAGCATCGACGGCGGGTCGATCGGCCCGACGCTGGGCCGCGGGCCGGCCAGCCGCAGCGCCAGCCGCAGCACCGGCGGCAGGCCCTCGGTGCGGTTGCCGCCGATCTGGCCGAAGTCGTCGCTGCGCAGGACGTCGGTGCAGACGTCGTGGTGCACGCTGACCCGCGCGAACGCGCCCCCGGCGAACGGCGCGGGCGTGCGCAGCCGCTCGTAGTGGGCGTAGGGGTCCTCGCGGACGACCGGGTCGCGGAGCACCTCGGCGTCGGGGTTGCCCGCCCGGGCCCGCGCCCGGATCGCCAGCCGCATCGCGCCGTGGGTCGCGGCCCAGCGGACCGCACTGCGCACCGTCACGTCCCCGCGCCTCCGGAGTCCCGTCGCCGGCCCCGTCGCCGTCGACGGTGCACATCCTGTGACACGGAGCCCACAGGTACCAGTACCGACCCGTACTCAGCGGCCGAGGTGCGCCCGGATCGCCGCGACGACCATCCGGTGGTCCTCCAGCTGCGGCAGCCCGGACACCACGACGACGCCGACCGGGCCGACGTCGCGCACGAACACCGGCACGGCGCCGCCGTGTGCCGCGTACCGCCGGAGGTCCAGGCCCGAGGACTCCTCGAAGGTGGTGCCCCGCTCGATCCAGGTCTGCCGGACGTACAGCGAGCCGTGCCCGAAGCGCTGCACGGTCCGGGCCTTGCGCGCGATCCAGTCCGCGTTGTCCGGGGTGGCGCCGGTCAGGGCGGCGGAGAACAGCCGGTGCCCGTTGCGCCGGATCTCGATGGCCACCGGCGCGTCGGCCCTGCGGGCGGTGGCCACGAGCGCCGAGCCGAGGTCCCAGGCGTCGTCGTTGGTGAAGCTCGTGAACCGCAGCTCGTCCTCCTCGGCGGCGAGCTCGGCGACGGTCGGGAAGCCGCTCACGACCCCTGCCCCCCGACCACGACGTTCCACGGCCGGACCGTCCAGCTCGTCACCAGGCCGTGGACGACGTACGGGTCGGCCTCGGCGAAGCGCTCCACGACGTCGCGGTCGGCCGTCCAGATCAGCAGCGCCCGGTCGAAGGGGTCGGGCAGCGCGCCGGCGAGCAGCAGCTCACCCCGCTCGCGCGCCGCGCGGGCGAGGGCGAGGTGGTCCGCCCGCAGCGCCGCCCGCCGCTCCAGGTAGTCGTCGGCGAGGGAGTACTCGAGCAGCAGGTACATGGCCGCCACTCTCACACGGAGGCGTGCCCGCCGGGCGTCCCGCGGTCCGGTCCCGGGTCCGGGGACGACGGGACCCCCGCGGCCGGGGGGCCGTGGGGGTCCGGGGTGGTGCGGCGGGAGGACGCGGCGCGGTCGCGCCGCGTGCCCCCGGTGGTGCTCAGATCGCGCGGACGTTCTCCGCCTGGGGGCCCTTCTGGCCCTGGGTGACGTCGAACTCGACGCGCTGCGCCTCGTCCAGCGACCGGTAGCCGGAGCCGCTGATCGCCGAGAAGTGGCAGAAGACGTCGGGGCCGCCGCCGTCCTGCTCGATGAAGCCGAAGCCCTTCTCCGCGTTGAACCACTTCACGGTGCCCTGGGTCATGTCGTTCTCTCTTCCGTGCTGGGGTGTCGGTCCGGCAGGCGCCGGAGCCGGGTCGCCGCACCGACCGGCAGGACCGAGAGGAACGTCAGGCAGAGACGACTGCGGACGTCCGAGAACGAAGCAGAGGCACGACAGCGACCGGAGGCGACTGTACCGGCTCCCGGCGCGGGGGCGGCGGCCGTCCCGCTGTCGTCACCAGCGGAGCGGGTCGGTCAGCCGGGACTGCGCCGTGCGGCAGACCCGGCAGTTCCCCCAGGCGAGCAGGGACAGCGGTGTGGTCGGCGAGCCACACTCGGGGCAGTCCACCGGTTCGTGGGACCGGTCCCGGGCGTCGCGCATCTCACTCGAGCGTCGCTCGTGGACGGTCTCGTCGCCCCGGCAGGGACATCCGAGGTGGGTTTCGGCGCAGCGTCCGCGGTGTGTGGGAACGGGACCTCCTCCGGTCCGCCCCGACGCTACCGGTCGCGGGCCCTCCCCGGGTGCTCCCACAGTCGCCGCCCGGTCCGGGAGGGTCGCGGAGCGGGCCGTCCGCGACCATCGGGTCGTGCGCTCCGGACCGCGGGCGGCGCTGGTCGTCGTCCTCCTGTTGGCTGTGGTCGTGGGCCTGCTGTGGACGTTCCAGCGGCGCCTCGTCTACCTCCCCGACGACGGCCCGCTGCCCGCCGCGGCGGTCGCGGTCCCCGGCGCGCGGGACGTCGTGCTCACCACCGCCGACGGCCTGGCCCTGGGCGCCTGGTTCGTCCCCGGCCCGGACGCCGGCGCACCCGCCGTCCTGGTGGCGAACGGCAACGGCGGGCACCGGGGACTGCGCGCGCCGCTGGCCCGGGCGCTGGCGGACGCCGGGCTGGCGGTGCTGCTGTTCGACTACCGCGGCTACGGCGGCAACCCGGGCAGCCCGAGCGAGGAGGGCCTGGCGCTCGACGTCCGGGCGGCGCGGACCTGGCTGCTCGAGGAGGCCGGCGTGCCCGCGGGCCGGCTCCTCTACTACGGCGAGAGCCTGGGGGCCGCGGTGGTGACCGAGCTGGCCGTGGAGCACCCGCCGGCCGGGCTGGTGCTGCGGTCGCCGTTCACCGACCTGGCCGCCGTCGGTGCCGAGCACTACCCGTTCCTGCCGGTCCGGCTGCTGCTGCGCGACCGGTACCCGGTGGCCGAGGGGATCGCCCGGGTGCGGGTGCCGACGACGGTCGTCCTTGGCACCGCGGACACGATCGTGCCGCCGGCGCAGAGCCGGCGGGTCGCCGACGCCGCCGCGGCGCTGCACCGGCTGGTCGAGGTCCCCGGCGCCGACCACAACGACCTCGTCCTGCTCGACGGCGCGGCGCTGGTGGGCGCCGTCGTCGAGCTGGCCGCGCTGACCGCGGGGGAGTGAGGTCAGCGCGGCTCGTCCGGTAGCACGCTGCCCACTAGCCGCCGCCCCACCCAGTGCAGGGGCTCGTCCCCGAGCGCCGGGGCCTCGGGCACCGGGCCCCAGCCGGCCGGGGAGAGGTACGTCTCCCAGAGGTGCACCTGGGCCTGCCAGTACCGGGCCACCGCCTCCCGGACCCGGCCCGCCGTGCCCCCGGTCAGGATGTCCATGCCCCAGGATCGGTCGCCACGCCGGACCGCGACAGGGTCATCCCCGCCGCGTACCGCAGCGGTCCTGCCGGATCGGCCTCAGGGGCTCGCCGGCGCGGAGGTGCCCGTCTCCCCGGCGGAGGTCCCTTCGGTGGTCGTCGGGGTCTCGGTGGTCGTGGGGGTCTCGGTGGTCGTGGGGGTCTCGGTGGTCGTGGGGGTCTCGGTGGTCGTGGGGGTCTCGGCCGGCGGTGTCGTGGTCGGGGTGGGTGTCGTGGTCTCGGCCGGTGGGGTGGGGGTCTCGGCCGGCGGTGTCGTGGTCGGGGTGGGTGTCGTGGTCTCGGCCGGTGGGGTGGTGGTCTCGGCCGGCGGTGTCGTGGTCGGGGTGGGTGTCGTGGTCTCGGCCGGTGGGGTGGTGGTCTCGGCCGGTGGTGTCGTGGTCGGGGTGGGTGTCGTGGTCTCGGCCGGTGGGGTGGTGGTCTCGGCCGGTGGTGTCGTGGTCGGGGTGGGCGTCGCGATCTCGGCCGGCGGGTTGGTGGCCTCGGGCGGGGTGGTGGTCTCGGCCGGTGGGGTGGTGGTCTCGGCCGGCGTGGCCGGGGCCGGTGCCGCCGCGGCCCGGGTGGTCGGCGCGGCCGCCGTCGTTTCGGCGGGCGGCTCGGGTGTCTCGAGCAGCGCGGCCGGGTCGGTCACGGGCGGTGGCGCGACCGCGGCGGCGGTGGCGGACTGCTGCGGCGGTGCGGTCCGCGGCGCCTCGGTCAGCGCGGCGGGGACGGTGTCCGGCAGGTCGGTCGACCTCGTGAGGGTGCGGGCCACCAGACCGACTCCGGCGAGGAGGCCCAGCACCACCGCGGCCACCAGGACCGCCTGCACCCCGCGCGGCACGCGCCGGGCCGGGACCACCCGTGGCACCGGTGCCACGTCCACGACCGGCTGCCGCCGTGCCGTCAGCGGCACGACCGGACGCAGCGCCCGCCCGATGATGCCGCGGTGCCGGGCCTGCGCCCGCCGGGGTGCGAGCACGGCGGCCAGCAGCGCGCCGCCCAGCAGGGCCGCCGCTCCGACGCGCAACGCGACGGTGTAGCCGGCGGCGAACGCCTCCCGGGCGCCGTCGGCCACCGCCGCGCCGGCGGGGGACGGGTCATCCCCGTAGACGGCGAGCAGGACGCCGGCGGCGACCGCGCCGCCGATCGCGCCGCCGACCCAGCGGGTCGCGTCCGCGACCGCCGCGGCGGGCGTGCGCCGGTCGGCGGGCAGGCCCTCGGTGATCAGCGCCGTCCCCGAGACGAGGGCCTGGCCGAAGCCGATCCCGAAGAGGAACGCCGCCGCGGGGAACTGCCACAGCGGGGCGTCGCCGTCGGCCTGCCGGGACAGCAGGAACGCCCCGATGCCCATCTGGACCAGCGCCCGCATCGTGACGGCGCGGGGGCCCTGCCGGCGCAGCACCGGCGCGATCCGCACGGCCACGGTGGTGCCGACCGCCATCGGCAGCAGCCACAGCGCGGCCTGCACGGGCGAGAGGCCGCGCAGGTACTGGAGCCACTGCGGTGCGAGGAAGAGCAGACCGCAGGCGGCGGCGAACTGCAGGAAGACGACGGCACGGCCCAGGGCCAGGCGGCGGTCGCGGAACAGCCGGACGTCGACCACCGGGTGCCGGCTGCGCAGCTCGTGGCGGGTGAACGCGGCCAGGGACACCGCGCCGACGGCGAGGGCGGTGAGCGTCGTCGCGTCGGTCCACCCGCGCCCGGGCCCCTCGACGACGCCCCACACGACGCCCCCGAGACCGGCGAGGGCGAGCACGCCGCCGAGCGGGTCCAGCGGCAGGTGCGGGTCCCGCGAGGCCGGGACGACCGCGAGGCACGGCAGCAGGACCAGCCCGGCCAGCACACCGGAGGCGACCGGCACGCTGCCCCACCAGGCGACCTCGAGCAGCGCACCGGACAGGAGCAGCCCCAGCAGCACGCCCGCGCCGGAGACCGCGGCCCACACCCGGACCGCGGAGCCGTGGCGCTCGGCGGGATGCGCGTCGACGAGCACCGCCAGCGTGGCCGGCACGACCGCCGCCGCGCCGACGCCGGCCAGCCCGCGCAGCGCGACGAGGGTGGCCGGGTCGGTGACCAGCCCCGACGCCGTGCTGCACGCGGCGAACACCGCCAGGCCCAGCAGCAGCGCGCCGCGCCGGCCGAAGCGGTCGGCGGCGGCGCCCAGCGGCAGCAGCAGCGCGGCGAAGGTCAGCCCGTACGCGTGGACCGCCCAGGTCAGCTCGGTCTGCGTCGCCCCGGTGGCGCGGCCGAGCTCGGGCAGGGCCAGCGACAGCGAGAAGGCGGCTCCGACCACCAGGGCCGAGGCGACGCACGTGACGGCGAGCAGGCTGCCGCGCCGGCCCCGGACTCCACGGGCGTCGGGCATGCTGTGCTCCAGACGATCGCCTGACACGCCCGTCTCAGGGCGGTGGCCCAGGATGGAGGGGCCGTGACGGAGACCGCAACCCCCGTGCGGCTGCTGGACGCGGCCGAGGAGCTGCTCGCGACCGGCGGTGCCGCGGGCACCTCGGTGCGTGACGTGCTGCGCCGGGCCGGCGTCGCCAACGCCGCTGCGGTGGGCTACTACTTCGGCGGCAAGGACGGGCTGGTCGCCGCGGTCGAGCGCCGGGTCGTGGACGGCGTGGTCGCCGACCGGGAGCGGGTGCTGGCGGGCCTGGGCGACGACGCCGGCGTCGAGGCGTTCGTCGACGGCTGGGTGCGGCCGATCGTGGCCCTGCGCTGCGCCGGCCGCGGCCGGTACGCCGCCCGGGTGTTCACCCGGATCTTCGACCAGCCGCCGGACCGCTGGGAGGCCAACGGCGCGGCGGCCGTGCGCGCGTCGGCCGGGCGGTACTGCGCCGCGCTCGCGCCGCTGCTCCCGCACCTGGAGGCCCGCGAGCTCACCTGGCGCTGGCAGTGCGTCACCGCGACGACGGACTTCTACGCCATCGGCGCCCTCGACTTCGGCGAGCCGGCGCCCGGGCCGGACGACGTCGACGCGCACGTGCACCGCCTCGTCGTCCCGGGCGCCGCGCTGCTCCGGGCCGACCCGGCCGGCTGAGTCAGAACGTCACCGGCAGCGCGTCGACCCCGTACACGAACGACAGCCGGCGGAAGGCCAGCCGCTCGGGCGGGACGGCGAGGGCGAGGTCGGGGAAGCGCCGGAACAGGGCCGGCAGCACGACCCGCAGCTCCAGCCGGGCCAGCTCGGCGCCGACGCAGCGGTGGATGCCGTGGCCGAAGGCGAGGTGGCCGCCGCGGGTCGAGCGGGAGGGGTCGGGCGCGTCGGGGTGCGCGCCGGCCCAGGCGGGGTCGCGGTTCGCGGCGCTCAGCGAGACGAGGACGGCGTCGCCGGCCCGCAGCCGGTGCCCGGCGACCTCGGTGTCCCGCCGGGCGAAGCGGGGGAAGGCCACCTGCACCACCGAGAGCAGCCGGAGCAGCTCGTCCACCACCGTCTCGACGTCCCGGCGCGAGCCCTCCCGCACCAGGGCCGCGGCGGCCGGGTCGCGCAGCAGGACCAGCGTGCCGAGCGAGATCGTCGACGCCGTCGTCTCGAACCCGCCGGTGACGATGCCGTCGGCCAGCCCGGCCAGGTCGGCGTCGGAGACGGCGTCGCCGTGCTCGCGGACGATCCGCCCGAGCAGCCCGTCGCCGGGGTCCCGGCGCTGCCGCGCGACCGCGTCGAACAGCAGCCGGCGCTGCACGGACACCGCGCCGAACGCGCCGGCCGTGCCGCGGGCGGCGTCGAAGCGCCGGGTCGCCAGCCGGGTGACCAGCTGCTCGTCGGGACGGTCGAGGCCCAGCAGGGCGCAGACGGTCCGCATCGGGACGGGGCCGGAGACGTGCCGCGCCAGGTCGGCCGGCGGCCCGGCCGCGGCGAGCTCGTCGAGCTGCCGGGCGACGGTGGCCTCGATCGCCGGCTCGAGGCGCTGCAGGCGGGCGCGCGTGAACTCCGGGGCGACCAGGCCGCGCAGCCGGGTGTGGTCGGGCGGATCGGTGAACCCCAGGCCGCCGACGTCGTCGGCCGTGGCCGGGCCGGTGCCGCTGAACAGGTGGCGGACGTCGGTGCTGAACCCGTCGCGGTCGGCGAGCACCGCGCGGGCCTCCGCGGCGCCGGTCACCAGGAGCACGGAGAGGTCGAAGGGCAGGTCCAGGCGCCGCACCGGCCCGCCGTCGCGCAGCTCGGGCACCGGGTCGACGTCGACCCGCCGCAGCGGCACCGTCGCGGCGGCCGGCAGGAAGGTGAGGCGGGAGAGGTCCAGCCCGCGGCGGCGGACGCGGCGCAGCGCCAGGCGGCCCAGCCAGCCGCGGACGAGCGCCGCCGGGCCGCGGCGGGTGGGAGAGGAGGTCGGCGGCTGCGGGGGGTCGAGGGTGCACTCGGGAGCGGACACGGCGCCTCGTCGTCGGGCCACGGGGGTGGAGCCCGGCGGGACGTGACCTCGGCCCCGCCGGGCAGCTCGAGCCTCCCGACGGCGCCGCGTGCGGACCATCGGGTGACGCCCCCGAAAGCGCTGGTCGGACTGGGGGTGTCCCCGGACGGGGCAGCCCCGGGAGCCGTGGTGCGGTCCTGTCACACCCGCGCGGCAGCATCGGTCCATGACCGGTCCGGTGCGTGTGCAGCTCTCGCGGGCGCGCGGCTGGCGGAAGCCGCCGAACACCGTCGTCGTCGCCCGCCCCTCGCGCTGGGGCAACCCGTTCCGGGTGGGGGAGACCTACCTGTGGCTGCCCGGCGACGACGAGACCGCGTGGCCGCTGCCGACCGCGCGCGAGCCGGGGGAGCAGGAGGACGGCAGCCGCGTCGTCCGCTGCCCCGACCGCGCCACCGCGATCGCGTGGTTCCGCCGCTGGGCCGCCTCCGGCGACCTCGCCGCCCAGGCCCGCCGGCAGCTGCGCGGGCGCAACCTCGCCTGCTGGTGCCCGGCCGGCGAGCCCTGCCACGCCGACGTGCTGCTGGAGCTGGCCAACGGGGTGCCGGCCCTGCGCTGACCTCGCGCGGTCCCGCGTCCTGTGGCTTGCTGGGCGCATGGACCTGCGCACCCTCGGCCGCAGCGGCTGTGCCGTCTCCTCGCTCGCGCTCGGCACGATGACCTTCGGCGCGGAGACCGACGAGGCGGGGGCGCACGAGCAGCTCGACGTGTTCGTCGAGGCGGGCGGCACGCTGGTCGACACCGCCGACGTCTACTCCGCCGGCGCGTCCGAGGAGATGATCGGGCGCTGGCTGGCCGCGCGCCCGGTCGACGTCCGCGACCGCGTCGTCCTCGCCACCAAGGGCCGCTTCCCCACGGGCGAGGACGCCAACACGCTCGGCACCTCGCGCCGGCACCTGCGCCGGGCGCTGCACGACTCGCTGCGCAGGCTCGGCGTGGACCACGTCGACCTCTACCAGCTGCACGCGTGGGACCCGCTGACGCCGCTGGAGGAGACGCTGCGCTTCCTCGACGACGCCGTGTCCGCGGGCGAGATCGGCTACCCGGGGCTGTCGAACTTCACCGGCTGGCAGGTGCAGCGGGCCGTGGACGTCGCCGAGCGCGCGCACCTCGCCGTGCCGGTCACCCTGCAGCCGTCGTACAGCCTGCTCGTGCGTGACGTCGAGGCCGAGATCGTGCCCGCCTGCCTGGTCAACGGCCTGGGGCTGCTCCCGTGGGGGCCGCTGGGCGGCGGGTGGCTGTCGGGGAAGTACACCCGGGACCAGCGGCCCGCCGGGGCGACGCGGCTCGGCGAGGACCCGGCGCGCGGGATGGAGGCCTACGACCGGGTCGCCACGCGGGAGCGGACGTGGGACGTGCTGTCCGCGGTGCAGGACGTCGCGGAGGCGCGCGGCGCGACGATGCCGCAGGTGGCGCTGGCCTGGCTGCTGGCCCGGCCGGGCGTCAGCTCGGTGATCCTCGGGGCGCGCACCACCGACCAGCTGCGCGGCAACCTCGGCGCCGCCGGCCTCGTGCTCACCGACGAGGAGACCGCGCGGCTCGACGCCGTCAGCGACCCGGGCTGGGCGGACTACCCCTACGGCGAGATCGGCGCGGAGCAGCGCAGCCGCTCGGTGGGCTGACGCAGGCGCGCGTGTCCGTCAGGCGGTGGGGGCGAGCAGCGGCGCCGGGGTGGTGATCTCGGTGCCGTCGGGGCGCCAGGTGCGCCATCGACCGGTCGGTTGTCGTTCGACCCGGAAGCCGTGGTGGACCTTCGTGTGGTGGCGCTCGCAGAGCAGTGCCGAGTTCTCCAGGCTGGTGTCGCCGCCGTCGATCCAGTGCACCAGGTGGTGCACGTCGCACCACCAGGTCGGGGCCCCGCAGCCGGCGAACACGCACCCGCCGTCGCGGAGTTCGGCGGCGCGGCGGATGTGCCGGCTGGCCAGCCGCTGCTCCCGGCCCAGGTCCAGCGGCACCCCGTCGGCCCCGAACACGACCCGGGAAATCGTGCCGTCGCAGGCCAGCCAGCGGGCGCGGGCGGCGGAGATGGTGGCGCCGAACCCCATCCGCCCGGCGTTCGGGCCGCCATGTGGGTCGGCGAGGTCGTCGAGGTCGATCCGCGCCACCACGTGCGGCTTGTGCCCGCGCAGCAGCGGCAGGCGCCCGGCGGCCAGCACGTTGTCGCACAGTTGCACCAGCGCGTCCCCCAGCCGCTGGGCGCGGCTGCGCTCGTCCCCGGCGGGGCGGTCGGCCTGCACGTGGGCTTCGAGGGCGGTCTGCAGCTTCTCCCCGCCGACGGGATCGAGGTGGCCGCGGATGGTGAGCGAGCCGTCGGCGTGCCTGGCCAGCGTCAGCGACCGGCCCTCGGTGGGTTCCGGCTCGGGACCGTCGGGGTCGAGGTCGTTGCAGTAGTGCTGCACCACCTGCACCAGGTCGGAGTGCTCGCGCTCGACGGCGACGCCGGTGAGCACCGCGTCGATGACCGCCAGGTCCACCCCGGCGGCCGCAGCGACGGCCAGGCGTTCGGGGGTCACCGCCTTCGCCGCGACCGCGACCTGCTCGGCGGACACCAGACCCGTCTCGTGCGCCTCGGCCAGCGCCGGCAGGTGCTCCAGTGCGCGGCCGTTGCGCACCAGCCGAGCGGCCTCCGCGGTCGACAGCCGGCAGTGCCCGCGCAGCCACGAGGCCATCGACCTCAGCCCGTCGCGTTCGGGAGCCTGGGACAGCTCCGCGGCCCGCACCGCGCGGGCCAACCGGGCGTCGATCCGGTTGCGCTCGGCGACCAGCGCAGCGACGTCGTCGAGGACGTCTCCGCTGCCCGGCCCATCCGAACACATGATCGAAGTCTAACCGATCACGCACCCTCCTGCGAGGTGAATCCGCAGGTCAGGGGTCCGTCCACAGATCCGGAGGAGAGCGTGACGTGAGCTGCGGGGACAGTCCGTCCGGTAGCGCCTGCCGACCGTGGACCCGGCCGCCCGTGACGCGATGCTGCCCGTCCCCGCGGGCCGGGTGACCCTCTCGGACCGGCGCACGCAGCGCCGGTGGACGGTCGCCGTCGACGCCTTGGAGCTGGCTGCCACCCCGGTGACCCAGGAGCGCTACGCCCGGATCACCGGACAGCGGCCCAGCGCGGCGCGGGGCGACGGGCTGCCGGTGGAGACCGTCAGCTGGGAGGACGCGGTGCGGTTCTGCAACACTCTGTCCCGGCAGGAGGGGCGCGCGCCCGCTTACCGCGCGGCCCCCGACGGCGGGGTGGTGTGGGACCCGGCGGCGGACGGCTACCGGCTGCCCACCGAGGCCGAGTGGGAGCACGCCTGCCGCGCCGGCACCACGACTGCCCGATACGGGCCGCTCGGCGACGTCGCCTGGTACCGCGGCAACTCGGGGGAGCGGCCGCATCCCGTCGGCGAGAGGCAGCCCAACGCCTGGGGTCTCCACGACGTGCTGGGCAACGTCTGGGCGTGGTGCTGGGACGTCTACGACGCCGAGGTCTACGGCCCCTACCGGGTGCTGCGCGGCGGCGGGTGGTTCGACGAGCACTGGAGCTGCCGCGCCTCGGTGCGGCGCCGGAGCCATCCCCGTCTCCGGATCGACGACGTCGGCTTCCGGGTCGCGCGGTCCGTGGCCGGCTGAGGACGGTTCAGCCCTGGGAAGTGGAGCGCAGCTCCCACCACAGCCACGCGGCGAGCGCGAGCGGCACCGCCACGAACGCCGCCAGCGCCGGGACGGTGCCCAGGGCCGAGCCCAGCCAGGCGAGCAGCAGCGGGGTGCCGAAGCCGACGTAGGCGAAGGCGTAGAAGGCGCTGTTCATCGCCCCCCGGGTGTGCGGGGGCGCCAGCTGCGCGGTCAGCGTCAGCCCCGCGGTCAGGCACAGGCCGCCCCCGGCGCCCATCAGCGCCGCGGCCGGAAGCAGCAGCGGCTCGAACGTCGTCGCCACCGCCACCACGCCGAGGGCGAGGCCGAGGGCGCCGAGCGTCATCCCGAGCGGCCCGCCGCCGCCCCCGGCCCGCCGCCCGAGCCGGGCGGCGACCGCGCTCGCCGCCAGCGCCAGCCCGCCGACCAGCCCGGCGTAGGCGACGCCGACGCCGTCGGGGACGACCAGCAGTGGCAGCACGGTCGCCGCGACCGCCGGGAAGGCGAACACGCCCGTCGCGGTCGGCGCGAGCACCGCGCGGAACGGCCGCCGCGCCTCCGGCGGCAGGCCGAGGGCCATCAGCCGGCCCGGCCGGCGCTCCCGCACCGTCTCCGGCACGGTCAGCAGCGCGGCCAGGCCCACCAGCAGGACGGCGACGTGCACGAGGTAGGGCAGCGTCGTCGGCGCCGGGCCGTACTCGGCGAGCACCCCGCTCATCGCCGGCGCGATCGCGAAGCCCAGCGACGTCGACACCGCGCCGCGGGTGGCCGCCGACTGCTGCCCGCCGGGACCGGCGAGGTCCTGCAGCCACGCGTTGGCCACCGAGAACACGACGCCGGACACCGCGCCCTGCAGCAGCCGCCCCGCGTACAGCAGCGGCAGGTGCTCGGCCGCGGGCACGAACAGCAGCGAGACCAGACCCGCCAGCACCGCGAACGGGACGACGACGGTGCGCCGGCCGAACCGGTCCGAGGCGGCGCCGGACACGGTCAGCGCGGCGATCAGGCCGATGGCATAGCAGCCGAAGACGGCGGTGAGGTCGGCGTCGGAGAGCCCGAGGGTGCGGCGGTAGACCAGCAGCAGTGGCGTCGGGACGTTCGTGCCCAGGGCGACGGTGAAGAGCCCGAACGTGAGGGCGTCCAGCCGCCGCCCGACCTGCTCCGTCGCAGCGTCCGGCACCCGGCGGACGCTACCGCCCCGCTGCGAGGATGGGCGCCGGCGACGAGAGGAGCCCGGAGCCGTGTCCCTGCACCGCCACTACCCGCCCGACCTCTACCGCGGCACCACCGGCGAGGCCACCGCCTGGCTGCGCCGCAGCGACCGGCCCCCGGACACCGTCTCGGCCGCCGGCGTCACCTGCGAGTTCCTGGCCACCGGGGAGCAGACGACCGGCCGGTTCGGCCTCTACCGGTGGACCTTCGGCGCCGAGGCCTCCGGCCCGGGCCCGCACTTCCACCGCTCGATCTCCGAGCAGTTCTACGTCCTGCGCGGCGAGGTGGAGCTCTACGACGGGCGGAGCTGGGTGACCGCGGGCGCGGGCGACTTCCTCTACGTCCCCGAGGGCGGGGTCCACGGGTTCCGCGGCGGCGAGCACGCCTCGATGCTGCTGATGTTCGCGCCGGGCGGGCCGCGCGAGGACTACTTCCGCACGCTCGCGCGGGGTGAGCGGATGACGCCGGAGGAGCGGGCGGAGTTCATGCTCCGCCACGACACGTACTGGGTCTGACGGGCCGGCCGCCGCCGCGACGGCCGGCCCGTCGCCGCTCAGCCCCGGAGCAGCTCGCCGAAGCGCGCGCAGCTCTCGTCGATCGCGGCCTGCGCGGCCGGGGACCAGGCGCCCATGTCGAAGAAGCCGTGGATCATCCCGTCGTAGCGGCGCACGTCGGCCTGCACGCCCGCGGCCTCGAGCGCCCGCCCGTAGGCCTCGCCCTCGTCGCGCAGCGGGTCGTACTCGGCGGTGACCACGAGCGCCGGCGACAGGCCGGCCAGGTCGGCGGCGTGCAGCGGGGACAGCCGCGGGTCGCGGGCGTCCTCCCAGGTCCCGGCGTAGTGGCCGTGGAACCAGTCCATCGTGTCCTGCTCGAGGAAGTAGCCCTTCCCGTTCTCCACCCGGGACGGGTACTCGCCGGCGACGTCGACCGACGGGTAGACCAGGAACTGGGCGGCGACCTTCGTGCCGTCGTCGCGCAGGACCTGGGCCACGACGGCGGCCAGGTTGCCCCCGGCGCTGTCACCGGCCAGCCCCAGCCGGGAGTCGCCGCCGAGCTCGCCGAGGTGCTGCGCCACCCAGCGCGCCGCGGCGACGGCGTCCTCGGCGGCGGCGGGGAACGGGTGCTCGGGCGCGAGCCGGTAGTCGACGGCGACGACGACGGCCCGGGCGCCGCGGCAGACGTTGCGGGCCATGTTGTCGTGGGTGTCGAGGTCGCCGATCACCCAGCCGCCGCCGTGGAAGAACACGACCGTGGGGAACGGCCCCTCGCCCTCGGGCCGGTAGACGCGCGCCCGCAGGTCGCCCTCGGCGCCGGGGACGGTGCGGTCCTCGATGCCGGCCACCGGCACCACCTGCTCGGGCGAGCGGGCGCCGTGGGTGAGCGCCAGGTACTGGGCGCGGCCGGCCTCGGGCGTGCCCTCCCACATGGGCGGCGCGCCGGACTGGGCGAGCAGGGACAGCAGGGCGGCGATGTGCGGGTCGACCGGCACGGGGCGTCTCCAGACGGCGTCGTCGGGCGGGAGCCGGGGTCGGGTGACCCCGGCTCCGGACGGTACCGAGCCGGGACGGCTACAGGTCCCGGCGGGAGAACGCCATCCCCGCGAGCCCCAGGACGACGGCGACCCACAGCGCCGCCCACGCCAGGTAGGTGGCGGTGAGCGGGGCCTCGCCGAAGAACGGCGACCCGCCGAGCTCGGTGAACTGGCCGACCAGCGTCGGGTCCTGGAAGGCGTTCATCGCCCCGCGCCACAGCCCGTCGGTGGGCAGCAGCATCCGCGACACCGCGCCCACCCGCGCGACGCCCTCGTTGCCCAGCGCGTCGCCGATGCCGCCGACGACGCCGGCGATCCAGGTGGCGCCGAACAGGCCGACCGCCACCACGCCCGAGGCCATGGGCGAGATGACCGTGGACAGCAGCAGCGCCAGGGTCAGCAGCACCGCCGTCTGCGCGGCGAGCAGCGCGAGCCCGGCCACCGGCCGCGGCGGCCAGTAGCCGACGGTCACCTGGACGACGACGAACTGCGCGAGCCCCGCCAGCGCGACGAAGGCGCTGCCGAACGCCACCAGGCCCAGCCACTTGCCGACCAGCACCGCCGAGCGGCGGACCGGCCGCGCCAGCACCGCCAGCGCCGCCCCGGACTCGACCTCCCCGGAGACGGTGGGGCCGGCGAGGAACGCCGTCCCCAGCGCGGCGATGAGGCTGAACCCGAACATCACCAGGTTGAGCACGGTCGACGCCGCGATCCGGGCCTCGCCGCTGGTCAGCCCGCCGAACTCGGCGTCGAGCCGGGCGAAGCCCCACGCGGACAGGCCCAGCAGCGCCACCGTGAGCACGGCGAGCGAGCGCAGCACCTTGCGCCGCGCCGCCTCGCGCAGGGTCAGGCCGGCGACGGTCAGCACGACGCGGGCGGTGCTCACCGCTGACCCCCCGAGCGGAGGACGTCGAGCAGCCGCTCCTCCAGGCTGATCCGCCCCGGCTCCACCGCGTGCACCCGGACGCCGAGCGCGACCAGGTCGGCGACCAGCGCCGGCACCGCGGCGTCGGCGTCCTCGGGCAGCGTGACGGTGAACCGGTCGCCGCTGCGGGTGAGCCGGCCGGTGGCGGCCAGCCGCGCCTCGGCGCGGGCGTCGACGCCGTCGAGCCGCAGCCGCACCTCCCGCTGCCCGAGCAGCTCGGCCAGCGTCCCGGCCGCCGCCACCCGCCCCCGGTCGAGGATGACCACGCGGTCGCAGACCCGCTCCACCTCGCCGATCAGGTGCGAGTTGAGCAGCACCGCGACGCCGCGCTCCCGCAGGGACAGCACGACGTCGCGGACGTCGACGCGGCCGAGGGGGTCCAGCGCGCTGGTCGGCTCGTCGAGCACCACCAGCTCCGGGCGGGCCACCAGTGCCACGGCCAGCCCCAGCCGCTGCTGCATGCCCTTGGAGAAGCCGCCCACCCGGTCGCCGGCGCGGTCGGCCAGGCCGACCAGCGCCAGGACGTCGCGCTGCTCGGCCGCCGGCACCGCCGCGCCGGACAGGCGCACGTGCAGGGTCAGCACCTCCGCCGCGCTGAGCCACGGCTGGTAGCGGAACAGCTCGGGCAGGTAGCCGACGCGGGCCCGGGCCTGCGGGTCGCGCGCCGCCCGCCCGAGCAGCAGCACCTCCCCGGCGTCGGGCCGGACGAGGCCGAGCAGCATCTTGATGACGCTGGTCTTGCCCGCGCCGTTGGGCCCGAGCAGCCCGAGCACCTCGCCGCGGCCGACGGTGAAGGAGACCCCGTCGACCGCGGTCCGCCGTCCGTACCGCTTGCGCAGCCCCTGGCACCACACCGCCGACGACGGCGGCAGGTCGGCCAGCAGCCGCTCGGCGGCGGCGGTCGGGGAGGTCACTCCGACAGACCCCGGGCGACGGCGAGCACCTCGTCGGCACCCAGCGACCCGGCCACCGCGGTGACGACGCCGTCGGTCACCCACACCACGCCGGCGACCGAGCCGTCCCGCGAGGTGAGCACCGTGGCCTCCTCGCCGCCGACGTCGGCGGTCGAGCTGGTCGCCAGGCCCGCCGGCACCGGCAGCGGCAGCGTCGTGCCGTCGCCGGAGAACGACCGCAGCTGGGCGGCGAGGTCCTCGGGCAGGCCGGGCAGCGACAGCAGGTAGTCGCGGGCGGTGGCGAACGGGATGCCCGAGGACTCCGCGGTCGGGGCCACGACCCGGGCGACGACCAGGCCCGGCGCGCCGCTGCCGCTGGACCAGACCGCGGCGACGCCGGGGCCGGCGCTCAGCCGGAACCGGCCGCCGTCGAGCCCGGCCGGCGGGGGCGGCAACGTCTCGCCGGACGCCGCGGCGGCCTCGGCCGCCCGCTCGGCGGAGAAGGTGAACTCCACGACGGCCCGGTCGCCGACCTGGTAGGCCGGGTCGCCGCCCACCCCGCCGGGGAGCTGCCCGACCTGTGGGACGGCCAGCCCCGAGACGTCCTCCGCGGCCGCGGCGTCGGCCACCGCGCGGACGTCGGGCTCCTCGAGCACCTGCGCGGTGCCGTAGGCGGACAGGTCGGGCAGCGCGACCAGGTCGGCCTGGGTGACGGTGACCGGCGCGATCTCCTCGGTGCGGAAGACCTGCAGCCAGTCCGTCGCGGCGGCGACGCCGCCGCCGGCCAGCAGCGCGACCACGCCGACGGCGGCCACCAGCGGGCTGCGCAGCCGGCCGCGCCGGCGGCGGGCCGGGGCGGGGGCGGCGGTGCTGCGGCGCTCGTCCAGGGCGACCGCGGACGACAGCCGGTGCCAGGCGGCCCCGGTGTCGGGCGCGGTGCCCGGGGTCAGCGCCGCGGAGACGGCGGTGGCGTCGCGCTGGGCGGCGGCCAGGCCGGTCAGGCACGTCGCGCAGCCGGCGACGTGCTCGCGGTCGGCGTCGGGGACACCGGCCGGCTCGTCCACGAGCCGGCGCAGCGTGCCCTCAGTCGGATGACGCATGGCGGGTCAACTCCTCGCGCAGGGCGGACTCGGCGCGTCGCACGGTCGTGCCGACGCTGCCGGGGGACAGGTCGAGGGCGGCCGCGACCTCGGCGTAGCTGAGGCCGCTGTGCCGCAGGACGAGCGCGACGGCCTGGCGCCGGGGGAGCCGGGCCAGGGCCGCCCGCACGCGGCGGCGCTCGTCGAGGGTGACGACGTCGTCGGCGACGTCGGGGACCGCGGGGCCGGGCCCGCCGGCCGCCTCCTCGCGGGTGGCGCGGCGGCGGCCGGAGCGGAGGTGGTTGAGGGCGGTGTGGGCCGCGGCGACCGAGAGCCAGCCCGGCGCCTCGCCGGCCGGCACCGTGGTGCGGGCGAAGGAGAGGAACACCTCCTGGGCGACGTCCTCGGCGCCGTCCCGCGAGCCCAGCACCCGGGCGGCGACGCCGACCACGCGCGGGTAGGCGGCGCGGAACACCTGCTCGAGGTCGGTGCGGACCGCTCCTCGTCCCGACACGGCCCCGCCGTCCTCCCGATCCGCCCGGCCCACGCGCCGGCTCCGGCCGGCCCGGGACAGGACGGCCGGCACGGCGGCCGCCGGTGCGCTGACACCGTGCCTGATCGCGCTCACGTCCAGGTAGCACCGCCGCGCCCGCGGATGTGACAGCGCCGGCCCGGGTTCCCCCGGCGGGGGGTGCGCGGGAGGATCGGCCGGCACCCCGGCGAGGGGAGTACCGGGTGGACGACGTCGTGGTGATCGACACCCTGGCCGCCGTCACGGCCGTGTCGCTGGTCGCCGCCGTCGTCGTCGGGCTGTTCCCGCGGCTGCTCGTGCCGCAGGTGGTGCTGCTGCTCGTCGGCGGGATGCTGCTCGGCCCCCACGTCCTCGACGTCGGCACGGCGGGGGACGTGCGGGTGCTCGCCGACGTCGGCCTCGGCTTCGTCTTCCTGCTGGCCGGCTACGAGCTCGACCCGCGGCTGTTCCGGGAGGACGCCGGCCGCCGCGCGCTGCTCGGCTGGACGGTGTCCCTGCTGCTGGCGCTCGGGGTCGTGGGCCTGCTGTACGCCGGCGACGTCGTGGAGGCGTTCCTCCCGGTGGCGCTCGGGCTGACCACCACCGCCCTGGGGACGCTGCTGCCGGTGCTGCGGGAGAAGGGGCTGCTCGGCGGCCGGCTCGGGCGGTACCTGCTGGCCGCGGGCGGCGTCGGGGAGCTGCTGCCCGTCCTCGCGATCGCGGTGTTCCTCGGCACCCAGGGCCGCATCGCCGCGCTGGTGTCGCTCGCCGCGGTCGGCGCGCTCGCCGTCGTCCTCGCCGTGCTGCGCCGCGGCATCCGCGAGGGCGGCCGGCTCGCCCGGGTCGTCGCCGCGGGGCAGGACGCGACCGCGCAGATCACCCTGCGGGCCACCGTGCTGCTGCTGATCACGCTGATCGCGGTCACCGAGCAGTTCCACCTGGACGCGGTGCTCGGGGCCTTCCTCGCCGGGATGGTGCTGCGGCGCTGGGTCGGCGGGGCGGCGCCCCAGCTGGAGGCCAAGCTCGACGCGGTCGGCTACGGCTTCTTCGTGCCGGTGTTCTTCGTGGCGTCGGGCATGGCGCTGGACCTGGGCTCGATCGCCGACGCGCCGCTGCGGCTGGTGCTGTTCTTCGCGCTGATGCTCGCCGTCCGCGGCGGCCCGGCGCTGCTGGTCTACCGCCGGGTGCTGCCGCTGCGGCAGCGCGCGCAGACCGCCCTGGTCAGCGCCACCGCGCTGCCGGTGCTGGTGGCGCTCACCGAGATCGGTCTGCGCAGCGGCCACATGCTGCCGGAGAACGCCGCCGCGCTGGTCGGCGCCGGCGTGGTCACCGTGCTGGTGTTCCCGGCCCTGGCGGTCGCCCTGGACCGGCGGCCGGCCACCCCCGCGCCCGTCCCGGCCGCCGGGGGGCCGGCCGCCCCCGCCTGACGCGGTCGATCAGTGGCGTCCGGGACGCCGGACGGGCAGGCGCACCCGGAGCACCGTCTCGCCGGGCCGCAGGTCGATGTCGATGTCGCCGCCGTGCCGGTCGACGATCCGCCGGGAGATGTCCAGGCCCAGCCCGGTGCCCTCGCCCACGCCCCGCGTCGTGAAGAAGGGGTCGAAGGCGTGCGCCCGCACCTCGGGGGTCATCCCGGCGCCGGTGTCGCCGACCTCCACGACCACCGCGTCCCGGTCCACCCGCGTGGACACCCGCAGCGTGCCGTGGTCGCCCATCGCGTGCAGGGCGTTGTCGACCAGGTGGGTCCACACCTGGTTGAGCTCGGCGGCGCGCGCCTCGATGCGCGGCACACCGGTCGCGTGGTCCCGTACGACGGTCACGCCCGGCGGCACCCGCGGGGCGAGCATCGCCAGGGTGCTCTCCAGGCCCTCGGTCAGGTCGGTCTCCCGCACGGCGGCGCGGTCGAGCTGGGAGTAGGACCGCACCGCCGCCACCAGGTCGGAGATGCGCCGGGTGGACTCCTTGACCTCCGTCAGCAGCCCGGTCGCCTCCAGCGTGCTCGCCACCCACTCCAGCGCGGGCTCGAGCCGGTCCCGCCCGAGCACCCCGGCCACGCGCTCGGCCCACTCGACGTCGGCGCCCGCTCCGCTGAGCGCGGGGGCCAGCGCCCAGTCCCGTGCCACGCCGTGCCGGGACAGCCAGTCGGCGAGGGCGTCCTCCCGGTCGGCGACCTCCAGCGGGTCCCCGCCGGGCCGGCCCGCCAGCTCCTGGCGGAGGGTGTCCAGCCGGGTGAACTCGCCGGCGGTGACGGGGGCGGCGGCCAGCCGGCGCAGCGAGGACAGCATGGCCTCGTGGGCCTCGGCGAGGGCGTCGACCGCCCGGGTCGCGGCGGCGGCCGGGTTGTTGAGCTCGTGCGCGAGCCCGGCGGCCAGCGTCCCGAGCGCGGCCAGGGCCTCCCGCTGCCGGGCCATCGTCTCGTAGTTGCGCGCCGACCGGGACACGCCCTCGGTCAGGTACAGCCCCAGCGGGAAGCGGCTGGTCCACAGCTCCCGCAGCGCGCCGGCCGGCACCCGCAGCACCTTCCCGCCGGTGGCCGCCCGCCCGGTGGCGAGGTAGGCGCCGTGCTCGTCCCAGGCCCGGAAGCCGCCGGCCCAGCGGCCGGGCACGTCCATGACGCCGAGCCGGGTCTCCTCCGACCCCAGGTGGCGGACCAGGTCGATGCTGCCCTCGAGCAGCACCCACCAGGACTCCGCGGGGGCGTTCTCCACGAACAGGACGTCGCCCTCGGCGAAGGACACCTCGGTGCCGACGGCGGCCAGGGTGCGCAGCTGGTCGTCGTCGGTGCCGTCGAACAGCCCGATCCCGCGCAGGCCCGGGACGGCGGGGTCGGTGGTCTCGGTCATCCGGGCGACCTCCTGACCCCCGGTGCACCCGGGGCGTGCCCGGAGCATGCCGGGCGCGCGGGGGCGCCGACAGGCCCCCGGGCGCGGCGACCTCGGCCGGTGACGGCGGCCCAGCCGTGCGCGGGCACGTCCGCGAGGAGCGCCGCCTCAGCCGCGGGCCGCGCGCCCGCCCGTGGCGCGGGCGAGCAGGTCAGGAGCCGGCGTCCGGCCGAGCTCGGCGAGCAGGTCCCCGCCCGCGTCGCCGAGCCGGACGGCCAGCCGGGCGCGGCCGGTCCACGTGCCCCGCTGCCGCAGGAGCGCCCGGCCCAGCGACCACGCCCGGAACTCCCCGACCAGGCCCCGCGCGTCCTCCGGGGGTGCGGCCGCGACCCGCGCGCGGGCCCGCCGCAGGGCCTCGTCCCGGCCGAGCACGGCCGCGACGTCGCGGGGCAGGTCGCGCCGGGCGGCGACCGCCGCCCGCACGTGCACCAGCGGCGTCGCCGCGACCCCGGCGAGCCCCGCGGCGGGACCGGCGAGCGCGGCGGCCAGCAGGCCCGCGGCGGGCGAGGCGTCGTCGAGGACGGACCGGACCAGCCGCACCACCTGGCCGCCCGCCCAGGGCGAGGCGTCCTCGGCGCGCTCGGCGACCGCGAGCACCAGGGCGGTGGCGGCGACGTCGTCCCCGCGCCAGAGGCCGTGCCGGCCGGCCCACTCCCACGGGTCCTCGGCGGGGTACCAGCGGGAGGCGGGGCGGTGCGGCGTCACGCCGTCCCATCGGCCGCCCGGACCGGGGAGCTGGAGTCCCCGGCGACGCCCGTCCCCCTGTCGTGGGACGGGAGGGGACGCCGGCCCGGCGGCAGGCCGCGCAGCCGCTCGAGGCGCCGTTCGGTGCGCGCGACGGCGGCCCGCACGGCCGGCGCGCGCCGGGGGTGGGCGCGGGCGGTGGCGCTGTCGGGGCCGTGCCGCCGCAGCACGTCGGCGAAGCGGTGGTCGACGTCGACGGTGCGGCCGTCGGCGGCCGTGGTCTGGTCGGCGAAAGTCAGCGCGTCGGCCAGCGGACCGGAGGCGTAGCGGCCGGTGCCGAGGTCCCGCAGGACCTCCCCGAGGCCGCGCTCGGCGGCGACGAACCGGGCACCGGAGTGGTGGGCCACCAGCCCGACGACCACCGGGTGCCAGCCCCGCTCGCGCAGGTAGAGGGCGCCGTCGAGCGGGTGGAAGCCCGTCCGCCGCACCTCCGGGGCGTAGCCGATGTCGTGCAGCCAGGCCGCGGCCAGCAGCAGCGGCCGGTCGTCGGCGGCGACGGTGACCGCCGCCTCCTCCGCGCGCCGCGCCACCGCCTGCTCGTGCCGCCAGCGCGGGCCGCTGGCGCCGAGCAGGCGGGCGGCCAGCCGCTGCGCGGCCTCGACGAGCAGCCACGACGGGAGGTGCGCCGGGGCGGTCCCGGCGTGGACCGTCCCGGACGTCTCCTCACGGCGTGGCACGGGTCCTCCCCGGTCGAGGGTCGCGCGGGCCGACCCTCCTCCGGCGTCCCGCACCGGCGCGTCGTCCGCGCGGGGTGGCCGGGTCACCGCTGCTGCGCGGCGTGCCGGTACTCGAGGAGGGCGTTGAGGTTGGCCTCCGCCTGCGTCCGCAGATCGAGGGCCTTCTCGAGGGCCCTCGGGTCGCCCGGCCGCCCGCAGGCGCGCCGTGCGGTCCGGAGCTCGGCCAGCGCCCGCACGATGAGGGAGTCGAGGACGGTGAAGCGGTCCGGGGTCGCCAGGGTGGGCATGGCGGACCTCCCGCCGGTCGTCGTGGCCGGGTGCTGCCGGGTCCGGGCCGCACGCGGCACGGCGCCCCGGACACCCCGAGCCTGCCCCGCGGCCCGGCGACCGTCATCGTCCGCCAGGGACGACCACGGGCGGCGGCCGGTCGTAGACGACCGAGGTCCGCAGCACCAGGTCCTGCACCGACCGGTTGCCCCGGCTGACCAGCACCCACAGCAGGCCGACGGGGAACGCCACGCACAGCACCGCCCGCACCGCGGACCGTCCCCAGCCCAGCCGGTCCCCGCGGTCGTCGCCCACGCGCAGCCCGAGCAGCCGGTCGCCGTAGGTGCGCCCAGCGTCGGCCCAGGTGACGGCGAAGTAGACCGCCTGCACCCCGAGCGCCCAGGCCAGCAGCGTCGAGGACGACGGCGCGGGGAAGGAGAAGCTCGCCGGGCCCGGGAGGAACCGGGCGGCCGCGACCGCCGCGTAGCCCCCGACCACGAGCAGCGCGACCAGCAGGAGGTCCACCACGTTGGCCAGCGCGCGCGTGACCAGACCCGCGCGCGACCCCCGGCCGGCTCCCTCGGCGGGGCCGGCTCCCTCGGCGGCGGGCGCGGGCCTCGGTGCCGGGATGCCGGCGTGCGTGCCGCGTCGCTCCTCGGCCCGGGTCACGGCGGGAGCTCCGGACCGGCGGAGCCGCGGACGCCGTCGCCCGCGGCGGTCCGGCGGGCGGTCCGGCGCAGCAGCCGGTCGACGACCCGCTCCACCGCCCGGTCGGCGTCGGCGCCCTGGTCGCGCACGGAGCGCACCACCTCGGAGGTCACGGAGCCGGTCGAGGCGCGCAGCAGGCCGGGCAGGTCGATGACGTCGACGACGTACCGGGCCAGTCCGGCGAGGTCCATGCGGAGCGCCGCGGCGTCGAGGTCGATGCGGGCGGCCGCGCGGTCGAGGTCCGCCCGGTCGACGACGGCGTCGACGTCGACGCGCGCCACGGCCCGGTCGAGGTCCACCCGGTCCACCACGGCGTCGACGTCGACCCGCTCCAGCACCCGCGCGACGTCCAGCCGCTCCGCCACCTCGTCGACGTCCACGCGGTCCACCACGGCACCGACGTCGACCCGTGCCACCGCGCGGTCGAGGTCCACCCGGTCGACCACGGCGTCGAGATCGACGCGCGCCACGGCCCGGTCGAGGTCCACCCGGTCGACCACGGCGTCGACGTCGACCCGGTCGACCACGGCACCGACGTCGACGCGCGCCACCGCGCGGTCGAGGTCCACCCGCGCGACGACGGCGTCGAGGTCGACCCGGTCCAGCACCCGGCCGACGTCGAGGCGGTCGGCCACGGCGTCGACGTCGAGCTGGGCCGCCAGCCGGTCGAGGTCCACGAACTCGCGGACCAGCGCCGGGACGTCGAGCCGGGCGAGCAGGCCCCGGGCCACGGCCGGGACCACGCGGTCGGCCGCCCCGGCCAGCGCGCGCGCCGCCGCCACCACCGGGTGGGCGAGCGCCTCCGGCGCGCGGCCGGGCCGCGGCAGGCGCGCGGCGACGGCCCGGCGGCGGACGGCGGCGCTCTCACCGAGGAGGCGGGCCAGCGCCGCCGTCACCTCGAGGACGGCGACCGCCGCCTGCACCACGTCCCGGACCGCGCCGTCGGCGTCGAACCGCTCCGGCGACCGGGCCGGCGGTGCACCGGCCGGGCGCAGCCCCTCGACCGGTGGACCGCCGGGGGTCACGGCCACCGGGGGACGCCGCCCGCTGTCAGGACCATGCGCCCTCCCGCCCTCGGAGCCGCCAGCGTCGGGCAGGGGCCGCGGCCCCTCCCTCATCCGGAATGGATGAACCCGTCCGCCTCTGGGGCGCGGGAGGCTCCGGTCGCTTCCTGCGCCTCCGCCCCGGGTCACTTCGGCCGGAAGTGCCGGGGACCTCCGCCTCTGAGGTCCCGCGGAGGACGCGGCGAGGCTGGGTGCAGGACCGGTCACACGTCCGGCCCGAGGGTGCCCAGGAGGAGGCTCCGGGACGGGGGACGGCCTGTACCGCACGCGGGAGGACGCGCCATGGCGAGTCTGTCGCCGATCCACGCGACGGGGTCAGGGACGGCGCCGACGACCGCTGCCGCGCGGTCCGGCCCGTCCCTGCTGGCGTCCAAGCTCACCCCGCCCGAGCCGGGAGCCGCGACCGTCCCCCGGCCGCGGCTGACCACCGCGCTGTCCCGGGCGGTGCAGCGGGCGCCGCTGACCCTGGTCAGCGGCCCGGCGGGCTCGGGCAAGACGGTGCTGGCGGCCTCGTGGGCGCGCACCCGGCCGGACGACGGCCCGGTCGCCTGGCTCACCGTCGACGACTACGACGACGCCGCGACGTTCTGGGCCTACGTCGTCGGTGCGCTGGCGTCGGTGGGGCTCGCGGGCACCGGCCTGCCGTCGCTCGAGCCGGGGGAGCCGGAGCCGCCGGGGTTCGTCCCGTCCCTCGCCGCCCGGGTGGCGGCGCTGCCCCGGCCGGTGACGCTGGTGGTCGACGACGCCGACCACGTGCGGGACCGCTCGATCGGTGCGGGCCTGGACCTGCTCGTCCGGAACGCCGGGGACCGGCTGCGGCTGGTGCTGTGCGCCCGGGCCGACCCACCGCTGCCGCTGCACCAGTACCGGCTGGCCGGGACCGTCTCGGAGATCCGCGCGGAGGAGCTGGCCTTCACCCCGGACGAGGCCGGGGACCTGTTCGCCGCCATGGGCGTGCCGGTGTCGCCGGAGGTCGCCCGGAGCCTCCACGCGGAGGCGCAGGGGTGGGCGGTCGGCCTGCGGCTGGCGGGCGCCGCCCTCGCGCAGGGAGCGTCCCCCGAGCACCTGGTGACCTCGCTCGCGCAGGACGACGGCAGCGTGGCGCAGTACCTGTTCGCGGAGGTGCTGCAGCGGCAGCCGGCCCCGGTGCGGCGGTTCCTGCTGCGGGTCAGCGTGACCGCGGAGCTGTGGCCGGACCTGGTGGACCGGTTGGTCGGGCGGCCGATCGGCCGGCGGGTCCTCGCCGGCCTCGCGCGGGCCAACGCCTTCGTCGAGGCCGCGCCCGGCGCACCCGGCGGGTACCGCATGCACCCGCTGTTCCGGGAGATGCTGCAGGCCCAGCTGGCCTTCGACCACCCCGGCGACGTCGCGACCCTGCACCGGACCTGCGCCGCCTGGTACGCCGCCTCCGGCCGGGTGCCCGAGGCGGTCGGTCACGCCGCCGCCGCGGAGGACTGGTCAGTGGTCACGCGGCTGCTGGTCGACGACCTGCTCGTCCCGCGCCTGCTCGCGAACGGCACGGACCCCGCCCTGCCCAGAGTCCGCGCGCTCCCCACCCGGGTCTCCGGCCCCGACGCCGCCGTGCTCCGGACCGCCGTCGCCCTGGCCGACGGGACGGCGCCCACCGACGCGGACCTCGCCGGCGTCGCGGCCGCCCGCGGGGAGGGCAACCGGCCGACGCTGCGGGTCTCGGCCGCGCTCGACTCCCTGGCGGCCGACGCCGCTGCCGCGGGCCCCGCCGGCGCCCGGCTCGCCGGCGCCGACGCCGCGGCCCCGCTGCTGGCCCCGCTCGCGGACGAGGACCGGCGGGAGAGCGCGGCGGTGCTGGGCGCGCTGCGCGCGGCCGCGGCCCTCGGCACGGACGAGCCGACGGCGCACCTGATCGCCGGGCTGCGCACCGCGGCGGCCGCGGCCCAGGCGGCGGGCGCGCGGCACCTGCGCAGCGGCACCGTCGCCTCCCTGGGCCTGCTCGAGGCCCTCGAGGGCCGGCTCAACCGGGCCGTCGAGCTGGCCGGCGAGGCGGAGACGCTCGCGGCCGAGGAGGGCCGGGACGACGCCGCCCGCGAGCCGGCGTCGGCGACCGCCCTCGCGTGGGCCCACCTGCGCCGCTACGACCTCCCCACGGCCCGCGAGTGGCTGGGCCGGGCACACGCCCGCACGCGGGCCCGGGCCGACGGCGCGGCCGGCGCCGCCCTGGTGGAGCCGCTCCTCGCGGTGCTGCAGAGCCAGCTGCTGCGGCTGCGGCACGAGTACGACGCGGCGGAGCGGTGCCTGGGGCCCCACCTGCGGGGACCGCGCCTGCCCCGCTGGGTGGCCGAGCCGGTGATCAGCGAGGTGGTCCGACTCGCCGTCGCCCGCGGGCACGTGACGGAGGGGCTGTCGCTCCTCCGGGAGACCCGTGCCGACGAGCCGTGGAGCCGCCGGCTGCGGGCGACGGTGGACCTCCTGTCCGGGGACCCGACCGCGGTGACGTCGACCGAGCCGACGGGGACCCGGGCACCGGCCGCCGTCGTGGAGGCCCGGGTCATCCGCGCCTGCCAGCTGCTGGAGGCCGGCCACGCACCGGCCGCGGTGGACGAGCTCGCCGAGGCCCTGGAGATCGCCCGGCCCGAGCTGCTGCGCTGGCCGTTCGTCGACACCCTGCCCCAGGCCCGGCGGTTGCTGCGCACGCAGACCCGGTTGCAGGGGCCCGCCGCCTGGCTGAACCCGTCGGCGGTCGCCCCGCCGCGCCGGGGCGGGACCCGCCCGGCGGCTCCCCGGGAGGTGCCCGACGTGGTCCAGGAGCTCAGCGACCGGGAGACCGAGGTGCTGCGGCACCTGGCGGGGATGCTCTCCACGGCGGAGATCGCGGCGACGATGTTCATCTCGGTGAACACCGTCCGCACGCACATCCGCAGCATCCTGCGCAAGCTCGCCGTGAGCCGGCGCAACCAGGCGGTCCGGCGGGCCCGGGAGCTCGGCCTGGTCTGACCTCCCGGCGGCCGCGTCGCGGCGCGCCGCGGACGGCCGGGGTCATGCGGAGCGGACGATGCCCGCCCGCTCGCCGCGGCCCCACGCTGCTGCCGCAC
Source organism: Geodermatophilus sp. SYSU D01045 (assembly GCF_054050295.1). Taxonomy (NCBI): domain Bacteria; kingdom Bacillati; phylum Actinomycetota; class Actinomycetes; order Geodermatophilales; family Geodermatophilaceae; genus Geodermatophilus; species Geodermatophilus sp. SYSU D01045. The sequence continues at coordinate 53,395 of NZ_JBJGZB010000008.1, forward strand.
ACGCCCCGGTCCCGCCCGCCGCACGGGCCACCGGGACCCGGGGCCGGACCGAGGAGGAGAGGCACGTGACAGACACCTCGCGCGCGGACGCGACGTCGACGAGCACGTCGGTGCCGCGACCGCGCTACGAGCAGCAACCCCTCGAGGAGCGTCCGAGCGGCTGGGCGGGCTGGGTCGTCTTCGCCGGCGTCATGCTCGTCATGCTCGGCACGTTCCAGATCATCCAGGGGCTCATCGCCGTCTTCGACGACGGCTTCTACCTGGTCGCGGACTCCGGCCTGGCCGTGAACGTCGACTACGACGTCTGGGGCTGGACGCACATGATCATCGGCGCCATTGGGATCGCGGCGGGGCTCGGCCTGCTGGCGGGCAACATGGCCGCCCGCGTGGTCGGCGTCTGCGTCGCGTTCCTGAGCGCGCTGGTGAACCTCGCGTTCATCGCCGCGTACCCGGTGTGGTCGGTCCTCATGATCACGATCGACGTCATCGTGATCTACGCGATCATCGTCCACGGGCGGGAGCTGAAGTCCGACTACCGCTGACCGCCGTCGCGCGCGGGGGTGCCCGTCCCGGAGGCGGGTGCCCCCGCGCCGTCGTGCGGATCGTCCGTGCGGGGGGACGTGGACCGGCGGCCCCCGCGCCGACGCTGGGTCGACCGCCGTCCACCCGCACTCCCAGGGGCAGAGATGACCACGGACCTCCAGCAGCCGACCGACGCCGACCGGGCCGACCTCGACCAGATGGGACCGGTCGACTACCTCGTCGTCGCCTTCCCGGCCGAGCGCATGACCGGTGAGGCCCTCCCGCTGCTGGTCGACCTCGTCGACCGCGGCGTCATCCGCATCCTGGACCTGGTCTTCCTGCGCAAGGACGCCGACGGGACCGTCACGGCCCTGGAGCAGAGCGACCTGCGGCGGATGCAGGTCCTCGAGGCGGCGCTGTTCGACGGCGCGCGCTCCGGCCTCCTCGGCGACGACGACCTCGCCGAGGCCGCCGCGGCGCTGGACCCGGGCACCGCGGCCGGCATCCTCGTCTACGAGAACGTCTGGGCGGCGCCGTTCGCCCGGGCGCTGCGGCGTTCCGGCGGCCAGCTGGTCGCCTCCGGGCACGTCCCGGTCCAGGCCATCCTCGCGGCGCTCGACGCCCTCGAGGCCGAGCAGCCGGCCCCCGCCGAGCAGACCTGAGCAGACCCGGGCGCGCCCGGCCGCTCAGGGCCGCGCGCTCCACTCCCGCTCGACGGCGGCCCAGCCCTCCGTCCACTGGCGGTCCCGGCGGGCGTCCAGGCAGCAGCACAGGACGGTGTGCAGCGTCCACGCCGCCAGCGGCACGCCCACGAGGGCCAGGACCCCCACCGCGGTCGCCGCCGCCGGGATGCTGCCGGGGTCCATCGGTTCCCGGGTGACCCGGCCGCCGTCGTCCACCCACACGGACACCGCCGTCCCGGCCGGGGTCTGCGGGCGGACGTTGAGCGACCCCTCGCGCGGCGGCCCGTCCGGCGCCGCCCAGGTGGCCCGCGCCGGCACCGCCCCGGCCACGCGGTCGCCGAACCCGTCGGCGTCGAGCGTGCCCGGGGCGTCCTCGAGCAGCACGGCGCGCACCAGGTGCCGCTCGGCCGCCTGCGCGTCGGCCTGCGCCTCGAGGGAGTGCTGGGTGGCGGCCGTGACGGCCACCGCCAGCGGTGCGGCGGCCAGCAGGGCGAGGACGACGGCGAGCCGGCCGAGCACCTCGAGCCGGTCGGTGCCGCGCTTGAGCGGCCCCGAGCCCAGGGTGAACCACCGGACGGGGTGCAGCAGCGGGCCGTCCACGGCGGGTCCCCGGCTCACGCGGACGGCGCGGCCGTCCGGCGCGGCTCGTGGGGGAGGAGGAGGGCGGCCACCCACCCCACGACGGCGAACCCGCCCACCACCACGATCGCGGTGAGGAACGGGGGGTTGCCCGCCGCGGCCGCGCCCACGAGCACCGACCCGGCGATCGCCACGCCGAGCGAGGACCCGAGGTTGGAGACGCTGCGGGAGACCCCGGAGATGTCGCCCTGGACGTGCTCCGGCCACGCCGACTGCACCACGTTGACCGACGCGGTCAGCATCGCCCCGACGCCGAAGCCCATGAGGAAGAGCCCGGGCCAGAACGTCCAGATCGCGGAGTCCTGGCGGGCCAGGGCCAGCAGCAGGGCGAGCCCCGCGACGGTGAGGGTGAAGCCGGCCCGGATCAGCAGGCGCTGCGGGTGCCGGCTGGCCATCCGCTGCGCCGCGCCGGAGGACAGCAGGATGCCGATGGTGGCCGGCACGAGCATCAGCCCGGTCTGCACGGCCGAGTAGCCCCGCTCCTGCTGCAGGAACACCGAGATCACGAAGAACGAGCCCTGCATGACCAGCCACTGCACGGTCTGGGTGGTCAGCCCCAGGTTCGACGTGCGGTTGCGGAACAGCGAGGGCGAGACCAGGGGCGTGCGGCCGTGCCGCTCGCGGTTCTGCGCGTGGAGGAGGAAGACCGCCAGGAACACGCCGCCCAGGGCGACCAGGACCCACACCCGGGACGAGGTCCAGCCCTGGGTCCCGGTCTGCAGGATCCCGAAGACGACGAGGAACAGGCCGGCGGCCGACAGGACGGCGCCCAGCAGGTCGAAGCGCGGGCGCTGCGCCGCCAGCGGCGGGTCGTCGATCCGGCGGGCGAGCAGCACGATCGCGGCCACGACCACGGCCTGCAGCACGAACGACGCCCGCCAGCTGACGTAGCTGGTGATCAGGCCGCCGATCAGCGGCCCGGCGGCCGCGCCCAGACCTGCGGCGCCGCTGACGACGCCGAACCACTTGGCGCGGGTCTTCACGTCGTCGAACACGACGGTGATGAGGATGTAGATCGGCGGGATGAGCAGCGCCGACCCGATGCCCTCGAGGAGCGAGTAGCCGACGGTCAGCAGGAGCAGCCCCGGCGCGAGCGCGGCGAGCAGGGCGCCGGCCCCGTAGACCACCAGGCCGAGGACGAAGCAGCGCTTGCGGCCCCAGATGTCGGTGAGCTTGCTGCCGGGGATCATCAGCGCCGCCATCGTCAGCGTGAACAGCGTGATGGTGGTCTGGATCCCCGCGACGTCGGTGTCCAGGTCGTCGGCGATCGTGCTGATCGCGACGTTCATGTTCGACGCCGCGTAGCTGGCGATGAACTGCGCGAGGGCGAGCGGCAGGACGACCGCCCCGGCCGTCGCGGTGGCCGCCGCGCCTGCGGCGCCGGTCCTGGTCACGGGAGGACCACCTCCGGTCGGGGATCGGCGCCGCGGCGGACGGTGTCAGGACGTGCGCTGCTCGGGGATCACGTCGGCCAGGGCCTCCGCGCCCAGGACGGCGCGCAGGATGTTGCCGGCGGCGGCGGTGATGCGCGGGGTGCCCACCAGCGGGGCGATGGCGACGAGCACGGACTGCGCCTGCTCGACCGTGACGCCCGAGTCCTGGGCCATGCCGAGGGTGACCGCGTAGGACGCCGGCGGCGCCCCGACGGCCACGAGCACGGCCAGGCGGACGAGCAGGTACGTGTCGGGGTCCAGGCCGGAGCGCTCGAGCGCGTCGAGGTTCATGGCGAGGACGGTCTCGATGACCGGGGCGTCTCCGCGGGCGAGGCCGTCGAGGGTGTCGTCGGGGGCGGTCTGGGTCATGGCTCCTCCTGGGGTGGGCCGGTGGCCGGGGGGGGTGGAACGGCGGTGCCCAGCCTCGGGAGGGCGGGCACCGTCGGACCTCCCCCTGCGCGGACGACCCGGCCGGCTCAGCGGGCGCCGACGACGTGCGGCGGACGCCCGTCGAGGGCCGCGTCGAGGGTGACGGCCGCGTCGATGAGGGCCAGGTGGGTGAACGCCTGCGGGAAGTTGCCGATCTGCTCGCCGGTCAGGGCGATCTCCTCGGAGTACAGGCCCACGTGGTTGCCGTAGGTCAGCATCTTCTCGAAGGCGGTGCGGGCGTCCTCGAGCCGGCCGGCGCGGGTGAGCGCGTCGACGTAGGCGAACGTGCACAGCGAGAACGTCCCCTCCGACCCGCGCAACCCGTCGGGGGAGGCCTCGGGGTCGTAGCGGTACACCAGGCTGTCGGTCACCAGCTCGCGGTCCATCGCCCGCAGCGTCGACTCCCACATCGGGTCGCGGCCGTCGATGAACCCGACGGTGGGCATCCGCAGCAGCGCGGAGTCCAGGACGTCGGTGTCGTAGTGCTGGACGAACGCGTTGCGGCTGCGGTGGAAGCCGCGGTCGAGCACCTGGCGGTAGACGGCGTCCCGCTCGGCGGTCCAGCGCTCGAGCGAGGCGGGCCGGCCGTGCTCGGTCGCCAGCCGGATGCCGCGGTCGAAGGCCACCCAGCTCATGACCCGCCCGTAGGTGAACGGCTCGCGCCCGCCGCGGGTCTCCCAGATGCCCTCCTCCGGCTGGTCCCAGTTGTCCGCCAGCCAGTCCAGCACCCGGGTGACCGCCGCCCAGCCCTGCGCGGGCAGCGGCAGGCCGGCCCGGATCCCGCTGTACAGGCTGTCCAGCGCCTCGCCGTAGATGTCGAGCTGCAGCTGCTCGGCCGCGCCGTTGCCGATGCGCACCGGTGCCGAGCCGCGGTAGCCGCGCCAGTGCTCGAGCACGTCCTCCTTGAGCTCGGACGAACCGTCGATCCGGTACATGATGTTGAGCGGGCCGCTGTCGCTGCCGGCCCGCTCGCGGATCCGGTCGCCCAGCCAGCGGCCGAAGTGCCCCGCCTCCTCGCGCATCCCCAGCCGCAGCAGCGCGTGGACGGAGAACGACGCGTCCCGCACCCAGGTGAAGCGGTAGTCCCAGTTGCGCTCCCCGCCGACCTGCTCCGGCAGCGCCGCGGTCGGTGCGGCCACGATGCCGCCGCTGGGTGCGTAGGTCATCAGCTTCAGCGTGATCGCCGACCGCTGGACGTCCTCGCGCCAGCGACCGGTGTAGGTCGACCGCTCCACCCACCCCCGCCAGAAGGCGACGGTCTCGGCGAGCAGCGCCCGGATCTCCGCGGGGCGGATTTCCCGGGGCCGGACGCCCTCGCCGGTCTGCAGCACGACGCCGCGCAGCTGGCCCGCCTCGAGGGCGAGCGTGGCGTGCACGTCGGTGCCGTCCATGCGGGCCTGCCCCAGCCGCTCGTCGTCGGGCTCGCGGACCAGGTGCAGGGTGAGCTGCGCGCCGTCGGCCGCGAAGACGGCACCCCCGGCGGAGACCTCGACCCGGTGCGCGTGCCGCCCGTAGTCGAAGCGGGGCGCGACGTCGCACTCGAAGGTCATCCGCCCGCGGACGCACTGGATCACGCGCACGATGCGGTGGTCGTCGGTGGCGGCGGTGCCGGCGGCCGGCATGAAGTCGAGGACCTGCCCCATGCCGCCCGGCGTGAAGAAGCGGGTCACGAGGACGGCGGTGTCGGGCAGGTACATCTGCGAGGACGTCCAGTCCGTGCCGGCAGGGCGGATCCGGAAGTGCCCGCCGCGCTCGTCGTCCAGGATCGCGCCGAAGACGCTGGGCGAGTCGAACCGCGGGAAGCAGAACCAGTCGATCGACCCGTCGGTGGTGACCAGCGCGGCGGTCTGCAGGTCGCCGATGATCCCGTGGTCGGCGATGGCCGTCTCGGGCCGGGAGGTCGCGGGCGGGAGGGTGTCGGTCATGGCGGCGACCGTGCTGCCGGGGACGGGCGGTCGCCTCATCCCCCGTGGGTGATGAGCCCCCGGCCGGGCGCCCCCCAGGCTGGGGCGCCGCCGGCGGGCACCCCGCCCCTGCCGCGGCAGGGAGGTGGGTCCCGTGCGCCGCTTCGCCACCGGGCTGCTGCTGCTCGTCAGCGCCCTCGCCCTCGTCCTGGCGAGCACGTCGCTGTGGGTCCGCCAGAACGTGGTGGACACGCAGGCGTTCGTGTCCAACGTGGAGACGGTCGTGGACCTGCCCGCGGTGGAGGACCGCGTCACCGAGCAGGTCACGGCGACGGTGATGACCAACCCCGAGGTGCAGACCGCCATCGACGACGTCGTCGCGGCGCTCCCTGACCGGCTGCAGCAGTACCGGTCGACGGTGGAGGGCGGCGTCAGCTCGCTCGTGTCGGCCGGCGTGAGCCGGCTGCTCGCCTCGGACCCGTTCCGCCCGCTGACGCAGTCGGCGCTCACCTCCGCGCACGACCAGCTGGTCGCCGGCGAGCCCGTGCAGTTCACGCTCGGCCAGGCGAAGGAACGCATCCCCGCCTCGGTGCAGGACGGCCTCGCCGGCCAGGTCCTCGACCTCGTGCCCGACGACGTCGGCGTCACCCTGCTGACCCCGGCCGACAACCCCGAGGTCTACAACGGCGTCGACCTGCTCCGATCGGTCTGGTGGTGGCTGGGCCTGCTGTCGCTCGGCCTGCTCGCGGGCGCGCTCGCCGTCTCCCGGCACCGGCGCGGCACGCTGCGGGCGTGGGCGGTGACCACGGCGGTCCTCACCCTGCTCGTCCTGCTCGCCCTGCGGATCGGCCGCGGCCTGGTGGTCCAGGCGGCCCGACCCGACAACCGGGACGCCGTCGGCGCCGTGTACGACGTGTTCGCCGGCGACCTGCGGTCCTGGACGCTGTGGCTGCTCGCCGGAGCCGTCGTCCTCGGTCTACTGACCGTGCTGTGGGGCCGGCTCGGCCTGGTGGCCGGCGTGCGGCGGGGAGCGGCGTCGGCCCGGGACGAGCTGCAGCGCCGGCGGGAGCGGGCGCACGAAGCCCGGGTGGCCGGCGCCGAGGGCCTGGCCGACGGCGCCGCGCCCGCGACCGCGGTCGCCGCCCGGGAGCCCTGGACGCGGCGGACCGCCGCCTGGGCGCGCGGGTTCGCCGACGGCCTGGACCTGCCGGGCCGGACCGCCCGGTGGGGCGCGGCGGTGCGCGACCACCTCGGCCCGGCACGGTGGGCCGGCATCACGCTCGGTGCCGTGGTGCTGCTGCTCTGGCCGTCGCCGACCCTGTCGGTGCTGATCTGGGTCGCCGCCCTGGTCGCGCTCTGGATCGGTGCCCTGGAGTGGCTGAGCGGCCGCGCGCCGGCCGCGGTCCCGCCGGCGCCGCCCGTGCCGGGCGTCCCCGCCGCGGACGGGGTCGCGACCGGCGTGCCGGCCCCGCGCCCGGGGCCCGAGGCGGGCGGCGTGCTGGTCGGTGCGCCCGCCGGGACGGCAGCGGCGGCGGCCGGCGCGGCGGCGGGGACGGCCGGGACCGGGTCGCTGCCCGCGCCCGCGCCGGTCCCCGAGACGGAGCGACTGGTCCCGGCCCTGCCCGCGGAGGCGATCTCCACCCTCGAGGACCGGCTCGACCTGCTCCTGCGCCTCGGCGCCGCCCGGGACGCCGGCGTCCTGTCCGAGGAGGAGTTCCTCCGGGTGAAGGGCCGGCTGCTCGCCTCCTGAGCGGGCCGGGTCAGGCGTCCCCACCGGGTGCCTGCGCACCGGACTGGGCCGCCCGGCGGCGGTCCACCGCGCCGAGGAACAGCTTGAGCACCAGCCCGATGAGCACGAGGTCGCCGACCATCAGCAGCGTGGTGAGGACCCGCGCCACGGGGCTGACCGCGCTGATGTCACCGAAACCCACCGTGGCGAACACGGTCACCACGAAGTAGACGCCGTCGACGCGGTCCAGCGGCTCGCTGAACGCGTCCGGGTCGCTGCCGGACAGCTGCACGAAGGCGGTCGCGAACAGCAGCAGGAACAGCGGCAGCGACAGCGCGATCCCCTCGACCGCCTGCAGCCCCGGGTGCCGGGACCGCAGGATCGCCCGCACCTGCACGACGACCAGCAGCCCGACGGCGAGGACGCCGGCGGCGAGCGCGAGGACCGTGCCCACGGTGAACGCGCGGTCGAGGGGGAGCAGGGCGTAGACGACCAGCAGCCCTGCCGTCGTGAGCAGCGTCCGCGCGGCGCCCCGCAGGAGCGCCCCGCGCCCGGGCAGGCCGTGCGGCACCTCCGCCGGCGCGGCGGCGGTACCGGACGGCCGGTCGGCGCTCCCGGGGCCCCCCACGCCCGCAGCGTCCCGGTGCCCGCCCGTGCCGCGGATCACCCGAGTCGGGTGAGCCGGCTCAGACGTCGCGCTGCACCTGCACCCGGCCGGCCGCGGCCGCCTCGGCCAGCTGGCGGTGGTCGCCCTCGGTGACGTCGGCGCACGCCTCCGCGTAGTCGGCGAGCGCGTGCTCGAACGCCGGAGAGGAACCCAGGTAGCCGGCGATCGCGATGCGGTCGCCGGTGCGGGCGTGCGCCCGGGCCAGGCACCAGGCGCACACCGTGCCGAGGACCTGCAGCCCCTCGGGGCGCAGGTCGGCGAGCTCGATCGACCCCTTCCAGTCCCGCAGCTGCCGGAGGTAGAAGTCCCGCTCCACGCCGTCGACGCCGGCGGTCTGCTCCCAGCCGAGGAAGACGTCGCTCGCCTGCTGCATGAGGCGCTGGCCGGCCACCACCCGCTCGCCCTGGTGGGTGTAGCGGCTGGGCCCGACGAACTCCGCGTGCACCGAGGGGCCGGCCTCCTTGACCTGCAGCAGCAGCGGGTCGTCGTCGTCGCGCCCGACGAGCAGGACCACCCAGCAGCGGGTGCCCACGCTGCCCACCCCGACGACCTTGCGGGCCATGTCGACGAACGCGTACCGCTCCAGCAGGGTGCGGCGGTCGACCTGGAGCGAGGCGCGGTACTGACGGATCAGGCCGTGGAACGCGCCGGCCGGGTCCGGGCCCTCCGCCCCGGGCACCAGGTCGCGCAGCGGCATCAGCAGCGGCGGCTCGGCCTTGATCCGCAGCCGGCCGCCGACCACCTCGGTGAGCTTGCCGAACGCCTGGAGGCTGTCGCGGGTCCGCGCCCGCTCCAGCGCACGGGTCAGCCGCTTGCGGGCGCCCGGTCCGAGCAGGGGGGGCAGGTCGCGCTGCAGCGCCTCGGCGTCGAGGCCGGCGTACCAGACCTCGATGTCCCGCTGCCCCGCGAACTCCGCCATCGCCGTCCGGTAGCGCGCGGCCGCGGCGACGGTGACGGCCCGCCGCTGCTTGTGCGACAGGCCGTTCTCCCGGCCGGCGAGCTCCAGGCTGGCGACCAGCCGCCGGACGTCGTGCTCGAAGGGGCCGGGGAGGGTCTCGTCGAAGTCGTTGGTGTCGAACAGCAGCCGCCGCTCGGGGGAGCCGAACAGCCCGAAGTTGGCCGCGTGCGCGTCCCCGCACATCTGCACGGTGAGGCCCGAGCGGGACGCGCCGGCCTGGTCGGCGGCCATGACGCGGGCGGCGCCGCGGTAGTAGGCGAAGGGGGACTGCAGCATCCGCCCCCAGCGGATCGGCACCAGCTCGGGCACCCGGCCGTCGGCCTGCTCCTCGAGCAGGGTGAGCGGGTCGCGGGTGCGCGTGGCCCGCGGGGACTGGGCGAGCGCGTCGAGCGGGGCGGTGGCGCGCAGCGCCTTCCCCGCGGCCCGCCGCTGCTGCGGCGTGGGCCGCGCCGGCCGGCCGGCCCCGTGCGGGGGCCGGTCCTCGACGGTGACGGTCGTCCCGGTCAGCACCCCGCTCCCGTCGATCACGGTGCCGCCGCCGCCTCCACGGCGTGCGTCGCGGGTCGTGGCCGTGCTCCCGGGCGTCCGGCGTCCGGCTGCGCCTGTCCTCATGGTGCGACGGTGACGGGGCGGGCACCGCGGTGGCCTCATCCGGCGGGGATGAGGACGTCCTGCCCCCGGACGGCGACCCTCGGCGCCGGAACGCAGCCGGGAGGAAACCGCGATGACCACCCACCTGTCCCGTCCCTCCGTGACCGTCCCGCCACGGCGCAGCGGTGCGCGCGTGGTGGTCGGACTGCTCGGCCTGGCCGTCGTGGTCCTCGGGATCGTGCTGCTGGCCAACCCGGTCGCCGCCGCGCGCAGTCTCGCGGTCCTGATCGGCATCTCCTTCGTCGTCGGCGGGCTGCTGGAGATCGCCGTCGGGTGGGACTCCGGGCGCTCCCGCGGTGCGGCGGTGCTGCTCGGCGGCGTCCTCGTCGTCGGCGGCGTCCTGGCCATGGTCTGGCCCGGTGTGACGCTCTGGACGCTGGTGCTGGTCACCGCACTGTCGCTGCTGGTCCACGGCGCCGGCCGGATCGCCCTGGCCGCCGTCGGGCGGGACCGGGTCGAGGGACGGGGCTGGCTGGCCGCGCTCGGTGTCGTCGACGTCGTCGTCGGCGTGCTGGCCCTCGCCTGGCCGGAGGCCACCGTCCTGGTGCTGTGCGTGCTGTTCGGCATCCAGGTGCTGTTCCTCGGCCTGGCGCTGGTGGTCGTCGGCTTCCTGCGCCCGGCCGGCAGCAGCTGACCGGACCGGGCACCCGGCACGGGGGCACGGGACGAGAAGGACGGATCGAGAGGACAGGAGCCGACATGCCAGGACTGCTCCGCGGCGTCGCGCGCACGGCCGTCGTCGCGGGCACGGCCACCGCCGTGTCCGACCGCGTCCGGCGGCGCCAGGCCCACCGGTGGGCCCAGCAGGACGCGATGGCCGCGCCGCAGGCGTACGCCGCCCCGCCGCCGGCGTACGCCGCCGCGCCGCCGCCGGCCGCGCCGGTGCCCCCGCCGCGCACCGACACCGACACCAAGCTGGCCCAGCTGCGCGAGCTGGGCCGGCTGAGGGACTCCGGCGTCCTCGACGAGGCCGAGTTCCAGCTCCAGAAGAGCCGGATCCTCGACTCCTGACCCCGGGCCGCCGGTCCGGTCCACCCATCCCCGAGGGAGGAAGTACATGGCCACCATGACCGTCTGGACGTTCCCCACCGCCGACGGCGCGGACCGCGCCCAGGCCACGCTCGCGGACCTGCAGCGCCGGGAGCTGATCAGGATCCACGACGCCGCGATCGTCAGCTACCCGGCGGGCGCGCGGAAGCCGCGGACCCGTCAGCTGAACAACCTCGCCGGGGCCGGTGCCCTGGGGGGCGCGTTCTGGGGGATGCTGTTCGGCCTAATCTTCCTCGTCCCGCTGCTCGGCATGGCGGTCGGCGCGGCGATGGGTGCGCTCACCGGCAGCATGACCGACGTCGGCATCGACGACGCCTTCATCCGCCGGATGCGCGAGGAGATCCGGCCGGGGACCTCGGCGCTGTTCGTCCTCTCCTCGGACGCCGTCGTGGACCGGGTCCGCGAGGCGTTCGCGGGCCAGGACATGACCCTGGTCGAGAGCAACCTCAGCAACGAGCAGGAGGCCAAGCTGCGCGAGGTCTTCGCCGACACCGAGCACCCCGCCCCCGCGACGACGGGCTGAGTGCTCTCCGGGACGGGGCCCGGCCGCAGCCGCGTGCGGCCGGGCCCCGTCGCGTGCCGCCCGGGCGGTCCGGTGCAGGGGCAGGTCGGTGCGGGGGCAGGTCAGTGCACGAGCGACTTGAGCACGATCAGCCCGGCGCCGACGAGGGCCACGAGCGCACCCCGGAACGCCGCGGAGCCGGGTGGCGAGCCGGCGAAGCGGGCGGCCCAGTAGCCGTAGAACCCGATCAGGCCCACCCCCGACCACTTGGCGACGGTGAACGCGGTGCCGGTCGTGAGCACGCCGAGCGCGGCGAGCAGGAAGAAGACGGCGGGGAACACCACGCCGAACCCGACCGCCCCGGCGTCCTCGGCCATGTGCACGACCTCGGGACGCGTGACCCGCCGGCGCGCGCTGGTCTCCGTGCCCACGATGCCGCTGTAGACCTCGGCCAGCCCCACGGCCACGGCCGTCCCCAGCAGCCACACGGCCACGACCCCGGGGGCCGGCGGGTGCTGCTCGACCGCGACCACCAGCGCCAGGCCGATGATCGAGCCGTAGACGACCCGTCCGACCTGCCGGGAGCCCAGGTGCGCCTCGAGTCCGGCTCGCATGCGCCGCAGCGTGGGGGCCGCCCGCCCGGCCGCACATCGTCCGCCCGGTGCGATCCCGGCCGCCCGGGACACCCCTAGCGTCGACGCCCCCACGTGCGCGCGGAGCCCGACATGACGACCGAACCGGCTGTCCGGGACGCCTCGGCGGCCCCTCCCGTCCCCGCGCCGCGCGCGGCGACGGAGGCGGGGCCCCCGCGCCGGCCCGTCCGCCGGTGGCGGCGGTGGTTGCCGCGGTACCGGTGGAGCGGGCTGGCCGGGGCGGTGCTGCTCGGCTGCCTGTCCCTGACGCCGTCGCTGCTGCCGCGCGGCTGGCTGATCCAGGGCCTGGTCGCGGGCATCACCGCGGCGATCGGGTACGGGCTGGGGACCGCGCTGGCCTGGTTCGTCGCCGAGGCGACCGACCGCCGGATGTCCGCGCGCTTCCGGCGTCGCGCCTGGCAGGTGCTCGCCGTGGCCGGCACGGCGCTGGTCGTGGTCTCGCTGTGGCTCGGCGCGCGCTGGCAGCGCGAGGTCCACCTGCTCATGGGGCTCGACCCGCCGCGCGGGTACTCCTCCGCCGGCATCGTCGTCGTGGCGGTGCTGCTGTTCGTGGTCCTGGTCGCCCTGGGCCGGGGCGTCCGGTGGCTGGGCCGCGGGCTCGTCCGGCTGCTGGGCCGCGTCCTCCCGCGGCGCCTCGCCCGGCCGCTCGGCGTCGTGGCGGTCGGGACGCTCCTGGTGGTCCTGGTCAACGGCGTGCTGTTCCAGGGGCTGATCGAGGCAGCGAACTCCGCGTTCAGCGTGCAGGACGACGAGACGGGGGAGGGCGCCGTCCGCCCCACCGGCGCCGAGCGGTCCGGCGGTCCGGGCTCGCTGCTGCGGTGGGAGGAGCTCGGCCGGCAGGGGCGCATCTTCGTGGGGACCGGCCCGACGCCGTGGGACCTCGCCGCCTTCTCGGGGCGGCCGGCGCTCCCGCCGGTGCGGGTCTACGCCGGGCTGGAGTCGGCCGAGGACGTCGAGGAGCGCGCGGACCTCGCCGTCCGGGACCTCGTGCGGGCCGGCGGCTTCGACCGGGCGGTGCTCGCCGTGGTCACCACGACCGGGACCGGCTGGGTCGACCCCGCGGCCGGCGCCGCGCTGGAGCACGAGTTCAACGGGGACACCGCGATGGTGTCCATGCAGTACTCCTACCTGCCCAGCTGGATCTCCTTCCTCGTCGACCAGGCCAAGGCGCGGGACGCCGGGCGGGCGCTGTTCGACGCGGTGTACGGCGTGTGGTCCCGGCTGCCGGTGGGCGAGCGGCCGGACCTGCTGGTGCTCGGCGAGAGCCTCGGCAGCTTCGGCGGGGAGGCCGCGTTCAGCGGCCTGGCCGACATCCAGAACCGGGCCAGCGGCGTGGTCTGGGCCGGGCCGCCGAACTTCAACGCGCTGTGGCGGGACCTGGTCGCCGACCGGGACGAGGGGTCGCCGGAGTGGCTCCCGGTGCTCGACGGCGGGCGGACCGCGCGGTTCGCCGACGAGGCCGCCGACCTCGCCGCGCCGCCCGCCCCGTGGGGGGACTCCCGGGTCGTCTACCTGCAGAACGCCTCGGACCCCATCGTCTGGTGGTCCCCGGAGCTGCTGCTGACCCGGCCGAGCTGGCTCGAGGGGCCGCGGGCGCCGGACGTGTCGGAGGCCATGACGTGGCTGCCCTTCGTCACCTTCTGGCAGGTCACCGCCGACATGGCGTTCTCCACCGGAGCCCCGGACGGGCACGGCCACCGGTACACGGCCGACTACGCCGACGCCTGGGCCGCGGTGGCGCAGCCACCGGGGTGGACCGACGCCGACACCGCGCGGCTGCGCCCGCTGCTCGGCCGGTACTGACACGGCCGGCGCGGCTCCGTGACCTCCTCCACCCGCGCCCGGCTGCGCAGCGGGACCGTCGTCGCGGCGATCGCCGTCCTCGCCGTGGCCGGCCCGCTCGTGCGCCCGCCGTGGTGGGTGCGCGGTCTCGCCGGCGCCGCCCTCCTCGCGGGGGCGCGCCTGTCCGGGTTCGGCTGGTCCGAGCTGGGCCTGGGCCGCGACCGGCTGGGGGCGGGCTGCCGGTGGGCGCTGGGGGCGGTGGGCGTCGTCGTCGCCGTCTACGCCGTGGGTGTCGCGCTGCCGCCGACCCGGCCGGTCTTCCTGGACGACCGCTACGACCTCCCGCCCGCCGGCGTGCTGTCGAAGGTGCTGCTCAGCATCCCGCTCGGCACGGTGGTGCTCGAGGAGCTGGCGTTCCGCTCGGTGCTGTGGGCGGTGCTGGCCCGGCACTGCCGGCCCTGGCAGGTGCTGGTCACCACCGCGGTGCTGTTCGGCCTGTGGCACGTCCCGACCGTGCTGGCCGCCGGGGAGGGCGTCCGCGGCTTCCCCGCCGCCGTGGTCGGGGGCACCGTCGTGGTGACCACCGCGGGCGGCCTGGTGTTCGGCGAGCTGCGCCGGCGCAGCGGCAGCGTCGTCGCCTCGGCCGGCGCGCACTGGGCCACCAACGCGCTCGGCGTCCTCGCGGGTGCGCTGGTGCGCCGGCTGGACGCCGGGGCGGGCGGGGCGCCGGGCATCGTCCTCGGCGGGTGAGGCCCGGGACCACCGCGGGCCGGGACCGTGGCACGGTCCCGGCCCGTCCGTCCCCGGGGCGAGGAGGAGCGAGATGAGCGTGGTCGCCGAGCCGCTCTCGGCGGACGACGGCGCCGTCCCCGGCGCGGACGCGTTCCTCGGTCCGCTCGTGGCCCGGCTGGCGGAGGAGTACGGCGCGGACCCCGGGGAGGTCCGGGCGCGGGCGGTGGCCGCGTTCGCGGCGTTCGCCGGCGCGCGGGTGCAGGCGTTCGTCCCGATCCTGGTGGAGAAGCGGCTCCGTGAGCGCTACCGCGTCCGGCGGACGGCCGGCTGACCCGGGCGGCCCGCGCCGGTCCCGGGGGACCCGGAGGGCCGTCCCGCCCGGTCTCCTGGCCCTGCGCGGGTACCGCCGCGCGTGGCTGCCCCGCGACGTCGTCGCCGGCGTGGTGCTGGCCACGCTGCTCGTGCCGCAGGGCATGGCCTACGCCGAGCTGGCGGGGCTGCCGGCGATCACCGGGCTGTACACGACGATCACCTGCCTGCTGGCGTACGCCGTGTTCGGCCCGTCCCGCATCCTGGTCCTCGGCCCCGACTCCTCGCTCGGGCCGATGATCGCGGCGACCATCCTGCCGCTGGTGGTCGCGGGCGGGGACCCGGGGCGGGCGGTGGCGCTGGCGTCGGTGCTCGCGCTCGTGGTCGGGGTCGTCATGGTCGTGGCCGGCTGGACCGGCCTGGGCTTCGTCGCCGACCTGCTCTCCAAGCCGACCATGATCGGCTACATGAACGGGCTGGCGCTGACCATCCTGGTCGGCCAGCTGCCCAAGCTGCTCGGGTTCTCCGTCGACGCCGACGGCGTCGTCGGCGAGGCGGCAGGCTTCGTGGAGGGCGTGGCGCAGGGCGAGGCGGTGCCCGCCGCGGCGGCGGTCGGGCTGGGCGGGGTCGCGCTGGTCCTCGCACTCCAGCGGTGGTGGCCGAAGGTGCCGGCGGTGCTCGTCATGGTCGTGCTGGCCATCGCCGTCAGCGCGGCCTTCGACCTGGGGGAGCGCGGGGCGGACCTGGTGGGGGAGCTGCCGCAGGGCTTCCCGCCGCTGACGATCCCCTCGGTCGGCTGGTCCGACCTCGGGGTGATCGTCGCCGGGGCCCTGGCGATCGCGCTGGTGTCCCTGGCCGACACGATCTCGACGGCGTCGTCGTTCGCCGCGCGCACGGGCCAGGAGGTGCACGGCGGCCAAGAGATGGTGGGCATCGGGACGGCGAACCTCGCCGCCGGGCTGTTCCAGGGCTTCCCCGTGAGCACCAGCGCCTCCCGCACCGCGGTCGCCGAGCGGGCCGGCGCCCGCACCCAGCTGACCGGGGTCACCGGCGCCGCGCTGGTGCTCCTGATGATCGTGTTCCTGCCCGGCCTCTTCCGCGACCTGCCGCAGGCGGCGCTGGCGGCGGTCGTCATCACGGCGTCCCTGTCGTTGGCCGACCTGCCGGGCACCGTCCGGCTGTGGCGGCAGCGCCGCGTCGAGTTCACCCTGTCACTGGTCGCCTTCGCGGGCGTCGCGCTGCTCGGGGTGCTGCCGGGCATCGCGCTCGCCGTCGGGCTGTCCATCCTCAACGTGTTCCGGCGGGCCTGGCACCCGTACGAGACCGAGCTGGGCCGGGTCGACGGCCTGCCCGGCTACCACGACGTGCACTCCTACCCGGCGGCCGGCCGGCTGCCCGGGCTGGTCATCTACCGGTTCGACGCGCCGCTGTTCTTCGCCAACGCCAAGACCTTCCGGGACGAGGTCACCGCCCTCGCCCGCACCGAGCCCGCGCCGCGGTGGATCGTCGTCGCGGCCGAGCCGGTCACCGACGTCGACACCACCGCCGCCGACGTGCTGTTCGAGCTGGACCGGACGCTCGCCGCCCGCGGGCAGAGCCTGGTCTTCGCCGAGCTCAAGGACCCGGTCCGCCGCAAGATCGAGCGCTACGGCCTCGCCGGCGAGATCGGCGCGCAGGACTTCTTCCCCACGATCGGGGCCGCGGTCGAGGCCTTCCGGCGGGAGACCGGCGCCGCCTGGCCGGACGCCGCCGGGCCGCCCGCCGCTCCGCCGCCCGGCGTCCCCGGCCCGCGGGACGCCCCGCCGGACGCGGGCCGGGGCAGCGGAGCTCAGCCGTCCGTGCCAGGCGCCTGAGCGGCCTGGTCCGCGCCGACGGGGGCCGGCGGGACCGGGGGCGCGGCCGGCTCGACCCGGGGCGGCCGGCCCAGGGCCAGGGACCACAGGGACGTCCACTGCACGCGGGCCCGCGGCGCCCGCACGCCCGGGCGGTCCCGCGGCAGCCGGACCCGCAGCACCCCGGGGCGGACGGTGCACCGCACCGGCGTGGCCAGCCGCACCGTCTCGCCGTCGATCCCGACGGGGACCTCGGGCACGTCGGCGGTCACGAGCACCTCGCGCGCCTCCGTCGTCCGGATGCCCCGCTGGTGGGCGCCGCGCAGCAGCTCGACGGCCTGCCGCGCGCTGTCGACCCGGATCGCGATCACGCCGAGCACGCCGCGGTCGAGCCGGGACCGCCGGCCGATCCCGGCGAGGTCGGACTCGTCGTAGGAGCCGTTGCTCACCAGCACCGCCTGCGGCCCGTCGACCACCAGCGACCCGGCCTCGGCCCGCAGGCGGGCGCCGCGCCGCCGGCTGAGCAGGTCGGGCAGCGCCGCGAGGGTGGTCCCGGCCTTGTCCTCCCGGTACCCGGGGTCCTCGACGATCTCGGCGTAGGCGCCGAAGGACGCGTTGTTGACGAACGGCCGCCCGTTGACCGCGCCCAGGTCGATCCGCGCCTCCACCCCGTCGCGCAGCGCGTCGAGGCAGCGGGACGGGTCCTCCCGGTCCAGGCCGAGGTCGAGCGCGAAGTGGTTGCGGGTGCCGGCGCTGATGACGAGGAACGGGACGTCGTGCTCGGCGGCGACGTCGGCCACCAGCGCCTGCGTGCCGTCGCCACCGGCCACGCCCAGCAGGTCCGCGCCGCGGGAGAGCGCGTCGCGGGCGAGCTGCTGCACGTCGGTCCCCGGCCGGTCCAGCAGCGCCACCTCCGCACCGAGCTCCTCCGCCTTCTCCCGCAGCGCGAACCGGCCGACCTTGCCGCCGCCGGACCGCGGGTTCATCACGAGGAAGGGGTGCCGGGGCGGGGGTACCTCGGTGACCGGCAGCGCCCACGCCGACGGGTCCGGCCGCAGCGCGGCCCGCGCGGTGCCCAGCGCAGCGGCCCAGAGCAGCGCGGCCAGGACGGCGGCCAGCACCAGGTCTTCGGCCAGGAAGACCACGACGAGCGCGAGCGGGGCCACCACGACCAGGGCGAGGGCGAACCAGCGCTTGATCCGGCCGTGGCGCAGGAACCAGAAGACCCCGGCGACGACGGCGACGGCGGTCACCACCACCAGCGCCATCAGCCACAGACCGCGGCCGTTGGCGGACTCCAGCAGTACGAGCAGGGCGGCGGCGGCCAGCGCCAGCGCGCCGCGGGCCTCCCACCGTCGGGCACGCGTCGACTCCACGACCCACCTCCTCCGGCCGGCACGGGGATGCTGCCGGGCGCGTCCGGGGTCCGGGCTCACCCTCCGCGGACGGTTCCGTTCTCGTCGGGTCGCGGGCCGGGCCGGGCTTACCGAAACTGGATCTGCCCCGCCAGGCCGCGACGGAGGGCCCCGGCCCGTGGCGCGCCGGCCTGGCGGGTGCCCGCGCCGGGACGACGGCGCACGGCGGGCGGGTGGACGACGGGGCGACGGGGAACGGGGCGACGGGGAACGGGGCGGCGGGGAACGGGGCGGCATGGTGGCGAGCGCGGCGGACCTGCGGCGCCGCTGGGCGGCGGGGGAGCCCGCGCACGGGCTGTGGAGCCTGCTGCCCGGTGCGGTCACCGGGGAGGTGCTGGCGCGCACCGGCGCGGACTACGTCGTCGTCGACCTGCAGCACGGCGCCACCGCCGAGGCCGACCTGCCGGGGACCGCGGCGGCGATCACCGCGGCCGGCGCGGTGCCGCTGGTCCGGACCCGCAGCCCCGCCTTCGCCGACGTCGGCCGCCCGCTCGACCTCGGCGCCCGCGGCGTCGTCGTGCCCAACGTCCGCGACGCCGCGCACGCCCGCGAGGTGGTGGCCGCCACCCGGTACGCGCCGGCCGGGACCCGCTCGATCGGGCGGCTGTCCGGGGGTGCCGACGAGCCGCTGGTGGTGGTGATGGTGGAGGCCGCGACCGCGCTGGAGGACCTCGACGCCGTGCTCGCCGTCGAGGGGCTGGACGGCGTGTACGTCGGCCCCGGCGACCTGTCCCTCTCGCTCGGGCTGACGGGGGAGGAGCACCGCGCGGAGCTGCGCGGCGTGCTGTCCTCGATCGTCGCCCGCGCGGTCGCCGCCGGGGTGCCCGTGGGCGTGCACGCCTACAGCGGCGAGGAGGCGGCCGGGTTCGCCGCCGAGGGCGCCACGATCGTCACGGTCGCCGTCGACGCCGCCCTCCTCGGGGAGGCCGGGGCGCGCCACCTCGGCGCCGCCCGCCGGGGGCCGGACCCCCGCTGACCGGACCGCCCCCGCCGCGACGGGATACTCGTCCCGACGGGGTCCGGCCGGCGGTCCCGCGGTCGAGGAGGTCCCCCGAGTGCCCAGAGCCCTGCTGCTGGAGAACATCGACCCGGTGGCGGCCGACATCCTCGGGGAGGCCGGCTACCGGGTCGAGTCCCTCCGGGGAGCGCTGGACGAGGCCGACCTGGTCGACGCGCTGGAGGGTGTTGACCTGCTCGGGATCCGGTCGAAGACGCAGGTGACCGCCGAGGTCGTGCGCGCCCGGCCGGGCCTCGCGGCGGTCGGCGCCTTCTGCATCGGCACCAACCAGATCGACCTCGCCGCGGCGGCCGCCGCGGGCGTCGCGGTGTTCAACGCGCCCTACTCCAACACCCGCAGCGTGGTGGAGATGGCGATCGCGGAGATCATCATCCTGGCGCGGCGGCTGGTCGACCGGGACCGCGCGCTGCACGCCGGCAGCTGGGACAAGTCGGCCGCCGGCAGCCACGAGATCCGCGGGCGCACGCTCGGGATCGTCGGCTACGGCAACATCGGCAGCCAGCTGTCGGTGCTCGCCGAGGCGCTGGGCATGCGGGTGCTGTTCTACGACCTCGAGGACAAGCTGGCGCTGGGCAACGCGGAGCGCTGCGACACCCTCGAGGAGCTGCTCGAGCGGGCGGAGACGGTGACGCTGCACGTCGACGGGCGGGCCGGGAACGCCGGGCTGTTCGGCGCCGAGCAGTTCGCCCGGATGCGCCGGCGCAGCCTGTTCCTCAACCTCTCGCGCGGGTTCGTCGTCGACCACGAGGCGCTGCGCGAGCACGTCCTGTCCGGCCACGTCGCCGGGGCCGCCGTCGACGTGTTTCCCGAGGAGCCGCGCGAGCAGGGCGACCCGTTCGACTCGGTGCTGCGCGGCCTGCCCAACGTCATCCTCACCCCGCACGTCGGCGGGTCGACGCAGGAGGCGCAGCACGACATCGGCCGGTTCGTCGCGGGCAAGCTGGTCGACTACACCACCACCGGGACGACGACGCTGAGCGTCAACCTGCCGACCGTGGCCCTGCACGGGTCGTCGGTGGCCCGGTTCGCGCTGCTGCACCGCAACGTGCCCGGCGTGCTCGCCCGCGTCGACGCGCTGGTCGGCGAGCACGGCCTCAACGTCGACGGCCAGGTCCTCGCCACCCGGGGCGAGCTCGGGTACGCGGTCACCGACGTGGGCGCCGAGCTGCCGGCGGACCTGCTCGCCGCGCTCCGCGCGCTGCCGGAGACCGTGCGGCTCACCACCGTGGGGCGCCGGCCCCGCTGAGCCCCGTGGGGCGCCGGCCCCGCTGCCCCTGGACGCAGAACGGCCCCCCGGCTGATGCCGGGGGGCCGTCTGCGTCGGTCGGGTCAGTTCACGTGCACCTGCATGAAGCCGTCGTGCGCGCTGGTGCTGACCACGGTGATCCGGGTGCCCGTGTCCGGCACGTCGACGCCGGTCCAGCCGTTGGCGTCGGTCTGCTCACCCGGCGCCACGTACCAGTCCTGCGTGTCGTCGAAGGTCGGCACGGCGGGCAGCCCGCCGTAGGTGCCGGCCACGCCGGTGTCCGGGTCGTGCAGGGTGATCCGGTCCGTCGGCTGCAGCCCGAAGGTGGAGTCGTAGGACTGGATGCGCGGCCGGAAGGACTCGCGGTCGGCCCCGTTGTCGGGCTCGTCGTCCGTCGGCTCGTAGAGCAGGCCCGGGTGGGCGTCGACCGGCAGGACCAGACCGGCACCCGGGTGGGCGCCGACGCTGTTGTCGGTGTACTGGGCGTTCCAGTAGCTGATCAGCAGGCCGTCCTGGTACGGCAGCCGCTCGGCCCAGTCCGGACGCGACGGGTCGCCGAAGTTGTACGGGCCGGTCTGCAGGCCGGCGTCGTAGCCGCGGTAGACGCGGTTCTCGGCGATGTAGGCGTTGAAGAACTCCTCCGTCGCCGTCCCGGTGCTGGTGGTGAACCCGTTCAGGGTCCAGGCCGTCGCCGGGGCGCCGCCGATCTGCACGGCGTCCACCTGCAGGCCGGGCTCGGTGGCGGCGCCGTCGGTCCAGTACCGGAAGCCCACCTGCGCACCCGCCGGGACGCCGGCCAGCGAGGCGGTCAGGTCGACCCACTCGCCGTCGGTGCTGCCGGTGATGCCGTGGCCGAAGTTCTGGCCGTTGGGGTCCGTCGTCGTCGACAGGTTCGTCGCCAGCGGGGTGAAGGTCTTGCCGCCGTCGGTCGAGTAGACGACGTAGGCGTAGTCCCAGTCCTGCTCGATGTCGTACCGGACCTTGGCGGTCAGCGTGGTCGCGCCGGCGGGCAGCGGGGTCAGCATCGAGTGGTCGAGGTCGTCACCCTGGCCCGAGTACCAGAAGTCCTCGCCCTCGTACGGGTCGCCGATGTCCGTGGTGACCTCGCGGTCGGGGAGGACGGCGATGACCGCCTGTGCCTGCCGGGTGTTGGTGCTGGCGGGGCCGAGACGGACGCTGGCGTGGGCGCCCGGCGCCACCACCTCGTAGTCCAGCCAGCCGAGCTGCAGCTTCTCCCAGGCGCCCATGTGGATCGGCTTGGTGCCGATGCCGTCGGCCGGCCGGCCGCTGTTGCCGTAGGAGCCGGAGGACATCAGCGTCCAGAAGGCGGTGCTGTTCTCGGCGCCGCCGCTGTTGCCGGAGGTGTCGTAGAGGTCCGGCAGGCCGAGGTCGTGGCCGAACTCGTGGGCGAAGACGCCGACGCCGCCGTTCTCGGGCTCGACGGTGTAGTCACCGATCCAGTACTTCGACTGGCCGACCCGGGTGCCGCCGAGCGGGTTCACCGCGCCGTCGACGGTCGGGCCGCCGGCGCCGATGCGGGTGGTCTGGTTGTACCAGCGGTGCGACCAGATGGCGTCCTCGCCGAGGGCGCCGCCGCCGACCTCCTCGCCCATGCCGGAGTGCACGGCCTGGAAGTGGTCGATATAGCCGTCGGCCTCGTCGAAGTCGCCGTCACCGTCGTGGTCGTAGCGGTCCCAGACGTCGAACTGCGCGAGGTACTGGTCGATCTGCTCGGCCGTCCTGCCCGACGCCAGCTGCTTCGCGTACCAGGTGTTGACGGTGTCGTTGACGAACTCCCACGGGCGCCGGCCGTCGTCGCCCTCGCCGTAGTAGGCCGCCTCGTGCTGGGTGACGGTCACCCAGTCCTCGACCTCACCGGTGACGGTGTAGCGGCCCGAGGACAGCTCCTCGTAGAAGTTCGCGACCGAGTTGACGCC
The DNA here is from genome assembly GCF_054050295.1 of Geodermatophilus sp. SYSU D01045. NCBI lineage: Bacteria > Bacillati > Actinomycetota > Actinomycetes > Geodermatophilales > Geodermatophilaceae > Geodermatophilus > Geodermatophilus sp. SYSU D01045. The sequence goes on from NZ_JBJGZB010000008.1 coordinate 75,486, forward strand.
GTCCGCGGAGCTGTAGAGCAGCCGGTCGAAGTAGGGCTGCGAGAAGTCCTCGGCCCAGATCGTGGTGTTGTCCACCGACCGGTCGGGCTCCGGGATCTCGTTGTGCGGCAGGTCGCCGAACTCGCCCAGGACGGTCCAGATGGCGTCGCTGTCCTCCTGGGCCAGCTCGACGTACTGGCCTCGGGCGACCTCGACGACCTTGTTGTCGCCGGTCGGCGTCGCCTCGCCGGAGACGACCTGCTCGAGGGCCTCCTGGCGCAGCTCGCGCTGCTTGTCACCGAGGGGGTTGGGCAGGTCGTGCGCGCGGTCCTGGACCGCGCCGGGGTCATCCTGCGGGGGTGCCGCGTTCGCGGTCGTGGGCATCGCCACCGCGACCAGCGCGGCGCCCACGACCAGGGGAAGAGCTCTCTTCTTCAAGGACCGTCTCCCATGTCGGACGAGGACCGCCGACCGCCGGTGGGGAACCACCGGCGATCACTCTCTGGCAGCCCGGCAAGACGTTAGGTAGCGGGAGTAAATAAGTCGACAATCCGTGACCAAACGGTGACTAACGAGACGGGGAAGTCCGTACGACCGTCCCCTTGACCTGCGGTGATGGGCGCGCTACGGCGTGTCGCCCGTTGCGCTCACTACTGCGCGCACTTGCGCTTTGCCGAGAGCGCAAGTCTCGCTAGGTTGTGGCGCACGGCACAGATCACCGCGGATCACCGGCTCCACCTGGGTGCTCCGGGGTGGGACGTGCGCCGTCACTCCCGAGAGGACCGATCGACCCCGTGAGAGACCTGCGTTACCTGACGCGAGCCGTCCTGTTGGCCGCCCTGTCCGCACTCCTGTTCGTGGGCCTCGTCGGCCCCGCGAACGCCGCCCCCTCCACCGCCGGCCACACCGGCGCCGACTGCGCCCGGGTGCCGCTGAACAAGATCTCGATCCAGCTCTACACCTTCGCGGACTACATCAGCTCTGGCGACGAGCAGCAGCGCCACGAGGAGGTCCTGAGCCGGCTGGCCGACATGGGCTACCGCAACGTCGAGCCGTACACCCTCAGCGGCTGGTCCGCCGAGGAGTATCGGGCCCTGCTCGACCGGTACGGCCTCAAGGCGTCGGCCCGGCACGTCGACGTCGGCACGCACACGAAGCCGGCCGACATCGCGCAGATCCTCGAGGACAACCGCGTCCTCGGGATCAAGTACTTCGGCTCCGGCAGCAGCGCCGGCGCCCCGTGGACGCAGCCGCTGCCGACCGAGGCCGACTGGGTCGCCTACGCCGAGTACCTGGACGCCGTCGGCGAGCAGGCGCGCAAGGCCGGGCAGACGCTGATGATCCACAACCACGACTTCGAGTTCACGCGGGTCTTCGGCGACCGCACCGCCTTCGACATCCTGATGCAGCACACCCAGGCGAAGAACGTCGTCTCCCAGCTCGACCTGTACTGGGTCTCCTACGCGGGCCTCGACCCGGTCGAGGTGATCGAGGAGTACGGCAACCGGATCCAGCTGTTCCACGTCAAGGACCTGCGGGGGACGGACCGCCGGATCGAGATCGTGGGTCGCGGCACCATCGACTTCCCGTCGATCTTCGCCGCGGCCGGCGGCAGCACGAAGTACTACGTCGTCGAGCACGACCCGCGCTTCGGTGACCCGACGTTCAAGCCGTTCGAGGTCGCGCAGGAGGGCTTCGAGTACCTCACCTGCACGAACGACTGACGCCCGGCACCTGACGAGGGGCGGTCCCGGGTCTCCGGGGCCGCCCCTCCCGCGTCTCGGCGGGCCGGCGCGTCCGCCCCCCTTGTCCCGGTCCGCGGGCGCCCCGACGATGCATCCCCTGCGACACGCACACCCGGACGGTGGACGGGGGTGATCCGTCATGGGGCAGGACCACGCGGTCGTGCACGGGAGACACCGCCTGCGGCGGGCCCGCCGGCGCGGGGTCGCGCTGGGCCTCGGCCTGGCGCTCCTCGCGGCGGCGGTGGTGGTCGGCGTGCTCCTCTGGCCCGGCGGCGCAGAGACCCTCGAGCAGCAGGCGGACGCGGGCGCGACCCCGGCCGGCGCCGGGGGGCACGCGCACGGCGAGGACGCCGACACGACGTCGAGCCCCACCCCGTCGTCGGGCCCCGCACCCCCTTCGGCCGCCAGCGCCGCCACCCCGGGGGTCGGCCCCGCGGTCCCGGTCGGCTCGTCGCCGCACCACCTGGCGCTCACCCCCGACGGCCGCTCCGCCTACGTCGCCGACCCCGTCCAGGGCGCCGTCCTCCGCCTCGATCCCGGCACGGCCGCGGTGACGGCGACCATCCCGGTGCCGCAGGCGCCGCCGCAGATGGTCACCACCTCCCCGGACGGGACCCGCGTCTTCGTCTCCGCCTACGACGAGGAGTTCGCCACCGACGTCGTCGTCACCATCGACACCGCCACCGACACCGTGGTCGGCGCCGTGCCGGTGGGCCGCGGCCCGTACGCGATGGCGACCGACCCCGGCGGCCGGCTGCTCTACGTGCCCTACTACGACGAGGACCACCTCGACGTCCTCGACGCCGCCACCGGGGCGCTGGTGGACCGGGTCGACGTCGCGCCGTCCCCGCACTGGGTCGCCTTCGCGCCCGACCGCCGGGCCGTCTACGTCACCAACCACTTCTCCGACGTGGTGACCGTCCTGTCCCTCGACGACCGCCGGGTCCTGGGGACGATCCCCGTCAGCGACGGGCCGCACGCCCTGGAGACCTCGCCGGACGGGACGCGGATCGCGGTGGTCGGCTTCATCAGCGACGACGTCACGATCCTCGACCCGGCGACGGACGCCGTGGTGGCCACCGTGTCCGGCGTGGGCGCCGGGCCGCAGGACGTCACCTGGGCCCCGGACGGGCGCCACCTCTACACCGCCAACGTGGAGGACGGCACCGTGGCGGTGGTCGACACCGCCACCGGCGCCGTCACGGCGCGGATCCCCACCGGGACCGACCCGACGAGCGTCACGGTCACCCCGGACGGGCGCCGGTTGCTCGTCACCAACTCCGGCGACGGCACCGTCCGCGTCCTCGACGCCGCCGGGACCTGACCGCACCCGGCCCCGCACCGGTCGGCCGGACCGGGCGGTGTCGTATCACCGGCAGGTCACGGTTCCTCCCGGTCCGGAACCGCGATCTTGACGTGCCCCCTATCGTCCGTCCGCATGTGGCACATCTCACAGGGGGTGCTCCGGGGGCGGGGGGCGCCGTGCTGACCGTCGACCGGCTGCAGGTGAGCTACGGCGGCGCCGTCCAGGCCGTCCGGGGCGTGTCGATGGAGGTCCCCGACGGCTCGGTCGTGGCCGTGCTCGGGAGCAACGGCGCGGGCAAGACCACGCTGCTGCGCACCGTCTCCGGGACGCTGCGGTTGCACAGCGGCCGGGTCGACGGCGGTACGGTGCGCTTCGAGGACACCGACCTCACCCGCCGCGACCCGGGACAGATCGTGCGCCGGGGCGTGGTCCAGGTCCCGGAGGGGCGGCGGATCTTCGGCCGGCTCACCGTCGAGGAGAACCTGCGCGCCGGCGGGATGGGCAACCGCGACCGCGCCGCGAAGGCCCGGGCGGTGACCCGCGTGCACGACCTGTTCCCGGTGCTGCGCGACCGCGCCGGGCAGCGCGCCGGGCTGCTGTCCGGCGGGGAGCAGCAGATGCTGGCCATCGGCCGCGCGCTCATGGCCAGCCCGCGGCTGCTGCTGCTCGACGAGCCGTCCCTGGGCCTGGCCCCCCGCGTCATCGGCCAGATCGGCGAGGTGATCGCCGAGATCAACCGCCAGGGGACGTCGGTGCTGCTGGTCGAGCAGAACGCGACGATGGCCCTCGGCGTCGCCGACCGCGCCTACGTCCTCGACGTCGGCGAGGTGTCCCTGTCCGGCGACGCCCGCGAGCTCGCCGCCACCGACGAGGTGCAGCGGCTCTACCTCGGCCACAGCGGGGCCGAGCCCGCCGCCGAGCGCGTCGAGCGGGCGCCCCGCCGCACCCTCTCGCGGTGGACGGCGTGACCGCGGCGACCACCCGGGACGACGTCCCGCCGGTCGAGGTGGACGGCGTGAGCGTCGCCTTCGGCGCGATCAAGGCGCTCAACGACGTCTCGTTCACCGTCGTCCCGGGCTCCATCCACGCCGTGATCGGGCCCAACGGCGCCGGGAAGTCGACGCTGTTCAACGTCCTCTCCGGTGTCTACCGGGCCAGCGCCGGGGAGGTGCGCTTCGGCGAGGCCCGCCTCAACGCGATGCGGCCGTTCCAGATCGCCGGCGTCGGCGTGGCCCGCGCGTTCCAGAACATCGCGCTGTCGGGCACGCAGACGGTGGCCGAGAACCTCATGCTCGGCCGCCACCACCTCACGAAGGCGGGCTTCCTGTCCTCCGGGCTGCGGTTGCCGCGGGCCACCCGGGAGGGGCGCGTCCACGGCGAGCGCATCCGCGAGATCGCCGAGTTCCTCGACCTCGGCGCCAAGCTGCACACCCCCGTCGGCGTGCTGTCCTACGGCGACCAGAAGCGGGTCGAGGTGGCCCGGGCGCTGTGCATCGAGCCGCGGCTGCTGCTGCTCGACGAGCCGGTCGCCGGGATGAACGCGCAGGAGACCGACCGGATGGCCGACGCCATCCGGGAGATCCGCTCGGCGCTGGGGATCTCGGTCATCCTCGTCGAGCACGACATGGGGATGGTCATGTCGCTGGCCGACCGGGTGACCGTCCTCGACTTCGGCCGCCGCATCGCCGACGGCACCCCGGCGCAGGTCCAGTCCGACCCCGAGGTCATCCGCGCCTACCTCGGCTCGGGCACCGAGGTCGGCCCCGCCGAGGCCGCCGCCCAGCACACCGCCGCCCCGCAGCCCACCGAGGGCGCCACCGCCACCGACGCCCCGGGGAGCCGGCCGTGACCCAGTTCCTGTCCCTGCTGCTCAACGGCATCTCGCTGGGCGCCATCTACGCGCTGATCGCGCTCGGCTTCGTGATCATCTTCAAGGCCAGCGAGGTGGTCAGCTTCACCCACGGGTCGCTGCTGCTGCTCGGCGCCTACACGATCGCCCGGCTGTCGGGCCCGATCGGCTTCCTGCCCGCGGTGCTCGTCGGCGTCGGGTTCACGGCGCTGGCGGCGTTCCTCGTCGAGCGGCTGGTCATCAACCAGCTCCGCGGGGCCCCGGTGATCAGCCTGGCGATCGTCACCATCGGCGTCGACATCATCATCCTGACCGAGCTCATCCGGCAGATCGGCCCGGACATCCTCAACGTCCCGCACCCGTGGGGCGGCGACTCGGTCCGCATCGGCAGCGTGGGCATCAGCGAGAACCGGCTGATCGCCATGGGCGTGGCCGGGATCCTCATCGTCGCGTTCTTCGTCGCCTTCAAGTACTCCAGCTGGGGCGTGGCGATGCGTGCCTCGGCCGAGGACGGTGAGGCGGCCGCGCTCATGGGCATCCGGCAGGGCCGGGTGTCGGCGCTGGCCTGGATCGTCGCCGGGGTGCTCGCCGCGGTGGCGGCGCTGTTCCTCGTGGGCGCCCCGACGCCGGGTGTGAGCGCCGCGGCCTACACGGTCGCGCTGCGCGCGTTCCCCGCGGCGATCCTCGGTGGCCTGGACTCCACCGGCGGCGCGCTGGTCGGCGGGCTGCTCATCGGGATCACCGAGGCGCTGGTGGCCGGTTACCAGGAGGAGCTGTCCTTCCTCGGCCGTGGGTTCGGCGAGGTCGCGCCCTACGTCGTGATGATCATCGTGCTGCTCGTCCGCCCCTCCGGCCTGTTCGGGACCAAGGAGCTGACACGTGTCTGACACCCTCTCCGCCCCCGCCGGGGCCCGGCGGACCGCGGCCGCGGGCACGTCCGGGGCCGGCCGCTCGCCGCTGCAGCGGTGGCTCCGGCCGGTGCTGCTCGTGGCGGCCCTCGTCGTGCTGCTGGTGCTCCCGCTGTACGTCGAGGAGTTCTGGCTGCGCACCGGCTTCGCCGTCGCCGGCGCGATCGTCGGTGCGATCGGGCTGAACCTGCTGGTCGGCACCAGCGGCCAGCTGTCGCTGGCGCACGCCTTCTTCCTCGCCGTCGGCGCGACCACCTACACCTACGTCTCCGGCGAGTCCGGCGGCCTGGGAACCCGGGCGGCGCTGCGCGGGCTGGAGCTGCCGCCGATCGTCGGCATGGTGCTCGGCGTGCTGCTCGCCGGCCTCGCCGGCCTGCTGTTCAGCCCCATCGCGGCCCGTCTGCGCGGCATCTACCTCGGCGTCGCCTCGCTCGGGCTGGTGTTCATCGGCGTCCACGTGCTCAACACCTGGACCCCGGTCACCGGCGGGTTCAACGGCCGCTCGGTGCCGGAGTTCTCGCTGTTCGGCTTCAGCTTCGGCAACAGCGACCCCACGCTGTTCGTCCTCGGCGTGCCCTACCGGGAGGCCGAGCGGCTCTGGTACCTCGGCATCGTCCTGGCGCTGGCGGCCTACGTCTTCGCCCGCAACCTGTTGCGCAGCCGGCCCGGCCGGGCGCTGGAGACGCTGCGCGACAGCGAGGTCGCCGCCTCGGTCATGGGCGTCAACGTGCAGGCCTACAAGGCGCGGGTGTTCATGGTCAGCTCCATGTACGCCGGGCTGTCCGGGGTGATGTACGCGCTGTCGATCGGCAGCATCGCGCCGGAGTCCTTCGGCCTGACGGTCTCGGTGCTGTACCTGGCGATGATCGTGCTGGGTGGGCTCGGCTCGGTGGGCGGCGCGGCGCTGGGCGCGGCGTTCGTCACCGCCCTGCCGCTGGTGTTCCAGCAGTTCGCCGACGTGCTGCCGCTCGTCAGCGCGCCCGGCGAGGGCGGCATCGCCGCCGGCACCGCCGCCCGCTACCTGTTCGGCCTGGCGATCGTGCTCGTCGTCCTCTTCGAGCCCGGCGGCCTGGTCGGGATCGCCCACCGCTTCCGCCGCCGGGGACGCAGACCCGGCCGCGGATCCCCGAGCGCCACACCGGGCTCGGGTGCGTCCAGCACCGTCCCCGAACCGTCCGATCCACCAGCGCAAGGGAGCGCCAGATGAGAGCAGCAGTGCGTCTGCGGGGGGCCACCGTCCTGGCCGCCGTCACCGTCGTCGTCGTCAGCGGCTGCAGCACCCGGGCCGAGGACAGCGGCGGCGGTGGGGGAGGCGAGGGCGGCGGCGACGTCGCCACCGACGTCGGCGTGGAGGACACCACCATCCGACTCGGGGTGCTCACCGACCTGACCGGCGTCTTCGCCGCGCTCGGCCAGGACATCACCAACGGCAACACCCTGTACTGGGAGGACAACCAGGTCTGCGACACCTACGACGTCGAGCTCGACGTCCAGGACACCGGCTACGTGCCGCAGACCGGCGTGCAGCTCTACAGCGCGATGGAGCCCAACGTGCTGGCGATGCAGCAGACGATCGGGTCGCCGATCAACACCGCGCTGGCCGGGGACTACGAGAGCGACCAGATCGTCAACTTCCCGTCGGCCTGGGCGCGCACGCTCACCGAGATCCCCGGCACCGGCGTCCTCGGCGCCACCTACGACGTCGAGATCGCCAACGGCTACCAGTACCTGTTCGACCAGGGGCTGCTGCAGGACGGCGCCACCGTCGGGCACATCTACTTCGAGGGCGAGTACGGGGAGAACGGCCTGGCCGGCACCGAGGCCGTCGCGGAGGCCCGCGGCCTGGAGGTGATCCCGGCGCAGATCAAGTCCACCGACCAGGACATGTCCGCCCAGGTCACCCAGTTCGCCTCGGCCGGCGTCGACGCGATCGTGCTCACCGTCGCGCCCACGCAGACCGCCTCGGTGGCCGCGGTGGCGCAGGCCCAGGGCCTCGACGTCCCGATCCTGGGCAGCAACCCGGTGTTCGCGCCGGGCCTGCTGCAGGGCGCGTCGGCGCAGTGGCTCAAGGACCACCTCTACGTGGCCTCGCCGGTCACCGCGTGGGACGCCCAGCCCGAGCTGCTCGAGCAGTACGAGGCGGCCTACCCGAACGTCACGCCGAGCCTCGGCGCGATCTTCGGCTACGCGATGGGCGACGTGATGAACCAGGTGCTCGACGCCGCCTGCGAGAGCGGCGACCTGACCCGCGAGGGCCTCGTCGCGGCGTTCGGCGAGCTGGAGGACGTCGACACCGGCGGCCTGCTGGTGCCGATCAACGGGTTCGAGACCGGCGTCTCGCCGAGCACGCAGAGCCTCATCCTGCGGCCGGCCGACGTCCCCGGCGGCGCCGAGGTCGTCCAGGAGGCGTTCGAGGGCGAGCTCGCCGCCCAGCTGGCCGGCTGAACCGCCGGACCCGCGCCCGGCGCCCGTCCCCTCCGGGGGGCGGGCGCCGGGCGCGTCCTCGTCGGCGGCCGGCCGTGGGGGAGCACGCGTCCGTGACGGCGGAGCACGACGACGCCCCTCCCGCGCCGGTGTCCCCGGCCGACGACACCCTGCGACTGCTGCGGACCGGGGCGGGGCCGGTCAGCTGCGCCGACGGCGGGAGCGGGACGCCCGCGGTCGTGTTCGTCGGCGGCGCGGGCGGCCCGGCGGTGACCTGGGAGCCGGTCCGCGCGCGGGTGGCCGGGACGACCCGGGCCCTGGCGTTCGACCGGCCGGGCTACGGGGAGAGCCCGCGGCGCCGCGGCGGTCCGCTCACCTCGCCCCGGCGGATGGCCGCGGAGCTCTCCGACGTCCTCGCGGCGGCGGGGACCCCGACCCCCGTGGTGCTGGTCGCACTCCTTCGGCGGCTTCGTCGCGCGCGCGTTCGCGGCCGCGCACCCGGAGGCGGTCGCGGGCCTGGTGCTGGTGGACGCCACGCACGAGGAGGAGTGGACCGACCGCTACCCGGAGGCGCACCGCCGCGGCCTCGCCCTCGCGGCCCGCTCCCTCGGTGCCCTCGCGGCCCGCTCCCTCGGTGCCCTCGCCGTGGCCTCAGCCGTGGGTGTGCCGCAGCTGCTGGCCCGGCTGCCGTTCGTGCCGCTGGGGAGCGTGGACCGGCTGCCGCAGCCGTACCGCGCGCGGGCGCGCCGGCTGGGGGCCCGCCGCGGCAGCCTGCGCACCGCCGCTGCGGAGTTCGCCGGCATGGAGGCGGCCGCCCGGGAGATGGCCGACGTGGGCGGTCTCGGCGACCTGCCGCTCGTCGTCCTCGCGCACGGCCGGCCCGGGCCCGTGGCGCCCGGGGTGTCCGCGGCGGAGGCCGCGGAGATCGAGCGGCCGGCGCAGGACTCCCAGCGCTCGCTCGCCGCACTGTCCACCCGCGGCCGGCTCGTCGTCGCCGACACCGGGCACGACGTCCACGTGGACGCCCCGGAGGTCGTCGTCCGCGCGGTGCTCGACCTGCTGGACGAGCTGCGGCGGTGAGGGAGCGGCCTACAGGCCCAGCCGCTTGGCGATGACCTCGTTCATGATCTCGGTGGTCCCGCCGCCGATGCCGAGGATGCGGGCGTCGCGGTAGTGCCGCTCCACCTCCGACTCCCGCATGTAGCCCAGCCCGCCGAAGACCTGCACCGCCGCGTCGACCACGGAGTCGCAGGCGGCCACCGCGGTGTTCTTGGCCATCGACACCTCGGTCACGACGTCCTCGCCGGCGAGCCAGCGCTGCATCACCGCGCGGGTGTAGGTGCGCGCGACGTCCACCTCCCGGGCCATCTCGGCCAGCTTGTGCCGGATGACCTGCCGGGAGGACAGCGGCCGGCCGAACGTGGACCGCTGCCGCACCCAGTCCAGCGCGAGGTCCAGGCAGCGGGCGGCGGTGGCGTACGCCTGCACCGCCAGGCTCAGCCGCTCGGACTGGAACTGCCGCATGATCTGCACGAAGCCGCTGCCCTCGGCGCCGACCAGGTTGGCCGCCGGCACCCGGACGCCGGTGAAGGACAGCTCCGCGGTGTCCGAGCAGCGCCAGCCCATCTTGTCCAGCCGCCGGCCGACGGTGAACCCCGGCGTCCCCGTGTCGACCACCAGCAGCGAGATGCCGGCGTGGCCCGGGCCGCCGGTGCGGACGGCGGTGGTGACGAAGTCGGCCCGCACGCCGCTGGTGATGTAGGTCTTGGCGCCGTCGACCACATACTCGTCGCCGTCGCGCACCGCCCGGGTCCGCAGCGACGCGACGTCGGAGCCGGCGTCGGGCTCGGTGACGCCGAGGGAGCCGATGAGCTCGCCGGCCAGCGTCGGGCGGACGTAGCGGTCGACCAGCACGGGGGAACCGTCGGCCACGACGTGCGGCAGCGCGATCCCGTGCGTGAACAGGCTCGCCGCCACCCCGGTCGACCCGCCGCCGAGCAGCAGCTCCTCGGTGACGATCGCCGAGTCGATCGCGTCGCCGCCCCCGCCGCCGACCTCCTCCGGGAACGCGACGCCGAGCAGCCCGGCGGCGGCCGCCCGGCGGTGCAGCTCCCGCGGCAGCTCGCCGGCGGTCTCCCACTCCTCGACGTGCGGCGCGACCTCGCGGGCGACGAAGTCGCGGGCCAGCCGCCGCAGCGCGACCCGCTCGGGGGTGGTCCACGGGTCGGCGGCGGGCGCGGCCGTCGTCACCGCTGCACGGCCTCCTCGGCGCCGCCGTACTCCTTGCGCAGCGTCGTCTTGAGCACCTTGCCGGTCGCGTTGCGCGGCAGTTCGGGCACGAACTCCACCCGGGTCGGACACTTGAAGTGGGCCAGCCGCTCGCGCGCGTAGCCGAGCAGCGCGTCCGCGTCGGCCCCGGCGCCCTCGGCCAGCGCCACGACGGCGACCGGCGTCTCGCCCCAGCGCGGGTCGGGCACCCCGACGACGGCGACCTCGCGCACCGCCGGGTGCCGGTAGAGCACCTGCTCGACCTCGATCGGGTACACGTTCTCGCCGCCCGAGATGATCATGTCCTTCTTGCGGTCGACGAGGGTGACGAAGCCCTCGGCGTCCATCCGGCCCAGGTCGCCGGTGTGGAACCAGCCGTTGCGGAAGGCCTCCGCCGTCGCCTCGGGCAGGCCCCAGTAGCCGGCGAACACGTTGGGCCCCCGCACCACCAGCTCGCCGACGACGTCGGTGGCGACGTCCCGGTCGTCCTCGTCGACGATCCGCGCCTCCACGTGCATGAGCGCCCGGCCGATCGACCCGGCCTTCTCCTTGACGTGGTCGGCGTCGAGGATCGACACCGCCGGTGCGGTCTCGGTCATGCCGAAGCCCTCCTGGAAGGGCAGGCCCTTGCCCTGGAAGAACTCGATGACCGGCAGCGGGCACGGCGCGCCGCCGGTGACGGCCAGCTCCAGCGCCGACAGGTCGTGCCGGTCGAAGTCGGGGACCGCGGTCAGCGCGGCCCACATGGCCGGGACGAGGAACTGCACCGTCGCCCGCGACCGCGCCATCGCCTCGAGGGTCTGCGACGGGTCGAACGACGGCAGGACCACGTTGGTGCCGCCCAGGTAGAGCAGCGGCAGCGTGTGCACGCCGAGCCCGCCGATGTGGAACATCGGCGCGACCGTCACGGTCACGTCGCTCTCCTTGAGCCCGCGGCCGAACGACAGGACGTTGACGACGTTCCAGAAGTGGTTGTCGTGGGTGAGCATCGCGCCCTTGGGGCGGCCGGTCGTGCCGGAGGTGTACATCAGGCAGGACAGGTCACTGCCGGCGACGTCGGTGCCGAGCGCCCGCGGCTCGCCGGACGCCAGCAGCGGCTCGAAGGGGAGCTCGCCGTCGCCGGCTTCGCCGTCGGCGACGACCCGGTGGCGCACGCGGACGCCCTCGCCGCCCAGCGCGGCACGGGCGACCGGCGCCAGCGGCCCGGACCAGACGAAGACGTCGGCGCCGGAGTCGGCGAGCAGGTAGGCGACCTCCGGCGGCGCCAGGCGCAGGTTCATCGGCACGAAGACCGCGCCGAGCTTGGCGGTGGCGAACATCGTCTCGAGGAAGGCGGGGCTGTTGAGCAGCAGCCCGGCGACCCGGTCGCCCTGGCGGACGCCGAGGTCGCGCAGCGCGCGGGCGAGGGAGTCGGTGCGCCGGTCGAAGTCGGTGTAGGTGAGCCGCCGGTCCCCGAACACCAGGGCGGTGCGGTCCCCGGAGAGGAACGCCCGCCGCGTCGGCCAGCTGCCGATGCCCCTGTCCATGTCTGCCCTCTCCCGCGCTGCTGTGGTCCGGGTCACGGAGTCTGGCGAGGACCTGACGCGGTCGTCAACTGCCTGCGGCCTGTGTCAGGCTGCCCGGGCCCGAGGACGCGGAGGTGGGGCGATGACCGGCACGCAGGCAGGCGCGCAGCAGGACCAGCTCCCCGTGACCGACCGGGGACGGCGCACCCGGGCCGCGCTGCTGCAGGCCGGCCGCGAGCTGTTCGAGGAGCGCGGGTTCGCCGACGTCCGGATCGACGCGGTGTCCGAGCGGGCCGGCGTCTCGCACGGCACCTTCTACACCTGGTTCGACTCCAAGGAGTCGCTGCTGCGGGCGATCGTCGCGGTCGTGGTGGAGGACCTGTTCACCGCCACCGCGGTGGGCCCGCGGCTACCGGCCGACGCACCCTACGAGCGGATCGAGGCGGCCAACCGGCTGTACCTCACGGCGGTCACCCGGCACGCCCGGATCCTGCGCGTCCTGGACTCGCTGGCCGACACCCGCGAGGAGTTCCGGCGGCTGCGGGTCGACGTCCGGGAGGCGTTCGTGCGGCGCGGCATGGAGGGCCTGGAGCGGCTGCAGGAGCTGGGGCTGGCCGACGCCTCCCTGCCGCCGCGCGCGGCGGCCAGCGCGCTCGGGGCGATGGTCGAGTCGTTCGCGCACCTGTGGCAGGACCCGGTGGAGGACCTCGACGAGGACGCCGCCGTCGAGGTGCTCACCCGGCTGTGGGCCGGCGCCATCGGCCTGCCGGCCTCGGCCTGGCCCGACGGCGGCGCCGGCCGGCCTAGCCGGTGACCCAGGAGGGGCGGCGCTTCCCCAGCAGCGCGGCGACGCCCTCGCGCGCCTCGGCTGAGCCGAACCGCTCCGCCGACAGCGCGGCCATCCGGCGGAGGTCCTCCTGCAGGTCGGCGCCGGGCAGCTCGCGCAGCAGTCGCTTGGTGACGGCGAGCGCCTCCGGTGCGCCCAGCGCGAGCTGACCGACGAGGTCGTCGACCGTGGCGTCGAGGTCGCCGTCGGCCACCGCGCGGTCGAGCAGGCCGGCCTCCCGGGCGCGGGCGCCGTCGAAGGGCTCGCCGGTGAGGAACAGCTCGCGCGCCGCCCGCGGGTCCATGCGCCGCAGGCAGGGGACGGCGATGACCGCCGGCGCCACCCCGATGCGGACCTCGCTGAAGCCGAACGTCGCCCCGGCGAGGCCCACGGTGAGGTCGCAGGCCGCGATCAGCCCGAGGCCCCCGGCGCGGGCGGCGCCGTTGACCCGCGCCACCACGGGCTTCGGCCCCTCCATCAGCAGGGTGAGGACCTCCGGCAGGCCGACCGGCCCGGGACCGCCGCCGGCGCGCTGCTCCTTGAGGTCGGCGCCGGAGCAGAACACCGGCCCGGCGCCGGTCAGCACCAGCACCCGCACCGCGTCGTCGGCGAGCGCCTCCCGCAGCGCGGCGTGCAGCTGCTCGAGCAGGGCGCGGGACAGCGCGTTGCGGTTCGTGGGGGAGTCCAGCGTCACCACCGCCGCCGGCCCGCGACGGGCGACGGTGACCAGGGGCGCGTCAGCCACGGAACTCGTCGCGCAGCTCGTGCTTCTGGATCTTGCCGGTGGCGGTCTTCGGCAGCCCGGTGCGGACCTCGATCCGCTTGGGCACCTGGAAGCCGGCCAGGTGCGCCCGGCAGTGGGCGAGCAGCCGTTCCGCGAGCGCGGCGGGGTCGGCGTCCGGGTCGGCCGGCACGACGACGCCGGTGACCGCCTCGCCCCAGCGGTCGTCCGGGACGCCGATCACCGCGGCCTCGACGATCTCCGGGGACGCCAGCAGTACCCGCTCCACCTCGACGGAGGAGACGTTCTCCCCGCCGGTCTTCACCATGTCCTTGACCCGGTCGGTGAACCACACGACGCCCTCGTCGTCGAGGTGGCCGACGTCGCCGGAGTGGAACCAGCCGTGCGCGAACGCGGCGGTGTTCGCCGCCGGGTCGTTCCAGTACCCGCTCATCACGTGCGGGCCGCGGTAGACGATCTCCCCGGTCTCACCCGGCGGCAGCAGCCGGCCCGCCGGGTCCATGACGCGGGTGTCGACGGTGACCGTCGACGGCCCCCACGACGCCGCCTTCGTCTCCTGGTGCGAGGGCCACTGGAACACCGTCGCCGGCACGCACTCGGTCTGCCCCGAGCCCAGCAGCACCCTCGCGTTCGGGAACGCGGCGGCGATCGCGGTGATCCGCTCCTGCGGCATCGGGGCCATCGCGTAGATGCACAGCTGCACCGAGGACAGATCCCGCGTCCGGATGCCCGGGGCGGCGAGCAGCGCGGCGTACATCATCGGCAGCAGCATCAGGTGGGTCGCCCGGCGGCGCTCGACCACCTCGAGGAAGGCCTCGGGGTCGAAGCCGCCGGGCAGGACCGCGGTGCCCCCGGTGAGCAGGACCGGCAGCAGCAGGGTGTCCAGCGCGGTGGTGTGGAACAGCGGCAGCACGATCGGCAGGACGGAGAACTCGTCGCCGCGCCGGTGGCCGACCTGCAGCGCGTTGCTCAGCACGCCGACGTGCACCGCCAGGTGGCTGGTCAGCACGCCCTTGGGCCGCGCGGTGGTGCCCGAGGTGTACAGGCAGTGCACGGTGTCGCGGTCGTCGACGATCACCTGCACCGGCGTCGGGTCGGCGGCGACGTCGTCCCACCGCAGCACGTCGCGCCCGGCGACCTGCGCCGGGGCGTCCCCGGTGACGACCACCCGGGTGACCGCGGGGAGCCCGGGCAGCACGGCCTCGAGCAGCGGCAGGAACACCGGGTCGGCGACGACGGTCTCCGTGCCGGAGTCGGCGAGGATCCACCCGACGTCCTCGGGCGCCAGCATCAGGTTGACCGGCAGCGCGACCAGCCCGGCCTTGGCGCAGCCGAAGAAGCTCGCGGCGAAGCGCCACGAGTTGCCGAGCAGGAAGGCCACCGGCTCCTGGTGGCGCACGCCGGCGTCGAGCAGGCCGCGGCCGAACGCCTCGGCGGCGGCGTCGAGGCGGGCGTAGGTGACCTCCTCCTCGCCGTCGACGATCGCGGTGCGGCCGGGGAACAGCTGCGCGGAGCGGGTCAGCACGTCGCCCACCGAGAACCGGGTGGCGAGGTTGAGCTCCAGGGGGTCGATGCCGGACAGGTCAGGACGCACCGCGGTCTCCTCCGCTCTCGGGGGCTGTCGGGCTGACGACCGCGAGCACCGCGCCCGTCTCCACCTGCGCGCCCACGTCGGCGGGCAGGGAGGTGACCACCCCGTCGGCCGGCGCGACCACGGGGTGCTCCATCTTCATGGCCTCGAGGACCAGCACCAGCTGCCCGGCGCGGACCTCGTCGCCCTCGGCCACGGCCACCCGCGTGACCGCGCCGGGCATGGTCGCGGTGAGCGAGCCGGGCGCCACCGCGGCGGACGACTCGGGGAAGCGCGGCAGCTCGGTGAACGCCGTCGCGCCGTCGGGGCCGTCGACGAAGCTGCGGTCGCCGTCGACGTGCACCTCGTAGGCGCCGCGCAGCCCGCCGGTCTCGACGTCGAGCCGGACCCGGCCCGGGCCGGTCACCTCCGTGCCGAGGACGAGGAGGTCCACCGGCTCGCCGTCGACGTCGGCGGTCACGCCGTCGCGGTGCAGGCGGTAGTGCACGGTGCCGGCGTCGAACGCGGTGGTCTGCGGCATCGTGGGGTTGTTGCGCCAGCCCGAGGGCAGCCCGGCCAGCACCGGCGCGGCCGCCCGCCGCAGCGCCGCCCCGGCCAGCGCGGCGGCGACGGCGTGCACGCGGCGGCCGGCGTCGTCGACCAGCGGGGCGGCGAGGACGTCGAGGCCGTGCCGGTCCAGGAAGCCGGTGTCGGTCTCGCCGGCGAGGAAGGCCGGGTGCCGCAGCACGCGGACGAGCAGGTCGCGGTTGGTGACCGGCCCGTGCAGCCGGGCCCGGGCGAGCGCGCCGGCCAGCGCCAGCGCGGCCGACGAGCGGTCCGGTGCCCAGGCGACGACCTTGGCGAGCATCGGGTCGTAGTGCACGCCGACGTCGTCGCCCGTGCGGAAGCCGCTGTCCAGCCGGACTCCCGGCCCGGGCGGCGTGCGGAACTCCGCGTCGGCCGGCACCGAGAAATCGGCCAGCCGGCCCGACTGCGGCAGCCAGTCGCGCGCCGGGTCCTCGGCGTAGAGGCGCACCTCGACCGCGGCGCCGGACAGGGTGGGGGAGACCGCCTCCGGGGGCAGCGGGCGGCCGGCGGCGACGTCGAACTGCAGGCGCACCAGGTCCAGGCCGGTGACCGCCTCGGTGACCGGGTGCTCGACCTGCAGCCGGGTGTTCATCTCGAGGAACCAGAAGTCCCCGCCCTCGTCGAGCAGGAACTCCACGGTGCCGGCGCCGACGTAGCCGATCGCCCGCGCGGCGGCCACGGCGGCGTCCTGCAGCCGCCGGCGGAGCTCCGGCCCGACGGCGGGGGAGGGCGCCTCCTCGACCACCTTCTGGTGCCGGCGCTGGATGGAGCACTCCCGCTCGAACAGCGCCACCGTCGTCCCGTGCCGGTCGCCGAACACCTGCACCTCGACGTGCCGCGGGCGCTCGACCAGCCGCTCGAGGAACACCGTGCCGTCGCCGAACGCCGACGCCGCCTCCCGGCCGGCGCCCTCCACCGCCTCGGCCAGCTCGCCGGCGTCGCGGACGGTCCGCATGCCGCGCCCGCCGCCGCCGAAGGACGCCTTCACCAGCAGCGGGTAGCCGACCTCGTCGGCGGCCTTGGCCAGGGTGTCGCCGGACAGGCCCGTGGCGTCCACGCTCGGCAGCACGGGCACCCCGGCCCGGCCCATGAGCTCCTTGGCGGTGAGCTTGCTGCCCATCGCCCGCACGGCGTCGGGCCCGGGCCCGACGAACACCAGCCCGGCGTCCTCGACGGCGCGGGCGAAGTCGGCGTTCTCGGACAGGAAGCCGTAGCCGGGGTGCACGCAGTCGGCGCCGGCGCGCAGCGCGGCGGCCACCACGAGGTCGGCGCGCAGGTAGGTCTCGGCGGGCGTGCTGCCCGGCAGCCGCACCGCGACGTCGGCCTCGGCCACGAACGGCGCCCCGGCGTCGGCGTCGGAGTACACGGCGACGGTCCGCAGGCCCATGGCGCGGGCGGTGCGGAACACCCGCCGGGCGATCTCGCCGCGGTTGGCGACCAGCACGCAGGTGAGCGCGCGGGTCACAGCCGGAACACCCCCCATCCGTCGTGCAGTCCTCTCACCGGGGCGTTGTGGACCGCCGACAGGGCGAGGCCGAGGACGGTGCGGGTGTCGCGGGGGTCGATGATCCCGTCGTCGTAGAGCCGGCCGGAGAGGAACAGCGCCAGCGACTCCGTCTCGATCTGCTGCTCCACCGCGGCGCGCATCGCGGCCGCGGCCTCCTCGTCGTAGTCCCGGCCGCGGGCCCGGGCGCTGGCCCGGCCGACGATGTCGAGGACGCCGGCCAGCTGCGCCGGGCCCATGACCGCGCTCTTGGCGTTGGGCCAGGTGAACAGGAAGCGGGGCTCGTAGGCCCGGCCGCACATGCCGTAGTTGCCGGCGCCGTAGGAGGCGCCGATGTTGACGGTCAGGTGCGGGACGGTGCTGTTGGAGACCGCGTTGATCATCTGCGAGCCGGCCTTGATGATCCCGTCCTGCTCGTACTCGGTGCCGACCATGTAGCCGGTGGTGTTCTGCAGGAACAGCAGCGGGGTGTCGGTCTGGTTGGCCAGCTGGATGAACTGCGCGGCCTTCTCGGCGTCCTGCCGGAACAGCACGCCGCGGGCGTTGGCCAGCACGCCGACCGGGTAGCCGTGGATGCTCGCCCAGCCGGTGACCAGCGAGGTGCCGTAGAGCGGCTTGTGCTCGTCGAACCGGCTGCCGTCGACGACCCGGGCCAGGACGTCGCGCGGGTCCAGCGGCTGCCGCAGGTCGGCCGGGGCGAGGTCGAGCAGCTCCTCCGGGTCGTGCAGCGGCGGGTCGGCCGGCCGGGAGGGGCCGGGGCCCTGCTTGCGCCAGTTGAGGTTCCGCACGATCCGCCGGCCGATCCGGATGGCGTCGACCTCGTCGACGGCGAGGTGGTCGGCGCTGCCGGAGACCCGCGCGTGCATCGCCGCGCCGCCGAGGGACTCCTCGTCGGCCTCCTCGCCGGTGGCCATCTTCACCAGCGGCGGCCCGGCGAGGAACACCTTGCTGCGGTCCTCGATCATCACGACGTGGTCGCTCATCCCGGGCACGTAGGCGCCGCCGGCGGTGCTGTTGCCGAACACGAGCGCGACGGTCGGGATGCCCGCGGCCGAGAGCCGGGTGAGGTCGCGGAAGCCGCGGCCGCCGGGGATGAAGATCTCCGACTGGGTGGGCAGGTCGGCGCCGCCGGACTCCACGAGGCTGACGAACGGCAGCCGGTTGACCCGCGCGACGTCGTGCGCCCGGGCGGACTTGCGCAGCGTGTACGGGTTGGACGTGCCGCCGCGGACGGTGGGGTCGTTGGCCGACACCACGACCTCGACGCCCTCGACGACGCCGATGCCGGTGACCGTGCTCGCCCCGACCGGGAAGTCGGTGCCCCACGCGGCGTAGGGGGACAGCTCCAGGAACGGGCTGTCCCGGTCCAGCAGCAGCTCGATCCGCTCGCGCGCGGTGAGCTTGCCGCGCTGCCGGTGCCGCGCCAGCGCCTTCTCCCCGCCGCCGGCGGTGGCCAGCCGGAGCTGCTCCTCCAGCTCGGCCAGCCGCTCCAGCATCGCCGCGCGGTTGCCCGCGGCCCGCTCGTCCAGGACGGTCACGCATCCACCTCCGGGGGCAGCAGGCGCTCGGGGACGTCGACCACGCGGGAGCGCAGCCACTCGCCCACGGCCTTGGCCTGCGGGTCGAACCGGGTGCCCGCGGCGACGCCGTCGCCGAGCAGCCCGGGCAGTTGGAACAGCAGCGCCCGCAGCCCGGGCAGCAGCTCGCGGGTGACCGGCAGCGCGGCGGCCTCGGGGAGCAGCGCGCGCAGCCGGTCGGGGGTGAGGAAGGCGGCCAGCCAGGCGAAGCCGTCGTCGTCACGGGCCCAGACGCCGAGGGTCGCCGCGCCGCCCTTGTCGCCGCTGCGCGCGCCGGCGACCCGGCCGAGCGGGACGCGGCGCGTCGGCCCGTCGTCGTCCCACGCGGGCGGCCCGGCCGGCTCCGGGACGTCGGCGGCCGCCGCGGCGGGGACGGCGGAGGGCAGGGTCTCGGTGCTCCCGTCCGGCAGCCCGACCACCTGCGGCACCTCCTCGGCGGGCACCCAGGCGGCGGAGTAGACGCCGTAGGGGGACGGGCTCGGCGGCGCCGAGGTGGCGTGGAAGCCGGGGATGCTGGCCAGGCCGAGCTCGACCACCGGCACGGTGAACGCCTTGCCCACCTTGCGGCGGTCGCGGTCCTTGACCGTGACGTGCAGCAGCGCCGCGGCCTCCTCCTGCACGCCGGCGTCGGGGGAGTCGGTGCGGGCGAGGGTGACGGTGACGTCCTCGATGCCCGCGAGCGCCGGGGCGAGCTGGCGGCGCAGCAGCTCCGCCTTGCGCTCGACCTCCAGGCCGGTCAGCGGCAGCGTCATCGCGTTGCGGAAGCCGCCGAGCCGGTTGACCGCGACCTTGAGCAGCCCCTGGGGCGGCAGCCCGCGGGCGCCGGACACCTCCACCCGGTCCGGGCCGGCCTGCCGCAGCCGCAGCGTGTCGAAGCGGGTGACGACGTCCGGCCCGCCGTAGCGGCTGCCGGTGAGCTCGTAGAGCAGCTGCTCGGTGACCGTCCCGACCGTCACCGCACCGCCGGTGCCGGGGTGCTTGGTGATCACCGATGTGCCGTCGGCGGCGATCTCGGCGAGCGGGAAGCCGACGTGGTCGAGTGCCGCGGGGTCGGCGTCGAGCAGCTCGGCGAAGAAGCTGTGGTTGCCGCCGGTGGCCTGCGCGCCGCACTCGAGCACGTGCCCGGCCACGGTCGCGCCGGCCAGCGCGTCGAGGTCAGCCGCGCCCCGGTCGTCGCCGCCCCAGCCGTGGTGCCACGCTGCCGGCCCGACGACGAGGCTCGCGTCGGTGACCCGGCCGGTGACGACGACGTCGGCGCCGGCCTGCAGCGCCCGCACGATGCCGCGGCAACCGAGGTAGGCGTTGGCGGTGAGCGCGTCCTCGACGTCGCGGTCACCCGGCGGGCGGTCGCCGGCGCGCAGCCGGCCGCGCAGCTCGCCGAGGCGGGGGAGCAGATCGTCGCCGCTCACGGTGGCCACCCGCACCGGCAGCCCGAGCCGCTCCCCGAGCCCGCTGACGGCGGCGGCCAGGCCCTGCGGGTTCAGCCCGCCGGCGTTGGCCACGATGCGGACGCCGCGCTCCAGCGCGGTGCCCAGGCACTCCTCGAGCTGGGACAGGAAGCTGCGCGCCCAGCCGGCCGCCGGGTCCTCGGCCTTCTGCCGGCCGAGGATGAGCATGGTCAGCTCGGCCAGGTAGTCGCCGGTGAGGACGTCGACCTCGCCGCCGTCGAGCATCTCGCGCATGGCGGCGTGCCGGTCGCCGTAGAACCCGGACACGTTGGCCACCCGCAGGGGAGCCGTCACCGCGGTGCCCCGCCCCGTGGCTCCCGCCCGGCGCCGGGCGGTCCGGCGAAGGCCTGCGCGATGTCCGCCCACTCCCGCGCGGCCGGGCCCGTGACCTCGAGGTCGAGGTCGTCGCGGTGCCGGCGCTGGGTGACCAGCAGGCAGAAGTCCAGCGCGGTCCCGCGGACGACGTCGGCGGCGTCCTCGGGCCCCCAGGTCCAGCGCTCGCCGCCGGGGCCGGTGAGCTCGACCCGCACCGGGCGGTCGGGCGCCGGCAGGCCGCGGACGGCGTAGGCGAACGGCCGGGCGCGGACGCCGATCTCGGCGACCGACCGCAGCCGGGCGGTCGGCTCCCGGGTCTGGCCGAGCGCGTCGACGACGTCCTGCCCGTGCGCCCAGGTCTCCATCAGCCGGGCGGTGACGAACGACGCCGGGCTCATCGGCGGCCCGAACCACGGCACCCGCACGCCGGGGTCGGCCGCGCGCAGGGCCGCGGCCAGCGCCGCCCGGCCGGACCGCCAGGCGGCCAGCACGTCGGCCGGGGCATCGGCGCGGCCCTCGCGGGTCAGCCGCTCCACGTAGTCGCCCGCGCCGTCGCCGAGTCCGGCCACCAGCGCGGTGAACCCGGCGGGGTCGGTGACGGCGAGCAGCGCGTCCCGGTCGAAGAACCGCAGGTGGTTGACGGTGTCGCGGACGTCCCAGCCGGCCGCGGGGGTGGAGGTGAGCCAGGCGTCGTCGTCGAGCGGAGCGACGCGCGCGTCGAGGTCGGCGGACTCGGCCTCGAGGTCGTCGACCAGCGCCTGCAGCAGCGGGGCGCCGCTCACGCGTCGAACCCGTCCATCCGGGCCAGCACCTGCAGCATCACCTCGTCGGCGCCGCCGCCGATCGAGGCCAGCCGGCTGTCCCGGAAGAACCGGGAGGTCCAGGTCTCCTCCATGTAGCCCGTGCCGCCGTGGAACTGCAGGCACGCGTCGGCCACCTCGCGCAGCAGCCGGCCGGCGGTCAGCTTGGCCACCGTGGCCGCCCGGGTGGTGTCCTCGCCGTCCACGTACGCCTGCGCGCACGCGTAGTTGTGCGACTGCAGCAGGTCGACCTGCGCCGACAGCTCGGTCAGCCGGAAGACGACGTACTGGTTGGCCGCGAGCGGCCGGCCGAACGCCTGCCGCTGCTGCAGGTACCGGCGGGTGCGCTCCAGCGCGTGCCGGCAGCTGCCGACCGCGCCGTAGGCGGCGAACATCCGCTCGACGACGAACTGCGCCATCTGCTGCTGGAAGCCGCGGCCGATCGTGCCGATGGTGTTCGACACCGGCACCCGGACGTCGTCGAAGAACAGCTCGGCGGTGTCGGAGGAGCGGTTGCCGAGCTTGTCCAGCTTCCGGGAGACGGAGAAGCCGGGGGTGTCGGTGGGGACGACGATCTGGCTCATCCCGCGGTGGCCGCCCTCGTCGGAGGTGCGGGCCAGCAGGCACAGCCAGTCGGCCTGGGTGCCGTTGGTGATGTACAGCTTGCTGCCGTTGATGACCCACTCGTCGCCGTCCCGCACCGCGCGGGTGCGCAGCCCGGCGACGTCGGAGCCGGCGCCGGGCTCGGTGACGGCGATCGAGCAGACCGCGGTGCCGCGGATGGCCGGCTCCAGGTAGCGGCGCTTGAGCTCGTCACTGCCGAACTCGTGCAGCGACGGCGTGGCCATCATCGTCTGCACGCCGATCGCCATCGGGACGCCGGCGCACCCGGACCGGTGCAGCTCCTCGCAGAGGATCACGCTGAACAGGTGGTCGGCGCCCTGCCCGCCGTACTCGGGGTCGTACTCCAGGCCCAGCAGGCCGAGCTCGCCGAGCTTGGGGAACAGCTCGTGCGCCGGGAAGGTGCCGGCCCGCTCCCACTCGTCGACGTGCGGGGCGATCTCCCGCTCGACGACGTCGCGCACCGTCTTCCGGAAGGCGGCGTGCTCGCTGGTGAAGCGCATGGGGAACCCCCGGCGGAGGCGGCGCGGCGCGGGCCGCGGCCGGACTTGACGACAGCGTCAGGTCTATCAGGATGGTGTGACCTGCACAACGATCGGCAGGGTCGACGGGAGGACGGGCGATGAGGCTGGGGCTGTCACTGGGCTACTGGGGCGCCGGCCCGCCGCCCGGCCAGGCCGAGCTGGTCGCGCTCGCCGAGGACCTCGGCTTCGACTCGGTCTGGACGGCGGAGGCCTACGGGTCCGACGCGCTCACCCCGCTGGCGTGGCTCGGCAGCCGGACGACGCGGCTGCGGCTGGGCACCGGCGTCGTCCAGGTGTCCGCGCGCACCCCGACCGCCACCGCCATGGCCGCGCTGACGCTGGACCACCTCTCCGGCGGCCGCTTCGTCCTCGGCCTCGGCGTCTCCGGCCCGCAGGTGGTCGAGGGCTGGTACGGCCAGCCCTATCCGCGGCCGCTGGCCCGGACCCGCGAGTACGTGGCGGTGCTCCGGCAGGCCTTCGCCCGCGAGGTGGTCCGCCTCGACGGCGAGCAGTACCGCATCCCGTTCCCCGGCGGCACCGGGCTGGGCAAGGCGCTGCGGCCGACCGTCCACCCGCTGCGGGCCGACCTCCCGGTGCTGCTCGCCGCGGAGGGCCCGAAGAACGTCGCGCTGGCCGCGGAGGTCGCCGACGGCTGGATCCCGCTGTTCTACTCACCGCACGACGACGCGCACTACCGCGCGGCGCTCGCCGAGGGCTTCGCCCGGCCGGGCGCCCACCGGACCGCGGACGACTTCGAGGTGGCCTGCACGGTGCCGGTGGAGGTCGACGACGACGTCGACGCCGCGGCCGACCGGGTGCGCCCGATGCTCGCCCTCTACGTCGGCGGGATGGGCGCGCGCGGGGTGAACTTCCACTACGAGGTCTTCGCCCGGATGGGGTTCGAGGCCGAGTGCGCCCGCATCCAGGAGCTCTACCTCTCCGGCGCGAAGGCCGAGGCCGTCGCGGCCGTGCCGCTCGCGATGGTCGAGAAGGTCGCCCTCGTCGGGCCGCGCGCCAAGATCGCCGACGACCTCGCGGCGTGGGAGGCCTCGCTGGTGACCACGATGCTGGTCTCCGGGTCGCCGGAGACGCTGCGGACGATGGCCGAGCTGGCCGGCTGAGTGGCGGTGCGCCGCCCGGGTGCCACGATGCGGGGTGTGGCAGCGACCGGCGGCACCGCGTTCGTCCTCGGCGGCGGGGGAGTGCTCGGCGCGGCCGAGGTCGGCATGCTGCAGGCGCTGCTCGAGCGCGGCGTCCGGCCCGACCTGGTGGTGGGCACCTCGGTGGGCGCCATCAACGGCGCGTTCGTCGCCGCCGACCCGACGCCGGACGCGGTGGACCGGCTGCGCACGCTGTGGCGGGAGCTGGCCTCGCGGCGGGTGTTCGCCGGGTCGGTGCTGGGCCGGGTCGGCACGCTGGTCCGGACCCGCACGCACCTGCACCCGCGCGAGCCGCTGCGGGAGATGCTCGAGGACGCCCTGCCGGTCCCGACGTTCGAGGAGTTGCGCGTCCCGTTCCAGTGCGTCGCGGCGAGCATCGAGCGGGCCGCCGAGCACTGGTTCGCCGACGGCGACCTGGTCGACGCGGTGCTCGCCTCCAGCGCCGTGCCCGGGCTGCTGCCGCCGGTGGAGATCGGCGGCGAGCACTACCTCGACGGCGGCCTGGTGCACAGCATCCCGGTCGGCCGCGCGGTGACGCTGGGCGCCGCGACGGTGTACGTGCTGCACGTCGGGCGGATCGACCGGCCCCTGTCCCCGCCGTCCCGGCCGTGGGAGGTGGCCACCGTCGCCTTCGAGATCGCCCGCCGGCACCGGTTCACCGCCGACCTCGCCACGCTGCCGGAGGGGGTCACGGTGCACGTGCTGCCCGCGGGAGACCCGGACCCGCCGGGGGCGGCCAACCTGCGCTACCGCGACTTCTCCGGCGTGCCGGCGCGGATCGAGCGGGCGTGCGCCGCGGCGGGGGAGTACCTGGACCGGGTCGCCGCCGGCCGGGGCGGGATGGGCTGAGGTGCTGCCCCCGCGCCGCGTCCGCCGGGTCGCCGGCCCGCTGCTGGTCGGCGTGCTCGCGGTCGCCGTCCTGCTGCTGCCGGTGCTCGTCGTCGGAGCGGTGCTCGTGTCGTTCTTCCTGCCCGGGCGGCTGCGCGCGCTGCGGCTCCTGTGCTTCGGGCTGGTCTACCTCGGCCTCGAGGTGGCCGGGCTGGCCGCCGCGGCGGTGCTGTGGGTGGTGAGTGGCTTCGGCCGCCGGCTGGACTCCCCGCGCTCCCGGGCGGCGCACTACACGGTGCTGCGGGTGCTGCTCGACGTCCTGATGCGGACCGCGCAGCGGCTGTTCGCGCTGCGGCTGGTCACCGACGGCGAGTCCTGGTCGCCGCTGGACGACGGGGTGCCCGGCTCGACCAACGCCATGGTGGTGCTCTCCCGGCACGCCGGCCCCGGCGACTCGTTCCTGTTGGTGCACACGCTCATGGACCGCGACCACCTGCGCCAGCCGCGGATCGTGCTCAAGGACGTGCTGCAGCTGGACCCGCTGGTCGACGTCTACCTCAACCGGCTGCCCAACTCCTTCCTCTCCGCCGACCCGGCGGCCGGGCCGAGCCCGGAGGAGGCCATCGCCGACCTCGCCCGCGACCTCGGCGAGGAGGACGCGCTGCTCATCTTCCCCGAGGGCGCCAACTACACGCCGCGGCGCAAGGTGCGGGCGCTCCAGCGGCTGCGCGAGCGCGGGCACCACGCGGCCGTGCGGCGGGCCGAGGCGATGCGGAACCTGCTGCCCCCGCGCCCCGGCGGCGTGGTCGCTGCGCTGCAGGCCGCGCCGCACGCCGACGTCGTCCTCGTCGCGCACACCGGGCTGGAGCACCTGAGCACGGTCCGGGACGTCTGGCGCGGGCTGCCCATCGACAAGACGCTGCACCTGCGGTGGTGGTTCATCCCGGCCGCGGAGGTGCCGCGGGACGAGGCCGGGCTGACCGACTGGCTCTACCGCTGGTGGGAGACCATCGACGACTGGATCAGCACGACCTCGGCGGCGTCGGGGACGGGGGAGCGGTCCCGGGACGGTCAGATGACCCATGCCCCGCCGCCCCGGGGGTGACCAGCGTGGGGGCCGGCCCACCTCGTGGGTCTAACCCGGGAGGACCCCCGGCCCGTCCTGCGCGGCGTCCGCGGGGGCGCGGAGCACGGCCCGGCACAGGTCCGCCATCCCGACGATGCCGACCAGCCGGCCGCCGTCGACCACCGGGAGGTGGATCAGCCCCCGCTCGAGCACGAGGTCCAGCGCCGCGGCGACCGTGGTGTCCCGTTCCACCACGACGGCGGGGCCGGACACGACGTCGCTGATCCGCACCCGCTCCGGGTCCCGGCCGTCGGCGACCGCCTGCGCGACGTCGGCGTCGGTGACCAGCCCGAGCGGGACGCGGTCGTCGGCGTCGCGCAGGACGACGAGGGCGCCGTCCCCGGCGTGCCTCAGGAGGTACGCGGCCGCGGCGAGGTGGGCCCGCGGCTCCACGGTGGTGACCGCGGGCCGCGCGAGGTCGCCCACCGCCAGCGGGCGGACGACCGGCGCGGCCGGGGGCGCGGTGGCGGGGTCGGTCGTGGACAAGGCGGCTCCTCGGGTGCGGTGGCGGGTGCCCGTCACGTCCCGGCGCCCGGGCCGCCGAAGCGCTCGAGCCGGATCCAGGACGGGTCGTGGCCGATGTCGACCAGGGCGGTGGCGACGTCCTCCACGAAGTACGTGGGCCCGCAGACGAAGGTCCGCGGCCGCTCCGTCGGCGCGAACGTCCGCTCCTCGAGCACCGCGCGGTCGACGCGGCCGGTCAGGCCCCGCCACCCGGGCGGCGCCGCGCGGGTGAGGGTGATCGTGGCCTCCGGCTCCAGCCGGTCGCGGCCGAGGACGTGGTCGGCCGTGCGCGCGGAGTACAGCAGCCGGACCGGCGACGGGGCCCCGGTGCGGCGCCGGTGGTCGAGCATCGCCAGGAACGGCGCGACGCCCACGCCCCCGGCGACCAGCTGCACCGGCCGGGTCTCGCCCCGCTCGAGGTCCGCGCCCGCCGACCACACGAAGTACCCGCCGATGGGGCCGCGCAGCTCCAGCACGTCGCCCGCGCGCAGCTCGCCGGTGAGGTAGGGCGACACCTCCCCGCCGTCGAGCCGCTCGACCATCAGGGACAGCAGGGGGTCCTCGGGCGCGGAGGCGATCGAGTAGCTGCGCTGGACCGTGTAGCCGTCCTCCGCGGTCAGGCGCAGGTCGACGTGCTGGCCCGGGAGGTGCCCCGTCCAGCCGGGCACCTCGAAGCGCAACCGCCGCACCCAGGCCGTCTCGGGGACGCTGTCGACGACCGTGGCCCGCAGCCAGGTCAGTCGCCGCTGTACCGCTGTTCCAGCCATGGGTCCCCGCGGTCGTGGTAGCCGAACGTCTCCCAGAAACCGGGCTCGTCCAGGCGGCTCAGCGCGAAGCCGCGCAGCCACTTGGCGCTCTTCCAGAAGTACAGGTGCGGGACCAGCAGCCGGGCCGGCCCGCCGTGCTCGGGGGCCAGCGGCTCGCCCTCGTAGGTGTCGACCACCCAGGCCCGGCCGCCGGTCACGTCGGCCAGGGGCAGGTTCGTGGTGTAGCCGCCGTCGCAGAAGGCCACGACGTAGGCCACCTCCGGCCGGACCTCGCCGAGCAGCGTGTCGACGGCGACGCCCTCCCACCGGGTGTCGAACTTCGACCACTTGGTGACGCAGTGGATGTCGACGGAGACCGCCTCGCGGGGCAGCTGCCGGAACTCCTCCCACGTCCAGCGGCGCACGCCGTCCACCTCGCCCTGCACGGTGAGGTCCCACGCCGAGAGCGGCGTCCGCGGGGTCGGCCCGGCGGACAGGACGGGGAAGCCGGCGCCGACGTCGTACTGGCCCGGTGGCAGGCGGTCGCGGGGGGTGTCCGCCGACGCGCGGTGACCGAACCCCCGGGAGATCAGGGACATGGCAGCTCCTCCCGACGCCGCCCGACCCTGCCCGAGCGGGACCCCCGGCGGCATCAGTCGATCGACCCACCGCCGGTGCTCACCCGTCGGGCGACGAGCGCGGCGTGCCGGCGGTGGCCCCGGCGGTCGCGCCCGCGGCCAGCGCGTCCCGCAGCGCGGCACGGGCGGTGACGCCGAGCTTCGGGAAGGCGCGGTAGAGGTGCGCGCCCACCGTCCGCGGGGAGAGGTACAGGCGGTGGCCGATCTGCTTGTTGGACAACCCCGTGGCGGCGAGCATGGCGATCTCGTACTCCTGGGCGGTCAGCGAGGCCGGCGAGGGCCCGCCCGAGGGCCGGCGCGGGGCCGACCCGGTCGCCCGCAGCTCGGCCGACGCCCGCGCCGCCCACGGTGCGGCGCCGAGCCGCTCGAAGGTCTCCAGCGCCGCGGCCAGCTGCACCCGCGAGGCGCTGGTCGCCCGGGACCGGCGCAGGTGCTCCCCGTGCGCCAGCCGGACCCGCGCGTGGTCGAACGGGAACCGCTCCGCCCCCGGGACGGCGAGCGCGGCCTCGAAGCGCGCCGTGGCGTCCTCCTCCGGCGCCACGAGCGCGGCCGCCCCGGCCAGCAGCAGCGCGAAGCCCGGCCGGGACCGGAACAGCGGCGCCCGTCGCATGGCGGCGACGTGCTCCTCGGCCTCGGTCCGCCGTCCGGTCCGCACCGCCGCCTCGACCAGGTCCATGGCCACCACCGGCGCGATCGGCACGTGGGGGGCGAACCCGCCCGGCGCGCTGACCGCCGACAGGTGCCGGTGGGCGTCGTCGAACTCGCCGCGGCCCAGTGCGGCCAGCCCGCACACGTGGGCGGCGAGATGCCCGGCCAGGCGCACCCCGTGGACGACGGCCTCCGTGGTCAGGTCCTGCACCCGCGCCCGGACCGCCGCCCCGTCGCCGCGCGCGGCGGCCAGCAGGGCCAGGCAGTACGCCGCGGGCAGGGGAGCGAGCCGGTACCCCAGGTCCGCGCCCCGGGCGACCGCCTCCCCGGCGGTGCGCGCGGCCTCGTCCCAGCGCCCCCGGCGGAACGCGTCGGAGCACAGCAGCGCCAGCGCGTCGACCGCGGCGGCGGCCGCACCGCCGTGGCGCCCGTCGGCCGCCACCCGCTCCAGCGCCGGCCGGCAGCCGCCGAGCCGGTCGGTGGAGGAGGCCGCGCGGGCGGCCCGGACGACGCGCGCCGGGTCGGCGTCCGCCTGGGCTGCGGTCAGGAGGTCGTCGAGGCGGTCGAGGTCGGCGGGTGTCGCCCGGGCCGGGTCGGCGAACGTGCGGACGGCGACGGACACCGCGGGAGGTGCGTCCGGGCCCAGCCGCGCCAGCGCGTCCTCCAGGAGGCGCCACAGGTCCTCCCGGCCGGCGAGGTGGCACGCGAGCAGCAGGCCGTGCAGGGCGTCGTCGACGACGGCGCCGCCGGGCCCCGGTGCGGCCGCGGCGGCACGCGCGAGCAGGAGGTGGGCGGTCTCGACGTCGCCCTCGGCGTGCAGCAGGTGCAGCGCCGTGGCCACCGCGACCGCCGGCGACCCGCCGCCCCCCGGGTCCGCGACCCGCGCCTCCGCGAGCAGCTGCGGGACGGCCCGCAGGTCGCCGGTCGTCGCGACGGCCGCGGCCGCGGCCCCGGCCAGCCGGCCGGCGCGGTCGGGACCGGGCGGTGTGAGGCGGGCGGCCTGCAGCTGGACGGCGACCGCCCGGGCGGCGTCCCCCCGCTGCCCGGCCCGGGCGGCCGACCGCTCGAGCAGGCCGGCCGCGTGCGCGTCCGGTCCCACGGTGGCCTGCGCCAGGTGCCGGGCGCAGCGCTCCGGCTCGTCGACCAGCGCCGAGGCCAGGGCGGCGTGCGCGCGCCGCCGCTCGCCGCTGGTCGCCAGCGCCACCGCCGCCGCGCCGGTCAGCGGGTGCCGCAGCACCAGGCGGCCGGTGGCCACGTCGACGTCGACCATCCCCGCACGCTCGGCTGGGGCGAGGTCGTCCAGCCAGTCGCCGCCGCGCTCCCGGTCCCCGCGCCGGTCCTCGTCGAGCGCGGCCGCGCGCACCGTGCGCAGGTCGCCGGTGCCCTCGAGGGCGGCCAGCAGGAGCAGCGCGCGCGTGGCCGCCGGCAGCCGGCCGACCGGCCGGGCGAAGGCCGCGTCGAGCCGCGTGCCCGGTGGGAGGGGGAGCGGCCCGCCCGGCTCCTGCCCGGCGAGGAGGTCGGGCAGCTCGAGCAGGGCCAGCGGGTTGCCCCGCGCCGCGTCGAGGACCCGCCGGCGCACCGGGGCGGGCAGGTCGGGCCGGCGGGCGCGGAGCAGCTCCGCCGACGAGGGGTCGTCCAGCGGGCCCAGCTCCAGGAGCGCCGGCGCGGCGTCGCGCAGGACCGGGTCACCGGCGGTCCCCGCGGCGGCGAGGACGCCCCAGCGCCGTCCCGCCAGGCGGCGGGCGAGGAGGCCCAGCACGCGGGCGCTGGCCCGGTCCAGCTCCGGCAGGTCGTCGACGACCAGGAGCACCGGGCGGCCCCCCGCCGCGCGGTCGAGCAGCGCGGACGTGGCCGCGGCCACCGCCAGCGGGCCGGGCGCCGCGGCCGGCGCGGAGGACACGGCGGCGGCCAGCGCGTCGTCCCGGGGTCCGGACGGGTCGACCGGCCCGCCCGGCAGGGGCAGCAGGAGCTGGTGGAGGCCCGCGTGGTCGACGTCGGCCTCGGACTCGACCCCCGCGGCCCGCAGCACCAGGGCCCCGGCCGCTGCCGCCGACGCCGCGGCCGCGTCGAGCAGCGCCGTCCTCCCGACGCCGCGGTCGCCGGTCACCAGGAGGACGTCGCCCCCGGCGGCGGCCCGCTCCAGGAACGCCCGCAGCACCTC
Source organism: Geodermatophilus sp. SYSU D01045 (assembly GCF_054050295.1). Lineage (NCBI taxonomy): Bacteria > Bacillati > Actinomycetota > Actinomycetes > Geodermatophilales > Geodermatophilaceae > Geodermatophilus > Geodermatophilus sp. SYSU D01045. The sequence goes on from NZ_JBJGZB010000008.1 coordinate 105,796, forward strand.
GCACTCGGCCCGCCGGCCGACCAGCTCGCTGCCGCGTGCTCCCGGGACGTCGTCCACGAGGGGCCTCCCTCGACTCCCGCCGTCCGGACGCGTCGCGGCTCCCGCACCGCCCGGTGCCGGCGTCGTGGCCTCGCCCCCCGTGGAGGTGCGAGTCTCCCCCAGCGGATGCGGCGGCGGCCAGGGGTTCACGACCGCGGACGCGGGACGCGGGGACGGTCGGATGACCGATGCGCGGCGCCGCGCCCGGCGCGACAGTGGCCGGCACGGCGGCGCCGGCGGCCGGGGGAGGGGACGGCGATGCAGCTGTCCGAGCACGCGTCCGACGACGGGACCGGCGGGGCGCCCTCCGGGGTCGACGAGCGCCGGCTGGACGGGAACGCGGCGGCAGGCGTCCTCGCGGAGGTGCTCACCGCCGAGGCGACCGCGGCCGTGTCCACCTGCACGTACTGCGGGGGCCGCGCCCCGCTGGGGCAACACCTGGTCTACGCCGACGCCCCCGCCCTCGTGCTCCGGTGCCCCACGTGCATGCAGGTCGTCCTCCGGTGCGGCTCGGACGCCTCCGGCACCCGGTTCGAGATGACCGGCGTCCGGTTCCTGTGGTGGCCCCCGGAGCCGGCCACGGGGACCGACGCCCGGGCCTGAGCCCCGGAGGTGCTGCACGTGGCCACTCCCGCGCTCCTGCCCACCGAGGGCCGGATGCCCGCGCTCGACGGGGCGACCGGCTGGCTGAACACCGCGCCGCTGACCACCGAGGGGCTGCGCGGCCGCGTCGTCGTCGTCGACTTCTGCACCTTCACGTGCATCAACTGGCTGCGCACCCTGCCGTACGTGCGGGCGTGGGCCGACCGGTACCGGGAGCACGGGCTGGTCGTCCTGGGCGTGCACACGCCGGAGTTCTCGTTCGAGCGGGACGCCGGCGCCGTACGCCGGGCGCTGGAGGCGCTGCGGGTCACGCACCCGGTCGCGCTCGACAGCGGGTACGCGATCTGGGACGCGTTCGCCAACCGCTACTGGCCGGCGCTGTACTTCGTCGACGGCACCGGGCGCATCCGGCACCACTGGTTCGGCGAGGGCGACGAGACGCGGTCGGAGACGGTGGTCCGGCAGCTGCTGGCCGAGGCCGGTGCCGACGTCCCCGACCTCGACCCGGTGGTGGTCACCGGCGAGGGCGTCGAGGCCCCGGCCGCCTGGGACGACCTGCGGTCCCCGGAGGAGTACCTGGGCCACGTCCGGGCCGCCGCCTTCGCCTCCCCGCACGGCCTCGCCCCGGACGCGTCCCGGACCTACGAGCTGCCGTCCGGCCTCCGGCTCGGCTCGTGGGCCCTGGCCGGCCGGTGGACCGTCGGCGGCGAGGCCGCGGTCCTCGACGAGGCGGGCGGCCGCCTCGCCTGTCGCTTCTCCGCCCGCGACCTGCACCTGGTCACGGGCCCGGTCGCTCCCGGGGCCCCGGTGCCGTTCCGGGTGCTCCTCGACGGCCGGCCGCCGGGCGACGCCGCCGGGCTCGACGTGGACGAGCGGGGCCACGGCGTGCTGACCGACCGGCGGCTGTACCAGCTGGTGCGGCAGCCGGGGCCGGTCCGCGACCGGCTGTTCGAGGTCGAGTTCACCGCCCCGGGCGTGGCCGCGTACGTCCTCACCTTCGGCTGAACCGACGCACCTCCAGGAGGGAGCGGGCCATGACCACCGCGACAGCAGGGACCGTCCGCCCGTTCCGGGTGGAGGTGCCGGACGAGGCGCTCGCGGAGCTGCGCCGGCGCGTCGCGGCGACGGTATGGCCCGAGCGGGAGACGGTCCCGGACACCTCCCAGGGCGTGCCGCTCGCGACGATGCAGGCCCTCGCGGACCACTGGGCCACCGCGTACGACTGGCGCGCCTGCGAGGCCCGGCTCAACGCCCTGCCGCAGTTCCTCACCGAGATCGACGGGCTGGAGATCCACTTCCTGCACGTCCGCTCCCGGCACGAGGACGCCCTGCCGCTGGTGGTCAACCACGGCTGGCCCGGCTCCGTGGTCGAGCAGCTGAAGATCATCGGCCCGCTGGTGGACCCGACGGCGCACGGCGGGGACGCCGCCGACGCCTTCGACGTGGTGGTCCCCTCGATGCCCGGCTACGGCTTCTCCGGCAAGCCGACGGGCACCGGCTGGGGGCCCGAGCGCATGGCCCGCGCCTGGGCCACGCTCATGGAGCGCCTGGGCTACGAGCGCTACGTCGCGCAGGGCGGCGACTGGGGCGCGTTCGTCGTCGACCAGATGGGCCTGCAGGCGCCGCCGGGGCTGCTCGCGCTCCACACCAACATGCCGGCCACCGTCCCGGCCGACGTCAACGCGGCCGCCCTGGCCGGCGAGCCGCCGCCCCCCGGCCTCTCCGACGAGGAGCGCCGCGCCTACGGGCAGCTGATCCGGACGTTCGGGCAGGTGGAATACGCCCGCTACATGGCCGCCCGGCCGCAGACCCTCTACGGCATCGCCGACTCGCCCGTCGGCCTGGCCGCCTGGCTGCTGGACCACAACGACGCCGACGGCCAGCCCGCCGCCGCCGTCATGGCCGCCCTCGACCGGACGGCGAGCAGCACGGGGGAGCTCACGCGCGACGAGGTCCTCGACAACGTCACGCTCTACTGGCTCACCGGCACCGGCGTCTCCGCCTCCCGGCTGTACTGGGAGTACCGCGGCGGCTTCTTCGACGCCAAGGGCGTGCAGGTCCCGGTCGCCGTCAGCGTGTTCCCCGGCGAGCAGTACGAGGCGCCGCGCAGCTGGACCGAGCGCGCCTATCCCCGCCTCCTCCACTACAACCGGCTGCCGCGGGGCGGTCACTTCGCCGCGTGGGAGGAGCCGCACCTGCTCGTCGACGAGCTGCGGACCGCGTTCCGGCCGCTGCGCCGGCCCCCGGTGCCCGGCCCGCGCGCCTCGGCCGCCGACGCCGCGGCGCCGCGGACCCCCGCCTGACCGTGGGTCCGCGGGCACCGACCGTCCGGACGCGCCCGCTCCGGACGGCGGCGGCCCCGCGGCGGCCCGCACCCCCTGCCCGGCGCGCCGCCGGACCGCCACGGTGGCGCCATGACGGGTAGCCGCAGCTCGCTCTGGACCGGGGCGCTGGCCGGGTACGCGGCCAGCCGCACCATGGACGCCGCCACCGGCTGGTTCCACGGCCGGCAGAGCGCGGAGTCCCGGCGGCGGGAGGAGGAGATCGCGCCGGGCGGCGCGCTCGTGCAGCTGGGTAAGCAGCTCGGCGCCGTCGCGGGCCGCGACCTCGACGACGCGGCGGCGGGCCGGGTCGGGCTCGCCGTGCACCGGACCTTCGGCGTGACCTACGGGGTGCTCGCCGCGACGCTGGTCCGCCGCGGCGTGCCCCCGCTGGCCGCCGGGCCGGCCGTCGGCGCCGCCGCCTTCCTGCTGGTCGACGAGGGCACGGCGCTGCCGACGATGACCGCCTACCCGCTGGTCAGCCACGCGCGCGGCGTGGTCGGCCACGCGACGGTCGGGCTGGTCATCGGCCTCCTGCTCTGGCTGACCGGCCGCTCCTGACGCCGCGCGCCCGACGGGCTCCTCCGGCCGCCGATCCTGCGGGAGGATGCTCCCCGCGCGGGGGACGAGCGCGCCGGGGGGCGCCGTGCGGGAGTTCACCGATCTGCAGCGGGACCTGGCACCGGCCTGCGCGGCGAACGCGCCGGGCTCCTCGACCCCGCACGTGCTGGTCACCCTGCCCTCGTTCAGCATCGGCGAGTCGCTGCTGTCGCACTACGCCGACCGCCTGCCGGCCCTGGAGCACCGGTACCTGGTGACCGTCCTCCTGCTGCCCCGCGTCCCCGGCTGCGAGATGGTCTTCGTCAGCAGCGCCCCGCCGCCGCAGGCGCTGGTCGACCACTACCTCTCCCTGGTGCCGCCCGCCGCCCGGGCCTCGGTGCGCCGGCGGCTGCGGGTGCTCGTCGTCCCCGACACCTCCTACCGCCCGGTCGCCGCGAAGCTGCGCGACCGGCCGGACCTGGTCGAGGACCTGCGCCGGCACATCGGCGGCCGGCCGGCGTTCCTCGAGCCGTGGAACGTCACCGCCGACGAGGTCGAGATCGCCCGGCGGCTCGACGTGCCGGTCGACGGCACCGCGCCGGAGCTGTGGCCGCTGGGGTTCAAGAGCGCGGGCCGGCGGCTGCTCGCCGGCGCCGGGGTCCCGGTGCCGGCCGGGTGCGAGGACGTGCACACCGTCGAGGACGTCGACCGCGCCGTCGACGACGTGCTGCGGCGCCGGCCGGACGCGGCGGGCGTGGTGCTCAAGCTCGACGACAGCGGCGCCGGCGACGGCAACGTGGTGCTGCGCCGCCAGGGCCTGCCCGGCTCGGCGGGCCACCTGCGTGACGCCGTCCGCCGGCTGCCCGACTGGTACCTCACCGCGCTGACCCTGGGCGGGGTGGTCGAGGAGTTCGTGACCGGGGAGCGGTTCGCCAGCCCCAGCGTGCAGGGCGAGATCACCCCGGACGGGCGCGTGACCGTGCTGTCCACCCACGAGCAGGTGCTCGGGGGCGACAGCGGCCAGGTGTACCTCGGGTGCCGCTTCCCGGCCGAGCCGCGCTACGCCGCGGAGCTCGGCCGGTACGGGCGGGCGGCGGGGGAGGCGCTGTCCCGGTGCGGCGCCCGCGGCCGGTACGGCGTCGACTTCGTCGCCACGTCCGGCCCGGGCGGGGAGACGCTGCAGGGGCTGGAGATCAACCTCCGCAAGGGCGGCACGACGCACCCCTACACGGTGCTGCGCAACCTCGTGCCCGGCCGCTACGACCCCGACCTCGGCCGGTGGACCGCCGACGACGGCACCGTCCACTGCTACTGCGCCACCGACAACCTCGTCGACCCCGCCTGGACCGGGCTGCCGCCGCGGGAGGTCGTCGACGCGGTCGACCGCGAGGGGCTGCGCTTCGACCGGCGCACCCGCAGCGGCGTCGTCCTGCACATGCTGTCGGGGCTGGCGGTCGACGGCCGGTTCGGGCTGACCGCGATCGCGCCGACCCCCGCCGCGGCGCACGAGCTGCTCGAGCGCACCCACGCGTGCGTCGACCGGCTGGCCCGCCGGCCGGTGGCCGCCGGGTCCTGACCGACGGGCCCGCGGTGGGGCGCGGACCGCCCCACCGCGGGGTGGCGCTCAGACGGTCTCGGGCACCCGGAGGTGGGCCAGGACCAGCTCGAACTCGGCGACGTCGACGATGTCGGCGCCGCTCTCCCGGCTCGCCCGCTCCCGGATGGCCGTGCCGGCCTCCCGGGTGCGCTCCAGGGTCGCGCGGTCCGCGTACGTCACGGTGGCGGCGGCCGCCCCCTCCCGGCGGTCGACCAGCAGGCTGGCGCTGCAGAAGCCGTCCAGTTCCTCGAGGCTCGGCAGCACGCCCATCCGGAAGGTGTCCAGGAGCTGCTCGACCCGGTCGGGGTCCGCGCGCAGCCAGGTGACCCGGGCACAGGCCCCGGCCGGGGCCTCGTGCAGCCGGTGCAGTGAGGCGATCTCCCAGGTCCGCACCTCCGCTCCACCGCCGAGGACCTCCGCGACCCGGTCGCGCATCGGCCGCACCCGGTCCGCCGTGGCGTTCATCGCCTCCTCGGTCTGCCAGGCGGTCGCGACGATGCAGCGTCCGCTCCCGCGGTCGGCGAGGAAGGACAGGCCGACGAAGCCGTCCATCTCCTGGACCACCGGCATCACCTCGTCGCGCATGTAGGTGACCGCGTCGTCGATCGCCTGGGTCGTGCCGTGGATGGTGGTCGTCCGTGCGTACACGTCACCGCTCCTCTCGTGCGCGCGGCGACGCCCGGTGCGGCACCGCCGCACGAGGGAGCGTTCTCGCGGTCCCCGCGCGTGGCAACGGGCCCGTGCACGTCCCCGGGCGTCACCGCCGCGGGCGCCGCCCGATCCTCGACCCCAGCCAGGTCAGCGGGTCGTACCGGCGGTCCACCACCCGCTCCTTGAGCGGGATGATGCCGTTGTCGGTGAGGTGGATGCCCTCGGGGCAGACCTCGGAGCAGCACTTGGTGATGTTGCAGTAGCCGACGCCGAACTCCTCGCGGGCGGCGTCCCGCCGGTCGGCGACGTCGAGCGGGTGCATGTCCAGCTCGGCCAGCCGGATGAGGAAGCGCGGTCCGGCGAAGGCGGCCTTGTTCTCCTCGTGGTCGCGGATGACGTGGCAGGTGTCCTGGCACAGCCAGCACTCGATGCACTTGCGGAACTCCTGCGGCCGCTCGACGTCGACCTGCTGCATCCGGTGGTTGCCGTCGGGATCACGCGGGCGCGGGGTGAACGCCGGGACCTGCGCGGCCTTCTCGTAGTTGTAGGAGACGTCGGTGACCAGGTCGCGGATCACCGGGAACGTGCGCAGCGGGGTGACGGTGACCGGCTCGTCCTCGGCGAAGGTGCTCATGCGGGTCAGGCACATCAGCCGCGGCCGGCCGTTGACCTCCGCGCTGCACGAGCCGCACTTGCCGGCCTTGCAGTTCCACCGGACGGCGAGGTCGCCGGCCTGGGTCGCCTGGATGCGGTGGATGACGTCGAGGACGACCTCGCCCTCGTGCACCGGGACGGTGAAGGTCTGCAGCTCCCCGCCGGACGCGTCGCCCCGCCAGACCCGGAAGGTGGCGTCGTAGCCGCCGTCCCCGCCATCGCCGGCGCCGCGCCCGGCGCCGTCGTCCGTCCCGCCGATGCTCGGTTCCCCCGGCTCGGTCACGTCCCCTCCTCGAAGACCTCGGCGAGCTCCGGCGGCATCTGTGGCAGCGGCTGCCGGGCCACGGTCACCCCGCCGTCCGCCGTCCGCGTGCAGACCAGGTTGGTGCGGCCCCACTCCGGGTCGGTCGCGGGGAAGTCGTCGCGGGTGTGCCCGCCGCGGCTCTCCTCGCGGGCCAGCGCGGCGCGGGCGATGCACTCGCTGACCAGCAGCAGGTGCGGCAGGTCCAGCGCCAGGTGCCAGCCGGGGTTGTACTGCCGGTGCCCCTCGACCGACAGCGCCGCGACCCGCTCCCGCAGGCCGGCGATCCGGTCCAGCGCCTGTTCCACCTCCGGCGCGGTGCGGATGATCCCGACCAGGTCGTGCATCGTCTGCTGCAGCTCCTGCTGCACGGTGTAGGGGTTCTCGCCGCCCTCCCGCTCGAACGGCGCCAGCGCCGCCCGCGCGGCGTCGGCCAGCGCCTCCTCGGCGAGCGCCACCACGCCGGCCCGCTTGGCCGCGTGCTCCGCGGCGGCCGCGCCGGCGCGGCGGCCGAACACCAGCAGGTCCGACAGCGAGTTGCCGCCGAGCCGGTTGGACCCGTGCATGCCGCCGGCGACCTCGCCCGCGGCGAACAGCCCCGGCACGGACGCCGCGGCGGTGTCCGGGTCGACCTCGACGCCGCCCATCACGTAGTGGCAGGTGGGGCCGACCTCCATCGCCTCGGCGGTGATGTCGACGTCGGCCAGCTCCTTGAACTGGTGGTACATCGACGGCAGCCGGCGGCGGACGTACTCGGCCGGGCGGCGGGTGGCGATGTCGAGGAACACGCCGCCGTGCGGGGAGCCGCGGCCGGCCTTGACCTCGCTGTTGATGGCGCGGGCGACCTCGTCGCGGGGGAGCAGCTCGGGCGGGCGGCGGTTGTTCTTCTTGTCCTCGTACCAGCGGTCGGCCTCGTCCTCGGTCTCCGCCGTCTCCTTGCGGAAGTAGTCCGGGATGTAGTCGAACATGAACCGGTTGCCGGCCGAGTTGCGCAGCACGCCGCCGTCGCCGCGGACGCTCTCCGTGACCAGGATCCCGCGCACCGACGGCGGCCAGACCATGCCGGTCGGGTGGAACTGGACGAACTCCATGTTCACCAGCCCGGCGCCGGCCTGCAGCGCCAGCGAGTGCCCGTCGCCGGTGTACTCCCACGAGTTCGAGGTGACCTTGTAGGCCTTGCCGATGCCTCCGGTGGCCAGCACCACCGAGGGGGCCTCCCAGGCGACGAACCGGCCCGACTCCCGCCAGTAGCCGAACGCCCCGGTGACGCCCTCGTCGTCGGTGACCAGCCGGGTGACCGTGCACTCCATGAACACGTCGACGCCGAGGGCGACGGTGCGCTGCTGCAGGGTGCGGATGAGCTCCAGGCCGGTGCGGTCGCCGACGTGCGCGAGCCGGGCGTAGCGGTGGCCGCCGAAGTCGCGCTGGCTGATCAGCCCGTCGGGGGTGCGGTCGAACAGCGCGCCCCAGTCCTCGAGCTCGCGCACCCGGTCGGGCGCCTCCTGCGCGTGGATCTGCGCCATGCGCCAGTGGTTGAGCATCTTCCCGCCGCGCATGGTGTCCCGGAAGTGCACCCGCCAGCCGTCCTCCGGCCAGGCGTTACCCATCGCCGCGGCGATGCCGCCCTCGGCCATGACCGTGTGCGCCTTGCCGAGCAGGGACTTGCAGACGACGGCGGTGCGCGCGCCGGCCTCGTGCGCCGCGATCGCCGCCCGCAGCCCGGCGCCGCCGGCCCCCACCACCACGACGTCGTAGGCGTGCCGCTCGAGCTCCATCAGAAGAACCTCACGTCCCGGATCGTGTCGGTGGCGAGCAGGAGGACGTAGAGGTCGGCCAGCGCCACGCTGACCATCGACGCCCACGCCCACTGCATGTGGCGGGCGTTGAGCCGGGACACCAGCGTCCAGGCGCGGTAGCGGATCGGGTGCCGGGAGAAGTGGTTCAGCCGCCCGCCGACGACGTGCCGGCACGAGTGGCAGGACAGCGAGTAGAGGGCCAGCAGCGTCGCGTTGACCAGCAGCACCAGCGTGCCCAGCCCCATGTGGCCCCACTCGCCGGTCTCGTCGCGGAAGGCGAGGACGGCGTCGTAGAAGAGGACGACGTTGATGACCAGCGCCGCGTAGAGGAAGTAGCGGTGCACGTTCTGCCCGACCAGCGGGAACCGCGTCTCACCCGTGTAGCGCCGGTGCGGCTCGGCGACCGCGCAGGCCGGCGGCGACAGCCAGAACGACCGGTAGTAGGCCTTCCGGTAGTAGTAGCAGGTCAGCCGGATGCCCAGCGGGAAGACCAGGATGTAGATCGCCGGGGAGATCCACGCCGGGCCGGTGAAGAACTCGGGGAAGGTGTCGCCCTCGCACCGGGTCGACAGGCACGGCGAGTAGAACGGCGAGATGTAGGGCTCGGAGAAGTAGTAGGCGTTCTGGAACGCCCGGAACGTCGCGTAGACGACGAACGCGAGCAGCGCCACGACCGTGAGCGCCGGCTGCAGCCACCAGCGGTCGGTGCGCAGGGTCCGCGCCGCGATCGTCGCGCGGCGCGGGGCCGGCCCGCCGTCGCCGCGTCCGGCCGAGGTCGCCCCCGTCCCGCGCGGCGCGGTGGTGGTCACCGGTGGGTGCGGCCGGACCCGCCCAGGCCCTCGTCGTCGCCGTCGCCGTAGACGGTCGCGAACGGCTCCCAGGCCCTGCGGACCCGGGCCCCGCACAGGAGGTCCAGGTCGTCGCGCAGCCGGGCGACGTCGACCCTGAGCCGGCGGGCGTCCACGGTGTCACCGAAGCGACCCGTCAGCGGTGCGCACGCCCGTTCCAGCGCGTCCACCGCGCGGCGGGCCGCCGCCACGTCCTGCTCCAGGGACATCGCCGCCTCCAGACCCTGCTGGCGTCGCCGGGAAGCCGAGGGGGGAAGTGCACCACCGACGCCGGGGCCGGGGAAGGGGGCGCTGCGCCGTCCGGGGTCAGGACGCGCGGTGGCGGCCCCCGCGCAGGAGGTGCGCCCACCGCCGGAGGGCCTCCACCCGCCCGCGCGGGAGGGCGGGTGACGGGCGGTCGAGCAGGTCGAGCTCCGCCCGGAGCGCGGACCGCCGCCGTTCGAGGTCCGCCACCTCCGCCAGGAGGGCGGCGCGGCGCGTCACGGCCTCGCCGTCGAGGCGGTCCCGGGTGGCGGCCGCCTCGGCGTCGGCGCGCCGCCGCTCCTCGCGGCCGGTGGCCAGCATCGCGACGATCTCGGCCCGCGCCCGGACCCGGGCGGCGACCGCGTCCTCCTCGGCGCGCTGCCGCACCCGGTCGGCGTCCGCGGCGGCGCGGCGCCCGGCCGCCCCGATCTCCTCCAGCCGCGCCGCGGCCTCCGCGCGGGTGGCGGCGGCCGCCTGCTCGGCGTCGGCGAGGAGCCGGGCGGCCCGCGCGGCCGTCTCGGTGACGTGTGCGGCCGCCGCGGCCGCCGTCCGGTCCGCCTCGGCCTCGGCGTCGGCGAGGGTCCGCTGCGCGCGGGCGACGATCCGCTCCGCCTGCTCGGAGGCGGCGGCCCAGGCGGCCTCGGCCTCGGCGCGCATGCCCTCGGCCTCGTCGGCCGCCGCGGCGAGCATCGCCCCGATCCGCCGGGACAGCTGGAGGAACTCCCCGCCCCCGGACGAGTGGCCGAGCAGCGCCCGGGCCTCGTCGAGCTCGGCGCGGGTGCTCAGCAGGCGGGTGACGAGGTGCTCGCGCTCGCGGTCGGCGGTGGCGAGCTGGTCCTCGGCCCACTGCACGTAGGTGTCGACCTGGAAGCGGTCGTAGCCGGCCACGGCGCGGCCGAACATCGGGCCGGCCTCGAGGACCGTGGGCAGGTCCCCGGAGACGTTGGGCCGCCGTCGCCCCGGGCCCGTCGGGCGGAGCTCCTCGTCGACCTGCAGCTCGGCGGTCATCCGGCTGCCTCCCTCCACGTCCGGGTCCGTTCCGGATCCCCGGGACGGTAGGGCGGCCGACCGCGGCGCCGTCAGCGCTCCGAGGGGCGATCACCCGGGAGGCGACCCCGGCGCGCCTGATCGGGTGCCCCCGGCTCCGGGGCTCTCTCTGCGTGACGTCGCCCTCGCGGGTGGAAGTCCGCCGCAGGGCGTCGCGGTGGCGCGCGGTCGGGCACGCTCGGCGCATGGCCGACGTCCCGACCCCGCCGGACCCGGGGAGCATGACCGTCCCGCCGCTGTTCGGCTGGGAGTACATCGTCGGCGGCCTGCTGCTGCTGGTGGCCGTGGTGGTGGTCCTGGCCGTCGTCGGCGCGGCGCGGGCCGGCGCCGGTGGACGCTCGGAGTGGCAGGCGTGGCTGGACGCCCGCTCCGCCCGGTCCGCCGGCCCGCACGACGGCACCCTGGGAGCGGCCGGGCGCGGCTGACCGGGCCCGGACGTCTCACGGCGCCGGGGGTGGCTCCTCCGCGGTCTCGGGCGCGGGCGCCGGTTCGCCGGCCGGCTCCGGCTGGGGAGCCTCCTCCGGCTGGGGTGCCTCTTCTGGCTGGGGGGCCTCTTCTGGCTGGGGGGCCTCTTCTGGCTGGGGGGCCTCTTCCGGCTGAGGTGCCGGTCCGGGCTCGGGTGCCGGTCCGGGCTCGGGTGCCGGTCCGGGCTCGGGTGCCGGTTCGGGCTCGGGTGCCGGTTCCGGAGTGGGCTCCGGTTCGGGCGCGGGTCCAGGGGTAGGCGCGGGTTCGGGTGCTGGCGCAGGCTCCGGTTCGGGTCCCGCGTCGGGTGCCGGTGCAGGCTCCGCCTCAGGCGGTGGTGCAGCCTCGGGCTGCGGTGAGGGCTCGGGCTGCGGGGCCGATTCGGGCGCGGGTGCCGGGCCCGATCCAGGCGCCGGCTCGACTGCCGGTGGCGGCTCGGGGGCGGGCGCCGCATCCGGCTGGGGTGCTGCGTCGGGGGCCGGCTCCGGCTGGGGCGCAGGCGCGGGCGGGCCCTCGGGCTGCGGTGCCGGTGGCTGGTCGCCTGCCGGTGCTGGTGGCCCCTCGGCCGCGGGCGCCGACTCCGGTGCAGGTGCCGGCTGCTGCTCGGGCTGGGGCGCCTGCTCGGGCTGGGGCGCCTGCTCCGGCGGGGCCTCTGGCTCCGGCTGCGGTGCTGGCTCCGGCGGGGCCTCTGCCTCCGGCTGCGGTGTGGGCTCCGGCTGCGGTGCTGGCTCCGGCTGCGGTGCTGGCTCCGGCTGCGGCGCCGGTTCCGGAGCAGGCACTACCTCGGACTCGGGTGCAGGCTCAGACTCAGGCTGAGGTGCAGGCTCGGGTTGCGGAGCCGGCTGCTGAGGGCTGGGCTCCTGTGCCTCCGCCTGAGGCGGCTCTGCCTGTGGTGCGGGCTCGGGTGCCGGCACGGGCGCTGCGTCCGGCGGGAACGCCGCCTCGGATCCGGGAGCCGGCTCTGGCTCGGGCGTCGGCTCCGGCCCCGTCTCCGGGGCGGCCGAGGTCTCCGGTGCGGGCTGCGGCTCCGGCCCGGTGGCCCACGGAGGTGCCTGCTCCGGCTCAGTGGCCCACGGAGGTCCCTGGTCCGGCAGCGTCTCGGACTCACCCGCCGTGTCTGCTCCCGGCTCCGTCCCGGTCGCCGCATCGGGAGCGGGCACCGGTTCGGGCGACGTCTCCGGCTCGGTCAGCACCGGCTCGGACGGCGGCGCCGGTTCGGACGGCGTCTCCGGCTCTGGCGTCGACCCTGTCCCGGGCTCGGGCGGGGCCTCCGGCTCGTAACCGGTCGACGGCTCGGGCTCGGACGGGGTCTCGGTGTCGGGCACCGGCTCGGTGTCGGCCGGCCACTCGGGCTCCGTCGCAGCCTCCGGCGACGACGGGACCGACTCCGACGACGGGACGGACTCGGGCGCCGGCTCGGTCTCCGGCTCGGTCTCCGGCTCTGTCACCTCGTCGGACCCGGTCGTGGGCTCGGCGGTGTCCTCGGTCCCGGAGGCGGCCCCGGCCTCGTCCTCGACGTCCGGCTCCGGCGCGGCCGGCGGTGCGGTCTCCTCAGCGGCGGGGGGTGCCGTTTCGGGAGCTGGTGCCGGTGCGACACCGGTGTCGGGCGCGTCGGCCTCGGGGGGCGGCGGGGGTGCAGGCGCGGGCGGCGGCGGAGGGGCGGCCTCGGTGGGGGCCGCCGCGGGTGGCGGGGCCTCGACGGCGCCCGCCGGGGGCGCTGGCACCTCGCCGGTGGCTGGTTCGTCCGGAGTCCGCGGGGTCCCGGCGTCCTCCGGCTCCGGCCCGGGTGCCGCCTCCGGCTCGGGCGCCGCCTCGCTCGACGGCGCCGCTGCGGGCGGAGGCGGGCTCGACGGGGCGGGCGTGCCCTCCCAGATCTGGCTGAAGGCGCGGACGATGCCGCCCGTCGCGGGCGTGCCCTGCAGGGCCTGGGCCAGCGAGGCGACGCCCGTCGTGACGAGCAGGACCGCGGCGCCCGTCGCGGTGCGCGCGGCGCGGCCGGGCAGCCGGGCCCACCACACCGTCCGCTCCGGGGACCGGACCCCGGCCGGCCGGACCGTCGGTGGGCGCCGGCCGCTGACCCACCGCGCGACCAGCGCCGAGAGCACCCCGCCCCCGAGCAGCAGGGCGAGGCCGAGCACCAGCCACACCGTCGCGGAGGACGCGGGACCCGCGGCGGCGTCCGGGGTGGCGTCCGGGGTGGCGACCGTGCCCGTCACGACGTCGGCGGTGCCCACCACGACCGCGGAGAACAGCAGCGCTCCCGCGACGGTGACGGCGTCCTCGGCCCGCGGGGAGAGGCGGCGGGACGCCACCCGTGAGGCGCCCGGGTCGTGGCTGACGACGGGGCGGCGCCGGGGCCGGCGGGGACGGACGACGACGGGCTGCGCGCCCTCGCCCTGGTCTCCGGCGGGACGCCGTCGTCGTGCACGCATGGAGCCTCCAGGTGGTGGCGCGGTGCGTCGTCGTCCGAAACCCCGTGCCGCGCCAGCATGGTGGGGCCCGCGCGGCGGGCGCAACACGTCTCCGACCTCCGACGGGGGTCGGAGACGGCGGCCGTCAGGTCATGTCGACCGCGATCTTGAGCTGCCCCGGCCGGGGTGCGACCGCGGCGCCGAAGGCCGCCTCCACGTCGGCGGCCGGGTGGACGTGCGTGACGTAGCAGTCGCGCAGCTCCGGGTGCGCGGCCAGGTAGGCGCCGGCGTCGGCCAGCACCCGGCGGCGCTCCAGGGTGACGCCCGAGCGGAGGGTCAGGTTCTTCCGCAGGAAGGTCATCATGTCGAACGGGTAGACCGGGTCGTCCGGGACGCCGAAGTAGAAGACCTGGCCGCCGGGCGCGACGGCGTCCAGCGCCGGCTGGAGCGTCGTCACCTGGTGGCCCACGGCCTCGACGACGACGGAGGGCCGGCCGACGTCGGGCAGCGTGCCCGCCCACCGCTCGGCGCGCGCCGTCACCGTCTCGTCGACGCCGAAGGCGGACGCGACGTCGCTGCGGTCCACCGGGTCGACGCCGGTCACCCGCGCCGCGCCCCGCGCCTTCAGCACGTGGCTGAACAGCAGGCCGATCGGGCCCTGGCCGATCACGGCCACCGACTGCCCGGACACGTCGCCGAGCTGCTCGGCGGCGTAGAGGACGCAGGCCAGCGGCTGCAGCATGACCGCGATCGTGGGCGGCAGGGCGGTGTCGTAGCCGGCCAGCCCCTCGCCGTCGGTGACGACGAGCTCGGCGATGCCGTCGAACATCGAGGCCCAGCCGACGACGAGGTCGCCGGGGGCGTGGCCGGGGTGCCGGCTGGCGACGACCTCCCCGACGATCTCGTGCATCGGGAAGCCCGGTGCGCGGGTGGCGCCCCAGCCGTCCTCGGCGGCCGGGTGCGGCCACACGCCACCGCGGAAGTTGGGCAGGTCGCTGCCGCAGATGGCGCCGGCGCGGGTCGCCAGCAGCACGTGCCCGGGCGGCAGCGCGCCGGCGTCGGGGGCGGGGACCTCCACCTCCTCGAACCGGAAGGGACCGCGCAGCGTCTGTGCCCACATGGGTGTCCTCCGTCCAGCCGGGCGCCCCGGCGCCGGGGCGGCGGTCCCAGCCTGCAGGATCGCCGCGGTCCCGCACCCCGACGGAGGGGTGGACGGGTCAGACGGGGGTGCGGGCGAGGTCGTTCCACCGGTCGAGCAGCCGGTCGATGCGGCCCAGGACGTCCACCACCCGCTGCCGGGCCGCGGGCGTGTCCTTCCCCTGCCGCGCCCGCCGGGCAGCGTCGAGCTCCAGGCGCGCGAGGCCGAGCTCGATCCGCAGGTCGTCCTCGTGACCGGTGTGCAGGACGTCCATGACGACCCCCTCTGCGTGTCGAGCCCCTGTCGTCGACCGACCACGTGTCCTCCGGAGCGCCCGGAGGACGCGTCACCACCAGGACTCCCGGCGCGGCCGGGACTCACCGCACCGGCCGGGGGCCCGCCGGTGCGGTCGGACCTCCGGGCCGGCCCGTCACATCACCAGGTGCGCGGCCTCGCCGGTGGACTGCTCGACGTCGTCCGTCGCGGCCCGCAGCAGCCGGTGGGCCAGGTCGGACAGCGCCCGGGCGACGGCGATCTCGTCGCCGATCTCGGGGACGTCCCGGTCGGCCGGGTCGAGCCGAGCGAACCCGATCCCGGTCATCGCCGCGGTCTCGCGGGGCTGCAGGTGGGCGACGGCGCGGGTCCGGCCGTCGTGCTCGCCGATGTCGATGCGCACCGTCCAGGTCTTCACCGCGTCCACGTCGGCCTCCTCTCGGTGGTGGGGCTCCGAGGGTCCCCGGCCGGGCGGGCGGCCGACGCGGCCGGAAGGCCGGAGTACCCGGGACCTGTGGCCCGGGGGCGCTCGGCCCGCCACGGCGGGGCGGGCGCCTCTGGGGGCCGCCGGCCGCCGCGGCGACGATGCCGACCTGAGCGGAGGAGGTCGTCGTGGACCCGATCGTCGAGACCCGCCGGGGGCGCGTGCGCGGCACCGCGGCCGGCGGGGTGTGCGCCTTCCTGGGCATCTCCTACGCGGCACCGCCCGTCGGGCCGCTGCGGATGCGGCCGCCGCAGCCGGTGGAGCGGTGGGCCGGCGTCCGCGACGCCACCGTCCTCGGTCCCGAGCCGCCCCAGCCGCGGTTCCCCCGCGACGACCCGACGGGGCTGCTGTTCGACCCGGCCGAGATGGGCGACGACTGCCTGAACCTGAACGTCTGGACGCCCGACCCCGGGGCGGCAGGGCTGCCGGTGGTGGTGTGGAGCCCCGGCGGGGCCTTCCACTACAGCTCCGGCGGCAGCTACGACGGCAGCCGGTTCGCCCGTGACGGCGTCGTCTGCGTGACCATCAACTGGCGCACCGGCGCCGACGGCTTCCTGTACCTGGGGGAGGACGACGACGCGGCGGACCTGGGCCTGCTCGACCACGTGGCGGCTCTGCGGTGGGTGCAGGAGGAGATCGCCGCGTTCGGCGGGGACCCCGGGCGCGTCACCGTCTTCGGCGAGTCCGCGGGGGCCATGGCGATCGGCGACCTGCTGTCGATGCCGCGGGCGGAGGGGCTGTTCCGCGGCGCGGTCCTGCAGAGCGGCGCGGCGCACCAGGTGGTCCCCGCCGCGGAGGCGGCCCGCGTCGGCGCCCGGCTCGCCGCGGTGCTCGGCGTCCCGGCCACCCGCGAGGCGGTGGCGCGGGTGCCGGTCGACCGGCTGCTCGAGGCCCAGGCGCAGGTCGACGCCGAGGTGCTGGCGGATCCCGACCCGGCGCGGTGGGGCACGGAGGTCGCGACCAGCACCATGCCGTTCCACCCGGTCGTCGACGGGGACGTCCTCCCCGCGCCACCGATCGACCGGATCGCCGCCGGGGCCGGCGGCGACGTCGACGTGCTGGTCGGCACGAACGCCGACGACTGGCGGTTCGGCCCGGTCCTGGGCGGCTTCGTCGACCAGGTCACCGAGGAGGTCCTCGTCGCGCCGGCGGAGGCCGGCGGCTCCTGGTCGATCGCCGCGTACGGGCTGGACCCGGAGTCGGCGCTGCGGCACTACCGGGCCGCCGACCCCGCCCGCCGCCCGGGCGACGTGCTGGCGGCGGTGATGACCGACTGGTGGGTCCGCGTCCCCGCCCTCCGGCTGGCCGACGCGCACGCCCCCGCGCCCGGGGCCACGTACGCGTACGAGTTCGCCTGGCCCTCGCCGATCCTGGGCGGCCGGCTCGGTGCCTGCCACGCCCTGGAGATCCCGTTCGTCTTCGACACCCTCGGCGAGCCGCAGATGATGGGCGGCGCGCTCGGGGACGCCCCGCCGCAGGAGCTCGCCGACACGGTGCACGGCGCCTGGGTCCGCTTCGCCGCGGACGGCGACCCGGGTTGGCCGCGCTACGACCTCGACCGGCGGGCGGTCATGCGCCTCGACGTCGAGCCGGCCGTCGTCGACGACCCGTACGCCGCCGAGCGCGCCCTCTGGGCCGGCGTCCGCTGACCCGGGCGGCCTCGTCCGTACGTCCCGCCCCCTGCCGACCTCCGGCCCTGGGGAGGCGGCCCCGGCGTTCCCAGCATCGGGGGCGTGACCGATCTGCGGACCCGCCCGCCGTCGACGGCCGGCCGCCGCGCCGGCGCCGCCGCCACCGTGCTGGCCGACGCGGTGCTCCTGCTGCTGATCCACGTGTGGCCGGGGTGGGACGTCGTGCCCTTCCTCACCGACGAGACGACCCGGGTCCTGCCGTACGTCGACGCCGTGCTCGTCGCCGGGATCGTCGTGGGACTCGTGCAGCTGGCGCGGCCCGGTGGCGGGTCGGTGCCCGCGGGGACGCTGGTGACGACGGTCGTCGGGCTGGTCGCCACGGTGCGCGTGCTGCAGGTCTTCCCGTTCGACCTCGGCCCCGGCTGGGAGGTCACCGTCCGGGTGGTCCTCTGGCTCGGGATCGTCGGCGGGATCGTCGGGACCGTGACCGCGCTCCTCGCCCTGCTCCGCCTGCGCGGGCCCCGGCGCTAGGCCGCAGGGACCTCCCGGCGGGCCCCGTCCGGTGGCACGATCCCGCCGTGGCCGACCCCGCCGTGGCCGATCTCGCCGCGCTGCTCGCCGACGCGGCCGCCCGCGTGGCGGCCTACCGGGCGCGGGTACCGGACGCGCCGGTGGCGCCCCCGCCCGACGTCGCCCCCGCGGTGCGGGCGGCCCTCGGGTCGCTGCGCGACGGGCCCACCGACCCCGCCCGGGTGGTCGAGGAGCTCGTCGCGGCGGTGGAGCCGGGCCTCGTGGCCACCACCGGCCCGCGGTACTTCGGGTTCGTGGTCGGCGGCGCGCTGCCGGCCGCCACGGCCGCGGACGTGCTCGCCGTCGGCTGGGACCAGCCGGCGTTCAACGCCGTCACCTCCCCGGCGGCCGCGGCGGTGGAGGAGGTGACCGGCGCCTGGCTCGCGGACCTGCTGGGGCTCCCGGCCGGCGTCTCCGTCGGCTTCGTCACCGGCGGTCAGGCCGCCAACACCGTCGCGCTCGCCGCGGCCCGGCACCGGGTCCTGGCGAACGCCGGGTGGGACGTGGAGCGCGACGGCCTGACCGGCGCGCCGGCCGTGCGGGTGGTCGCCTCCGTCGAGCGGCACGCGACGATCGACCGGGCGCTGCGGCTGCTCGGCCTGGGCTCGGGGGCGGTGGTCCCGGTGGCCGCCGACGGCCAGGGCCGCATCGACGTCGCCGCGCTCGCCGGCGCGCTCGCCGGGCTGCCACCGGGACCCCGGGTGGTCTGCCTGCAGGCCGGCAACGTGAACACCGGGGCCTGCGACGACCTCACCGGCGCCGTCGAGGTGGCGCACCGCGCCGCCGCCTGGGTGCACGTCGACGGCGCGTTCGGGCTCTGGGCCGCGGCCTCCCCGGCCACCCGGCACCTCGTCGCCGGGCTGGCCGCCGCCGACTCCTGGGCGACCGACGGGCACAAGTGGCTCAACGTCCCCTACGACAGCGGCTACGTCCTGTGCACCGACCCCGCGGCCCACCGGGCGGCGATGTCGTTCACCGCGGCGTACCTCACGGGGCAGGGGCAGGACGGCGTGCGGTCGCCCAGCGACCTCGTGCCGGAGTCCTCCCGGCGGGCGCGGGGCTTCGCCACCTGGGCGGCGCTGCGGGAGCTGGGGCGCAGCGGCGTCGCCGGGCTGGTCGACCGGTGCTGCGCGCTGGCCCGCCGGTTCGCCGAGCGGGCGGCGGAGCTCGACGGGGTCGAGGTCGCGAACGACGTCGTCCTCAACCAGGTGCTGCTCGGCTTCGGCGACGACGCGGCGACCGACGCGGTGGTCGCGGCGGTGCAGCGGTCGGGCGAGGCCTGGATGGGCGCGACCACCTGGCACGGCCGGCGGCTGGTGCGGGTGTCGGTGTCCAACGCCACGACGACGGGGGCCGACGTCGACCGCGCGGTCGCCGCCGTGTCCGCCGCGTGGGACGGGGTGCGGGCGGCACGAGGTGCTCCGACGGCCCGGTGACCCGGGGTCGGAGGTCCCCGGACCCGGGACCTCCGACCCCGGGGGGTGACCGGGCCGCGGGTGTGACGGTCGACCCGACGACCGACCGGGGAGGACCCATGACCGACAGCACCGCACCGGTGAGCGACAGCACGGCGTTCGGGACGCCCGTGGAACGGGACGGCGCCACGGTGATCACCGCGTCGCGGTCGACCAGCCACACCGCGAGCACCGGTGACCCCCGCACCGGGCGGCGCCCCGCCGCGGAGATGGCCGGCGCCCGGCCGCTGGGCGCGTTCGAGGTGCGCGACGGCCGGGTGCGGTGGCACCCCGTCGTCGACGTCACCCGCGTGGTCACCACCGCCGAGGTCGTGCTCGGTGCGGTCGCGGTGGCGTCCCGTCTCGCGCGGCGGCCGAGCGGGGCCGTCGCGAAGGTGACGATGGGCCCCGGCGGCTGGGTGAGCATGAAGGGCGGCGCGATGGCCGTCCGGCCGGCCCGGCGCCTCTGGCGGCGCACCCGTCCGACGGCGCGCGTCCGGCGGCCGTGGTGGGCCCGGCTGCTCGCCGCCACCGCGCTCGAGCGGCTGGTCGGCTGAGACCGTCGTGGCGGTCCGCCACCGGGTGCTGGGCCCGGTCGTGCGCGCGCTCGCCCGCGGCCCGGCGCACCGCGTGCTCGGGCAGCACCTCGTCGTCCTCGGCTACACCGGCCGCCGCACCGGCCGGCGGTACGAGCTGCCCGTGATGGTGGCGCCGGCCGGCGACGACCTCGTCGTCCTCGTGGGCGGCGCGGCCGGCAAGACGTGGTGGAAGAACCTCGACGGCGGGCCCCGGCCCGTCAGCGTCCGGCGGGGCGGGCGCGTCCTGGCCTTCCGCGCCCGGCTGCTGCGGCCCGGAACGCCCGGCCGCGAGGACGCCGTCCGCGCCTACCGGGCCGCCTTCCCCCGCGTGGTCGTCCCGCCCGCAGACCCGGTGGTGCTGCTCGAGCCGGTCGTGACCTCCCGCGCCCCGGCCGGGTCGTTCGGCCCTCCCGGCCCCTGACCCGGCCCCGGGAGCCTCGGTCCGTGCCCTCCCCGCCCGCCGCGGCCGGCCCGCCGGTCGTGCTGTCCCTGGACGTCGGCTCGTCCTCGCTCAAGGCCGCCGTCCGCGCCCCCGACCTCCGCGTGCACGTGGAGATCGCGGGCCTGCGGGACGGGCCGGGCGGCGAGCCGGCGCACGTCACCGTCACCGGCACCGGCTCCTCCGTCGAGCGCGCCCGGCTGCCCGGCGGCTGGGCCGGCGCGCTGCCCGAGGTCGCCGACGTGCTGGCCCGCCGCGGCCTGCACCCGCACGTCGTCGCCCACCGCGTGGTCCACGGCAGCCGGCTGCTGACCGGGCCGCGCCGCGCCGACCCGGCGCTGGTGGACCGGCTGCGGGCCGAGGCGCACCTGGACCCCCTCCACCTGCCGCGGCAGCTGGCCGTCCTCGACGAGGCCCGCACCTGCTGGCCCGGGGCCGAGGTGGTGCTCGTCCCCGACGACGGGTTCTTCGCCGACCTGCCCGACGAGGCGGTCACCCTGCCGCTCCCGGCCGACGCACGGGCCGCCGGGCTGCGGCGGTGGGGCTTCCACGGACTGGCGGTGCAGAGCGTGGTCGACCTCCTCCCGGGCCTGGGCGGCGCCGTCGTCGTCCACCTGGGCAGCGGCTGCAGCGTGAGCGCGGTGCAGGACGGGCGGCCACGCTCGACCACCATGGCCCTGAGCCCGGCGGGCGGGATCCCGTCGCTGACCCGCAGCGGGGACCTCGACCCGGAGGTGGTGCTGCGGCTGGTCGAGCTCGCCGACGGGTCGGTGCCCGCCGTCCGCGAGCTGCTGCACCGCAGGTCCGGCGTGGCCGGGCTCTCCGGCGGGCGCACCGACGTCCGGGAGCTGCTCGCCGCGGGCGACGGGGCCGCCGACCTCGCCCTCCGGGTCCTCGTCCGGTCGGTCGCGATGGCCGGGGCCGGCGCGGCGACGACGCTGGACACCTGGGACGCCGTCGTGTTCAGCGGGGGCGTCGGCCGGAACTCGGCGGAGCTGCGCGAGCGGGTGTGCGCCCGGCTGCTGCCGCTGCGGCCCGTCCCGGGAACCGGCGGCGCGCCCAGCGAGCGGCTGGCCGGCGCGGGGGTGCGCGTGCTCGCCGTCCCCGTCGACGAGGAGGCGGTGATGGACCGGCTCGCCCGGCGGGTGGTCGCCGCCGTCCCGGGCGGCCGCGGCCTCGCCGTCCCGCAGCGGTGACCGGCCCCGTGCTCCGGGCGAGCGCGGAGGACCTGGGTATGCGCGCGCTCGGCCGCGGCGGCGCGCCCATGCAGTTCGGCGCGCTGCTCGTCCTCGGCCCGGGGAACGGGGTCGGAAGCGGGGACCTGGCCGACGTCGTGGCCGAGCGACTGGGCGGGGTGCGGCGGCTGCGGCAGCGGCTGGTCCGGGTGCCCCCGGGCGCGGGCCGGCCGGTCTGGGTGGACGAGCCGCGCCCGGACCCGGCGGCGCACGTCCGCACCGTGCCGGGCCCCGCGGACGACCAGGGCCTGCTCGACCTCGCCACCGAGCTGGTGGCCACCCCGCTCCCGGCGGGCCGGCCCGGCTGGGCGGCCGTCGTCGTCCCGGACCTGCCCGGCGGGCGCAGCGCGGTGGTCGTCGTGCTGTCGCACGTGCTCGCCGACGGGATCGGCGGGCTGGCACTGCTGGCCTCCCTCGCCGACGGCGGCCCGCCGCCCGATCGCACGCCGCCCCGCCTGCTGCCGCCCTACCGGTCCCTCGCGGCCGACGCCTGGCGCCGCCGCGCCCGGGCCGTGGCCCGGCTGCCGGCGGCGGTCCGGCTGGTGCGGGACGCGGGCCGGTCGGCCGGTGGCCTCCGCCCGGCCCGGGCGGCACCGTGCAGCCTGCTGGCGCGCACCGGGCCCCGGCGGCGGACGGCGGCGGTGCAGGTGCCGCTCGAGCCGCTGCGGGCGGCGGCCCACCGGGCCGGCGGCACCGTGAACGACGCGCTGCTCGTCGCCGTCGCGGGCGCGCTCGGCGCCCTGCTGGAGGGCCGCGGCGAGTCGGTCGACCCGGTGGCGGTCACCGTCGTCGTCACCGGGCGGCGGGCGGCCGGGGTCACCGAGCTCGGCAACGCGACCACCCCGCTGGTGGTCGCCGTCCCGGCCGCCGGGGACCCGCAGGAGCGGCTGCGCCGGTTCGCGGGCACGGTCCGGCGGGCCCGCGACGCGGCCACCGGCCCGCCGCTGACCGCGCTGCTCGGGTCGCTGTTCGGGCTGCTCGCCGCGACCGGTGCCTACCGCTGGTGGCTGCGCCACCAGCACCGGTTCCACACCCTGGTCAGCAACGTGCCCGGACCGCCGACCCCGCTGGGCCTCGCCGGGCGGCCGGTCGAGCAGGTGCTGCCGATCGCCTCCGGCGAGGCCGGGAACGTGACCGTCTCCTTCGACGCGCTGTCCTACGCCGGCACCCTGACCGTGACCGCGGTCGCCGACCCCGACCGGGTGCCCGACCTGCCGGTCCTGACCGCCGCGCTGCGCGCCCAGCTCGCCGCGCTGGTC
Organism: Geodermatophilus sp. SYSU D01045; assembly: GCF_054050295.1. Taxonomy (NCBI): domain Bacteria; kingdom Bacillati; phylum Actinomycetota; class Actinomycetes; order Geodermatophilales; family Geodermatophilaceae; genus Geodermatophilus; species Geodermatophilus sp. SYSU D01045. The sequence continues at coordinate 128,370 of NZ_JBJGZB010000008.1, forward strand.
ACCCCGGTGCCGGCAGCGTCACGCTGAGGGACACCAGCACGTCCCCGCGCCAGTCCCGGCCGGCGAGCTCGACGCCGACGGTGTCGCCGCCGTCGTCGGTGACGGTCACGGTCCCGAACTGCCCGGCGCCGGGGAACGCGCCCTCGCTGTACGGCCCGCCCTTGACGCTGCCCGGCGAGTCCAGCGCCGCGGCGTGCAGCAGCGGGAACCCGGCACCGCCGGCGGTGCTGAAGTCGGTGTTGGTGCCGTCGTCGACGGCCACCATGTGCGCGTCCCCGCTGACCATGACGAGGTTCGCGACGTCCGCCGCGGCGAGGGTGTCGGCGATGCGCCGGCGCTCGGCGGCGTACCCGCCCCAGTCGTCGCGGCCGGACTCGTCCGGGGCGACCCAGGGCTCCGGGTTCACCCAGAGCACGGCGGCGTGCGACCGGCTGCCGGTCACCAGCTCCTCCTCGAGCCAGGCCAGCTGTCGCGCGCCCAGCATCGACGTGGCCGTCCGCTCCGACCGGGTGTCGGTCACGACGACCCGCACCCGCCCGACGGTGAAGGCGTGGGCGATGGACCCGCCGCCGCCCTCGGCGAGGACGTGGTGCGGGACGTACGCGCGGTAGGCCGCGCGCGCGGCGTCCCGGGTGGGGGAGCCGGCGTCGGCGCTCTCCCCGCCGTAGTCGTGGTCGCTCCACACGTAGTCCACCGGCACCGCCCGGTACAGCGCCGCCTGGGCGGGAGCGGTGAGGACCCGGGTGTAGCGCTCCCCGAACGCGGCCGCGTCACCGTCGGCGGGGACGTCGGAGTAGTGCAGGTCGCCCGTGTGCACGAACAGCAGCGGGTCGACGGCGCGGACCGCGTCGAACACCGCGCCGCTGGAGCCGGTGCGCGCACAGGAGGCGACCGCGAGCGTGAACGAGGCCGGCCCCTCCGGCATCGTCGTCAACCGCCCGGTGCCGCGGGAGCCGTCGGGGTCGCCGTCGACCTCGACGGTCCAGTGGTGGGTGGTGGCCGGCGTCAGCCCGTCGACGGACAGCCGCACGACGCCGTCGGCCGACGGGGCCACCGCGGCCGAGCGCACCACGGGCCCGCCGTCCTCGGGCTCGACCACCAGCCGGGCCTCCCGCGCGTCCGGCCGGTCGAGCAGGGCCACGACCCGCGCGCCGCTCGAGGTGACCCCGCCCGACCAGGCCCACTCCACGGACTCGACCGGCAGCGCGAGCGCCGCCGAGCGCGGGTGCAGCGGCCCGAAGAGGCGGTCGTGGACCTCCGCGGCCGCCCCGGTGGTGCCGGCGAGGAGCAGCCCGGTGACCATCGCCAGGGTCACCACCGAGCGCATCGTGCGGCGGTGCTGCCAGGCCAGCCAGAGGCCGACCGCCGGCGCGAGGAACGCCACCCCGATGAGCACACTGACCCACGGCTGGTAGGTGGTGGCGGCGAAGACGGCCAGCCCGGTGCCGGCGACGGCGGCCAGCACGGCGCCGACGGCCTGCCACCGGCGTGCGACCAGCAGCGCCGCCGCGGCCAGGCCGAGGAGCAGCAGCTGCAGCCACCGGCTGAGGGAGGGCCCGATCGCCGAACCCTCGGGTGCCACCGGCAGGCCCTCGACCAACGCCAGCGAGGTGAACAGCGTGACCATGCCGAGCAGCCAGCCGCGCGCCAGCCGGCGGACGGCGGTCTCCTCGTCCGGGCGGAGCCGGAGCAGGCCCGGCCCCGCGGCGGTGTCGGCCGGGGCCTCCCACGGGCAGCCGGAGCACCCGCGGTGCCACCGGGTCCGTTCCAGCGCCCACCAGGACGCGAGGACGACGGCGGCGCCGGCCAGCACCCCGGCCACGGCGTCGGAGGGCCACGCGGAGCGGCTGCGCACCACGTCGACGACCACCACCGCCAGCACGGCGGCGGTGACGGCGAGCACCGCCAGGGCGGGCCCGCGGCGCCGGGTGCGGGCGTACACGGCCAGGGGCAGGAAGCCGGCGAGGAGGGTGGCCTGCACGACCGGCGCGCTGGGCAGCGACCCGGTCAGCCCGGCCAGGGGACCGTCCGGCGGGTACGCCCGCTCCAGCCGGTCGGCCACCACGGCCTGCGCGACCAGGACGGCGGCCGTGACGGCCAGCACGCCCAGCGAGAACACGGCGCAGCGCCGGCCGACGAGGCCGACGAGCACGGCCAGGCCGACCGCGACCGGCACGCTGCCCAGCACGTCCCAGGGCAGCAGGGCGTCGCTGCGGCGGCCGACCTCGTCGTCGATCTCGGCCAGCAGCTGCGGCGCCCCGGCGGTGGTGAAGACGAACTGCACCGCGGCGGCGGCGGTGAGCACCGCGGCCCAGCCGAGCAGCAGCACACCGCGGCGGGTGCCGTCGCCGGGCCGCTGCCCGAGGGGCGTGCCGGCCAGCAGCGGGCGCAGCCGGGCCGGCGGGTCGGGCCAGGTGACCAGCGCGACGGCGGCGCAGGTGGCGACCGCGCCCAGCCCGGCGACGAGCAGCAGCAGCAGCGCGTAGAGCCACGCCGTCCCGGCGAACATGCCGGTCTCCGGCGCGTAGTTCTTGGTCGCACCGCGGGCGCCGTAGACGGCGAGTCCGCCCGCGGTGAGGGTCAGGAGCAGGTAGTGCACCCGCGGCCGCAGGCCGGCGGCGAGGGCGGTGTGGGGCGGCGCGCCGGTCCGCACGAACGCCGCGGCGGCGCGGGCGTGCAGCTCGGTCTCGCGGTCGCGGCCGCGCCGGTGCCGGCCGTGCAGCGCGTCCCGGAGCAGGGTGACGCCCGAGATCAGCAGCCCGGCGCCCAGGATCGCCGGCACGAAGATCTGCGCGCGGTCGACGTCGGCGTCGTCCCACCAGTCCTCGCGGACCCGGCGGGGGTTCACGCCGGCTCCCCGTCGGGGTGCAGCAGCACGGTGCCGGTGTCGCCGTCGACGGTGACCGTGCGCCCGTCCAGCACCGCCGCGGCACCGGGCAGGTTGAGCACGGCCGGCAGGCCGAGCTCGCGGGCGACGATCGCCGCGTGCGACAGCGGCCCGCCGCGCTCGACGACGATCGCGCCCGCGCGCAGGAACACCGGGGACCACCCGGCGTCGGTCGCGGCGGCCACGAGCACCTCGCCCTCGGCCAGCAGCTCCGGCCGCGGCTCGGTCAGGACGCGGGCCCGGCCGGTGTGCCGTCCCGGGCTCGCCGCCCAGCCGGACAGGCGGTCGCCGTGGAGCACCGCGGCCGGGGCGGGCGCGGGCACGCCGGTCCAGCGCAGCGGCGGGGGCGGGTCCGCGGCGCGCTGGTCGAGCCACCGGCGGCGGCGGGCCAGCTCGGCCGGCGGCGGGGGAGCGCCGTCCAGCGCCGGGCCCAGCTCGGCGTCGCGCAGCAGGTCGACGTCCTCCGCGCGGGCCAGCACCCCGGCGGCGGTCAGCCGGCGGCCGGCCTCCAGGTGCGCCCGGCGGACCTCGCCGCCGACGGCGAGGACGGCGGCCTTGACGTCCTCCCGCCGGGTCAGCCCCGCGGTGGCGTCGGTGACCTCCCGGCGCAGCACGTGCATCCGGACGTCGACCAGCTGGCCGGTGAGCACGCGCACCCGCCGCCACCGCGGGCGGCTGCGCAGGTCCTCCTCGAGCGCGGCGCGGGCGGCGTCCCGCTCCTCCCGGCGCGAGGGCGGGGCGGGGACGGCCGCCTGCCCGGTCTCGGCCCAGGTCGGGCCGGCGAACACCGACCGGGACGCCGCCGGCGACCGGTCGCGGCCGGTCGCGCCGCCCCCGGTCACCCGCTGGGCCCAGGCCGCCGCGGACTCCTCCCCGAGGTGCCCGGCGAGGCGGGCCTCCAGCTCCCGGTAGGCGGCGACGGCGGCGGAGGCGACGGCGAGCTCGACGGTCGTCGCGCGGGCGCCGAGGTCGACCAGCCGCCGGCGGTAGGCCAGCAGCCCGGCGGCGTCGAGGTCGGCGAGCGCGGGCGGGTCGGCCAGCACGGCGTCGGCAGCACCCAGGACGACGCCGGCCTCGACGGCCGCGCGGCGGCGGGCGGTGCCGGCCCGCAGCTGCAGCCGCGCGGTGCGCCACCACGGGGCCCGCCGTCCCGTCGCGGCACCGGGGACGGCGGCACCGGGGACGGCGGCACCGGGGACGGCGGCACCGGGGACGGCGGCACCGGAGACCGGGGCGCCGAGGTACTGCCGCTCCAGCTCGGCCTCCGAGCCGCCGGGCACCGCCCGGGCCGCGGCCCGCATCAGGTCCAGGTCGAGGGCGGCCCGGCCGCGGACCCGGCGCACCAGCTCGTGCGGGCCGGTCCGGTCGGCCGGGAGCCCCCACAGCCTGCCGAGGACCTCGCGCAGTGCCTCCTCGACGAGGAACGAGGCGACGTCCCACACCAACGGAGGGAGCAGGCCCGGCAGCGTCTCGCCGATGCCCTCGGTGGTGAGCTCGTCGTCGTCGGGAGCGGTGTCGCAGCCGTCGTCGGTACGCGCGGGCCCGGTGGTGATCGGGCGCGCCTGGACCACCCAGGTCCGCGTGCCGTCCCACGCCCACTCGACGTCCTGGGGCCGGCCCTCGTCCCGCTCCACCTGCAGGGCCAGCGCGGTCGCCTCGCGCACCGCGACGGGGAGCGCGGGGTCCGGGTCGCCGCCGCGCGGCAGCAGGAACACCTCCGGGGTGCGCGCGCCGGAGACCAGCGACTCGCCGAGGCCCTGCACCGCCTCCACCCGCACCCGGTCGGGAGCGCCGCCGGGGTCGACGGTGAACACCACGCCGGCCGAGCGGGCGGGCACCATCCGCATGAGCACCGCGGGCATCGCCACGTCCCCGTCGGAGATGCCCCACGCCCGCCGGTAGGCGACCGGGGCGGGGTGCCACAGCGAGGCCCACGTGAGCCGGACGGCGTCGAGGACCGCCTCCGGGTCGACGTCGAGCGACGAGCGGTACTGGCCGGCGAACGAGGCCGCGGCCATGTCCTCGACCGTCGCCGACGAGCGCACCGCCAGGGGACGGCCGGCCGCGACCTCGCGCGCGGCGGCGACGACGGCGGCGGCCAGCGCGGGCGGCACCGGCACGGCGCGGAAGGCGGCGTCGACCTCGGCGGCCGGTACCGGCGCCCCGCCGCGCAGGGTGGTGAGGAACGCGGCCAGCCCGGGGTCGGCGGCCACGGTGCGGTAGGCGTCCGCGGTCACCACCGCGGTCGGCGGGACGGGGGTGCCGCGCTGCACGAGGCGGTCCAGCGACGCGCCCTTGCCGCCCAGCTGGCCGGGCGGGGCGGGCGTGCCGGCGGTGAGCCGGAGGACGGCGGTCGCGGCCGGCGCCCGGCCCGTCGCGGTGGTCACGACCGCTCGGCCGGTGTCCCGGTCAGGCCGGCCCGGTAGGCGGCGACGCAGCGGTCGGCCAGGCGCTCCACCGGCTCACCGGTGGCCGCCGCCTGCCGGTGCAGCCAGCCCGCGAGGTCCGGCCGCAGCGCGACCGCCGAGCGGCCGCGGGCGCGGGCCGCGAGCGCGGCCAGCTGCACGAGCGCCACGGCGCCCAGCAGCAGGAGCAGGTCGCCGTCGGAGTCGCGCAGCGCGTCGACGATCGCGACCACGACGCCGAGCAGCGCGACGAGCTGGAGGACGACGGTCCGGGGCACGCGCCGAGCCTGCGCTCCTCGGCACCGCGGGCGCGGCGGCTGACCGGCCCTGCCTCCCGGGACGTTCGGCACTGCGGCCGCGACCGCCGGGCGCGTGGACTGGGCCTCCTCCGACGGACGGAGGGACCCGATGCCCGCCGACGACGGCCCGCGCGAGCGGCTCGGTCTCCAGGACGCCCTCCTGGAGCTCAGCCGTGTCGAGCTGGACCCCTCGTCGCTCGCCGCGACGCTGACCCGGGTCGCGGAGCTGGCCGCCGCGGCCCTCGCCGGGACCGCGGAGGCCTCGGTGACGCTGGTGCGCTCGGCCGGCGCCGTCACCGTCGGCGTGACCGGGCCGGTCGCGGCCGAGCTGGACGAGCGGCAGTACGACGCCGGTTTCGGCCCCTGCACGGACGCGGCCACGAGCGGGGTCACGGTCACGATCCCGGACACCGCCACCGAGGAGGGCTACCGCGACTTCGCCGCGCTGGCCCGCCGCCACGGCGTCACGGGGGTCCTGTCGGTCGGGATGCCGCTCGACCACCGGGTGGTCGGCTCGCTCAACCTCTACCGCACCGACGGCGGGGCGTCCGACGACGCGGCGCTCGAGGCGGCGCAGACCTTCGCGCGGTTCGCCGCGGGCGCCGTCGACCACGCCGCGGCCTACGCCGGAGCCGAGGAGCTGGGCCGCCACCTGCGCCGGGCGATGCAGTCGCGGGCGGTCGTCGAGCAGGCGAAGGGCGTGCTCATGGCCCAGCACGGCTGCACCGCGGACGAGGCGTTCACGATGCTCGCCCGCGAGTCGCAGCACCGGAACCGCAAGCTGCGCGTCGTCGCCGCCGAGCTCGTCGCCGCCGTCCAGCGGAGCCGATGAGCCCGGCCGGCCGCCCGCTCAGCCGGCGGCGTCCGCCCCGGCCGGCGGGAGGGGCAGCGGCACCACGAGCACCGGGCAGCCGGCGGAGTGCACCACCGCGGAGGTGACCGGGCGCAGCGGCCGGCCCAGCGGCCCGTGCCGCCGGTGCCCGACCACCAGCAGCTCCGCGGTGAGCGCCGCGGCCAGGAGGGTCTCGGCCGCGCGGCCCTGGCGGACCACCGCGCGGAGGGGCACGTCCGGCCACCGGTCGCGGACCGCTCCCGCGCGGGCCAGCAGGTCGTCGAGGAGGGCCTCGGCCCGGTGCTGCGCGGCCGCGTCGTCGACCAGGCGCTCGGCGGCGGACAGCGGGAGCACGGACCCGCGCGCCCACGTGTGCACGGCCACCACGCCGGTGCCGCGTGGCGCCGCCGCCCGCAGCGCCTCGACGAGCACCGCCTCGGTCCCGGACCCGGCGTCGAGCCCGGCGACCACGCCGCTGCGCTCACCGGACCGGCCGGTGCGGACCGGGACGACGGCGACCGGGCAGGGCGCCGCGCGGAGGACGGCGGCCGCGGTGGGTCCCAGCGGGTCACGGGCGCTGCCCGAGCCGGAGGCGCCCAGGCACAGCAGCTGGGCGCCGGTCGCGGCGTCGCGCAGGACGCCGACCGCGTCGCCGTCGACCAGCAGGGGGGCGACCGTCAGCCCGGGGTGGGCACGGCGCAGCTCCGCCGCTGTGGCGTCGAGCACCAGGCCGCACGCGGTGCGGAGCACCTCGACGGCGTCGACCACCTCGTCCGGCGGGCGGGTCCGGCCGCCGGGGCCGGGGACGGCGAGCACCAGCCGCAGCGTCGTCCGGCGGCCGGCCGCCTCCTGCGCGGCCAGCCGCGCCGCCCGGAGCCCGCCCCGCGACCCGTCGACCCCGGCCACCACGGGGCGGACGTCGGCGCCGCCCCGCGGGGGCGCGTCCGGCGTCGTCACCGCAGGGGGCGGCTCGGGCACGGAGGTCACGGGTCCTCCCGTCGGCGCCGTCGTCCGGACGCCCCCACCCTGGGCCGGACAGCCCTGCCGACACCGGTGCCGCAGGTCCCCCCGGCGCGGGACCTGCGGCACCCGTGGTCAGGTCGCGGGCGACCAGGTCCAGTCGCGCACCTCGGGCAGGTCCTCGAGCGCCTCGACGACGTGCTCGCGGTGCCGGAGCAGCTGCTCGCGGCACAGCCGGGCCAGCGCGTCGCCGCCCTCGGGCACCCGGCGGGAGCGGCGCAGCGCCTCCAGCACGAGGTCGTAGCGGCTCATGCGGTTGAGCACGACCATGTCGAACGGCGTCGTCGTGGTGCCGTGCTCGGTGAAGCCGCGGACGTGGAACCGGTCGACGTCGGGCCGGCCGTGCAGCAGCGGGTGGATCGCCCGCGGGTGCCCGTGGAAGGCGACGACGACGTCGACGGTGTCGGTGAACAGGTCGGCGAACCGCTCGGGGGAGAGGGCCGCGGGGTGCTCCCCGGGCGGGAGCAGGCCGAGCAGGTCCACCACGCTCACCACGCGCACCCGCAGGTGCGGCACGTGCTCCCGCAGGAGCTGGGCGGCGGCCAGGACCTCCTGCGTCGGCACGTCGCCGATGGCGCAGAGGACGACGTCGGGCATGTCGGTGCGCACCCGGTCGGGCTCCTCGGTGCCGGCCCACTCCCAGACGGCACCGCCGGCCGAGACGAGCGTGCGCGCCTGCTCGAGGTCCAGGTACTGCAGGTGCCGCTGCTTGTCGACGACGACCAGGTTCACCCGGTCGCGGCTGCCCAGGCACTCCTCGGCGACGACCAGCGTGCTGTTGGCGTCCGGCGGGAACCAGATCCGGGTGACGTCGGGGGACAGCGGCGCGACGGTGTCGATGAGGCCCGGCCCCTGGTGGGAGAAGCCGTTGTGGTCGTTCCGCCACGTCGTGCTGGTCAGCAGCACGGTCAGCGACGGCACCGGCGGGCGGCCCGGCTCGAGCGCCGACTGCTGCAGCCACTTCGCGTGCTGCACCACCATCGAGGCGCTGACCATCGCGAACGCCTCGTACGTGGCGAACAGCCCGTGCCGGCCGGTGAGCGTGTAGCCCTCGAGCCAGCCCTCGCACAGGTGCTCGCTGAGCACCTCCATCACCCGCCCGTGCGGGCCCAGCGCCTCGTCGCCGGGCAGCACCGGCAGCTGGGTGCACCGCTCGGTGACCTCGAAGACGGCGCCCAGCCGGTTGCTCACCGTCTCGTCGGGCGAGAACAGCCGGAAGTCGCCGCCGCCGTCGGCCCGGGCGGTGCGGACGAACAGGTCCCGCAGGTACGTGCCGAGCGGGCGGGTGGTCTCGTGGTGCAGCACGCCGGGGGAGGCGACGGGCAGCGCGTGGTCGGCGAGGTCGGGCAGCGGCAGCGGCCGGACCCGGTACCGCGGCCCGCCGGCGCGGGGGGAGGCGGAGATGCGCAGGTCGCCCGGCGGGGTCAGCGCGGCGAGCTCGGGCACCAGCCGGCCGTCGGCGTCGAAGCACTCGTCGGCCCGGTAGGAGCGCAGCCAGGCCTCCAGCTGGGCGAGGTGCTCGGGGTTCTCCCGCACGCCGGCCAGCGGCACCTGGTGCGAGCGCCACGTGCCCTCGACCGGCACGCCGTCGACCGTGCGCGGCCCGGTCCAGCCCTTGGGGGTCCGCAGGACGACGGCCGGCCAGCGCGGCACCCCCTGCTCCTGCCCGGAGCGGGCGGCGTCCTGGACCGCCCGGATGCGGGCGTGCGCGTCGGCCAGGACGGCGTCGAGGTCGGCGAAGACGCGAGCGGGGTCGTCGCCGGCGACGACGACGGGGTCCCAGCCCTGGCTGCGCAGGTAGCCGCACACGTCGTCGTCGGAGGAGCGGCCGAGGACGGTCGGCCCGGAGATCTTCCAGCCGTTGACGTGCAGCACCGGCAGCACGGCGCCGTCGCGGCGCGGGTCGAGGAAGGCCGGCAGCCGCCAGGAGGCGGCCAGCGGTCCGGTCTCGGCCTCGCCGTCGCCGATGACACAGGCCACCAGCAGGTCCGGGTCGTCGAAGGCGGCGCCGGCCGCGTGCAGCAGCGCGTAGCCCAGCTCCCCGCCCTCGTGGATGCTGCCCGGGATGTGCGGCCCGGCGTGGCTGCTGACGCCGCCCGGTGTCGAGAACTGCCGCACCAGCCGGGTGAGCCCGGCGAGGTCCTGCGACACCTCGGGGTGGACCTCGCTGTAGGTGCCGTCGAGGTAGGCACCCGCGAGCACGGCGGGGCCGCCGTGCCCCGGGCCGGTCACCACCAGGACCTGCTGGCCGGTGCGGCGGATCAGCCGGTTGAGCAGCGCGTGCAGCATGGTCAGACCCGGGCTGGTGCCCCAGTGGCCCAGCAGGCGCGGCTTGACGTGCTCCGGCCGCAGCGGCTCGCGCAGCAGCGGGTTGGCCCGCAGGTAGATCTGCGCGGCGGTCAGGTGGTCGGCCGCGGCCCACCAGCGCAGGTCGAGGGCGAGGTCCTCGGCGGAGGCGGGGGCCGGGACGTCGAGCGCGGTCATGGGGAGCCTCTCCGGTCGGCGGGATCCCCCCGATCCTCGGGACCGCCGGGCGCCGGCGCGGGGGACCTACGTCCCGACTCCGGGTGCCCTTCGCTCCGACCCACCCCGGTCCGCGCCTCCCTAGCGTCGGCCTCCTCCCACACCGGCCCCGCGACGACGACCGGGCCCCGCGACGACGAGGAGCGCGCCGTGAGGACGAGACTGCGCCGGCTGCCCGGGCTGGTCGCGGCCCTCGCCGCCGTGACCGCCGCGACCGGGCTGGTCCGGCGCCCCACCGGGGAACCGGTGCGGGTGGTCACCCCGCGGGGGCAGCCCGCCGAGCTGGCGGGCAGCGGGCTGTACGCCCACGACACCGTCTTCACCGCGGCCGGCAACACCGCCGTCGACGCCGTCGTGCTGGCGTTCGGGGTGCCGCTGGTGCTCACCGCCTGGCAGCAGCACCGGAGGGGGTCGGCGCGAGGGTCGCTCCTGCTCACCGGCGCCCTCGGGTACCTGCTCTACGTCTACGCCAACTACGCCCTGGGCGTCGCCTACAACCCGCTGTTCCTGGCCTACGTGACGCTGGTGGCGACGGGCCTGGCCGGCTTCCTGTCGGCCCTCGCGGGCACCGACCGGGCGGCTCTGCGCGCGCTGGCCGCGGACCCCCGGGTGCCGCACCGCGCCCTGTCGCGGTTCCTGCTGGCCGCGGCCGCGGTGACCGCCGTCGTCTGGACCTCGCCGCTGGTCACCGCGCTGCTGACCGGGGGGCCGCCGGAGCTGCTCGACGTCTACACGACGCCGGTGACCTCCGCGCTCGACCTGGCGGTCGTCGCGCCGGCCGCGGCGCTGGCCGGCCTGCTGGTCCGCCGCCGCGACCCGTGGGGTCACCTGCTGGCCGTCCCCCTGCTCGTCCTGATCGTGCTGCTGCTGCCCACGATCGCGCTGAGCACCGCCCTGCAGGCCGCGGCCGGGGTCTCCTTCACCCCGCCGCAGGTCGCCGGCCCGATCGCGGGCTTCGGCGTCCTCGGCGCCGTCGGGGCGTGGCTGCTCACCCGGCTGCTGCGCGCCGTGCCCGCCGCCCGTCCCGTCCCCCCGAGCGAGGTGCCGCATGGGCACGTCCACGTCTGACCGGCCGCGGACGACGGCCCGCCCGCCGTCCGCCTTCACCCGGCGGGTCGCCGCCGCGGGCCTGCGCGCCGGGCGGGTGGACCCCGCGCCGGTGACCCAGGACGACCTCGCCGGTCTGCCGTCCGCCGCGGTCCGCTACCTGGAGGCGATGGGCGTGCTCGGCCGGCCGCGCCCCCGGTCGTTGCGGGCCCACTTCACCGGCAGGTTCCGGCTGCGGCCCGGGGGGTCGTGGATGCCCGCCGACTCGTGGCAGGTCAACACCGCGGCCGAGGTGGCCCGCCTGTACCGGATGCGGCTGCTGGTCGGGGGTGTCGTGCCGATGTGGGGCTGGGACACCTATCGCGCGGGCCACGGGCGGATGCTCGGCAAGGCGCTCGGCCTGGTGACCGTGGCCGACGGGTCGGGGCCGGCGTTCGACGCCGGGGAGCTCGTCACCTGGCTGAACGACGCCGTCCTGCTGGCCCCGGCGATGCTGCTGCACCCCCGCACCGGGTGGGAGGACCGCGGCGAGGACCGGTTCGTCGTCTCGGTGACCGACGCCGGGCGCACCGTCAGCGCGGTGGTGGCCCTCGACGGGTCCGGCCGGCCCCTGGACTTCCGGACCGAGGACCGCTGGGCCGACCTGCCCGGCGGTCCGGTGCGGACGCCGTGGACCACCCCCGTGACCGGGTGGACGGTCCGGGGAGGCCGGCCCACCCCGACCGCCGTCTCGGCCGTCTGGCACCGACCCGAGGGGGACCACCGCTACGGCGAGATGGCCCTCGCCGACCTCGACCTCGACCTCCTGCCGGGGAGGTGAGGACCGTGCTGCGCGGCCTCCTGCTGGCCGGCGCCGGGGCCGCCGGCCTGGACCACGTGCACCGCCACCGCGACTGGGGCGCCACGCCCGGCGAGGTGGCCGGCGTCCTGCCCGGCGACGAGCTCGTCCCCGGGCCGGCCGAGCAGACCACCCTGGGGGTGTCCGTCGCCGCGCCCGCCGAGGAGGTCTGGGCGTGGCTGGTCCAGATGGGGCAGGGCCGCGGCGGCATGTACAGCTACGACTGGCTCGAGAACCTCATCGGCCTGGACATCCACACCGCCGACGAGGTCCGCGAGGAGTGGCAGCACCTCGCCGTCGGCGACCGGGTCGTCGTCGTGCCCGAGGGCTGGGGGCCGCTGCCGGACGGCTACGCCTTCCGGGTCGCGCGGGTCGACCCGCCCCGGACGCTGGTCCTCCGCCAGACGCCGCCGGAGCACCCGTGGAACGGCGTCTGGTCCTTCCACGTGGTGCGGGAGGCCGCGGGCGGCTGCCGGCTGCTGGCCCGCTCGCGCACCGAGACCGACCCCCGGGTGGGCGCCCGGCTCGCCGGCCGGGTGGTGGAGCCGGTGACGCTGGTGATGACCCGGCGGATGCTGCACGGCATCCGCGACCGGGCCGAGCGCCGCGCCCGCCGTCCCCTCGCGGCGCTGCCCGCCAGGGACGGGACGGGTGCGCCGTGACGACGCCCCGGGGCCGCCACAAGCCCCTGACCTGCCTGGTGGGCCTGCACGACTGGACGCGTCGCCACCCGCCGGACGAGCGCTACGAGGGCCCCGACCAGCAGGTGTGCCGTCGCTGCGGCCGCATGAGGGGACCGTGGGACGTGCCGCCGGCCGCCTTCGGCCCACCCGGGGGCGGCGTGGCCTGACGGGTCCGGTGCCCGGTGCGGCTCAGGCGTGCCGGTCGTGCGCGGCCTCGGCCCGGTCGCGGATGCCGCGCAGCATCCGCCGCATCATCGGGAAGTCGCCCAGCTCCATGAGCAGGACGCCGACGAGGCCCGCGGCGCTCCGCCAGTCGTGGCGCGTCCGCAACCGGGTCACCAGGCGCGTGCGCCCGCCCTCCAGCGGGACCAGCCGCCAGGCCCAGGTGCTCGTCGGCGTCCGCCAGAGCATCTCCCGGGGCGCGTCGAACGACTCGACGACGAACGCCGTCGTCTCGGTCGGGCGCGGTGACATCGGCAGCCACAGGCCCCGGTGCAGGTCCTGCAGCTCCGGCACGATCTCCCGCGCGCTCGGGTGGCCGAGGTGGTCGAGCAGGTCGTCGGCGTACCAGCCGCCGCGCAGGCAGCCGACCTGCACGAGCCACGGCCACACCTCCTCCGGAGGGGCGGAGACGGTGATCGCCCGCGTGCAGCGGTACTGCGCCCGGGGCTCCAGGTGGTCCCCGGGCATCGGCGCGGCCACCTCCGCCGCGCCGGCGCCCCAGTGCCGGTGCCACGGGCGCAGCAGGGGAGCGGCGACGAACAGGGGCAGGTCGGCGACGACGTCACGCACCTCCCGGACCAGGTCGGCGGCGGTCGGCCGGGCGGGACGCGGGCGGGGTGGCAGCAGTGCGGTCACGCGGCCAGCGTCGACCGCACCCGCCGCTGGGGGCAGGGCCCGTCGTCGGCGTGCGGCAGTGCCGGTGGGCCCGGCCGGGACGAAGGTCCCCGGACGCGGGGACGTCGGCCCGCGGACTCCCGCACGCGGACGGCGCAGGGTCGGAACCGGCCCGGCGGGTGACCGGGCAGGGAGCGGAGGCGGACCGGTGACGACACAGCAGGGGACCAGCGACGCGACGAGGCCCGGCCGCGTGGTCGTCGGCGTGGACGGGTCGCCGGGGGCGCGCACCGCGCTCGGCTGGGGCTTGGCCGTGGCCGCCCGCACCGGGGCGCGGCTCGAGGTGGCCAGCGCCTACCCGGTCGACTTCTACTGGACCGACCCGTTCCTGGCCGACACCGGACGGCTGGACGCGGTCCGCGCCGACGTCGAGGAGCGGGCCCGCGCGCTCGTGGAGGAGGTCCGCCGCGACCCGGCCGTGGCCGCCGTCCCCGGCTCCGCCGAGGTGCGCGCCGACGTCGTGGTGGCCGCCGGGGCGCCCGCCGAGCACCTGGTCGCCCTGGCGGAGGGTGCGGACGTCCTCGTGGTCGGCAGCCGCGGCCGGGGCGGCGTCCGCAGCACCCTGCTGGGCTCGGTGGCCCTGCACTGTGCGGCCCACGCGCCGTGCCCGGTCGTCGTCGTGCACCCGGGGGCGGTCGAGCCCCCGCCGCGCGTCGTCGTCGGCGTGGACGACTCGGCGACGTCCCGTGCCGCCCTCGCCCGCGCCGCACGCGAGGCCGAGCGCCTCGGCGCTCGGCTCGAGGTGGTCGCCGCCTACCAGCCGGCCTCGTATTGGAGCGACCTGTACGCGATCACCGCCCCGCCGGCCTCCGAGACGGAGGAGCACGCGCGCACCAGGGTGACGGCGTTCGTCGCCGACGTGCTCGGGTCGGTGGCCGGGATCGACCTGCGGGTGGTCCAGGGACCTCCGGGGGACGCCTTGGTCCGGCACGCGGACGGCGCCGCACTGCTCGTCGTCGGGAGCCGCAGCCGCAGCCGGGTCGCCGGGCTGGTCCTCGGCTCGGTGGCCCTGCACTGCGCGGTGCACGCGCCCTGCCCGGTCATGGTCGTGCACCCCGAGCCGGTCCCGCAGCAGGCGACCGCCGGGGAGCCCGTCGTCACCACCGCGGTGCCGGAGCCGTCGGTCTGACCGTCACCGCCCGTGCCCTTGGTCCCGCCGTCCCCGGGGCCTTGCGCCCCTCCGCCTCCCCGGCCCGGGGGTGCAGGGTCCGGGGGCAGGTCCGTCCGACGGAGGGAGCAGCCATGCAGACGCGAGAGGTGACGCGGGTGCGCCGCGGAGGCGTGGTCGGTGGGAAGGCAGCCCGCGGACGCCGGGCCGGTGGGCACGCGGCCCGCGGACGCCGGGCCGGTGGGCACGCGGCCCGCGGACGCCGGGCCGACGGGCGGGCGGCCCGTGGGCGCGTGATCGGCCCCCTGGCGGTGCGGGCCTTGGCGGTACGCGCGCTGGCGGTCGGCGCGGTGGCCCTCGGCTCGGCGGCGGTCGGTGGCCTCGCGGTCGGCTCGCTCACCGTGGGACGCCTGGCCGCGGGACGGGTGGCCGTGGCACGCACGGACCTGCGCACCGTGCGCGTGGCGCGGCTCGAGATCGACGAGTTCGTGGTCGGCCGCACCTCGGGACTGCCGACGACGGCGGACGCGGCCGAGGCGAGCCCGGTCGAGGCGGCCGCGGCCGGGAACGGCGGCGGACGGCTCGGGACCTGACCCCGGTCGCAGCCAGGGTGCGCGGGCACGACCGTCCCGGGCGTCGGCTCACCGCAGTGCGGGTGAGCCGACGCCCGAGGCCGTGACGCCGGTCAGAACGGTGGTGGGTCGTCGGCCGGGTCGGACGGTGGTGGTCCGGGACCAACCGGTGGGTCAGGCTCGGCCGGTGGTGGTCGCATGCCCGGTGGCCGGGTCGTCCGCGTGATCCCGGACGGTGTCGTCACCGTCAGCACCCCGTCCGAGGTCATCTCGAAGCGCCAGCCCTTCGCGAAGGTCTTGAGGCGGTGGTGGCTGCGGCACAGGCAGCACAGGTTGGCGCAGTCGGTGGTGCCGCCGTGGGCGTGCGGGACGACGTGGTCGGCGTCGGCCCACCCGACGCGCTGGCCGCAGGTGGGCAAGCGGCAGGTGCGGCGTCGGTGTCGCGGTGGTCGGGGCAGTCGAGCCGGGCCAGCCGGCGGAGCCGGTCCAGCGTGGTGGTGGCGCGCAGGGCGCCGTCGTCGTCGACCAGCGCGAGCGTCACCGAGCCACCCTCCGGCACCCGCAGCCCCAGGGCGTCGAGCTGGGTGAGCAGTTCGCGCAGGTGGGCGGCGGTGATCGGCAACCCGTTGACCTGGCCGGCCTCGGTGCTGCGGCCGGCCAGCGCGCTGAGGGTGGCGATGACCTGCAGGTGCGCGGTCACCGCCGGCCGGCCGCTCTCCCACGGGCGCTGCAGCAGGTCGGCGAGGACCACCGTGCGCAGCTGCCCGATCGGGCGGGGATCACCGTCGGCCTTGCGCATCCGGGCGAGTGCGTCGACGACGGCGTGGCAGGCGGCGGCGACGTCGGCGGGCAGGTCGGCGGCGAGGGTGGCCATGCCGTCGAACGGGCAGTCGTACAGCCGCACGTCGGCGTGCCGTTCGGCCTGCTGGCGGCGGCCGGCGATGGCGTCGGCGTCGGCCTCCTGCAGCAGCGCCAGCGCCCGGTCCTTGAGCTTGCGCACCGTCAGGCCGGGCGGGTTACGCATCTGGACCCGCTGCAGTTCGGCGGCCTTCTGCTCCCGCGACAGCAGGGCGACCGGCAGCCGCGGGATCGACACCGGCCGCTCGAGCAGCCAGCCGGCGAGCGCGCGCTCCACCGGCGACACGTACTCCGCGACCTCCTGCACACCCCGCACGCCACGGCCGGGGTACGACAGTTCCCGCAGGTCAGCGGCGTGAGGAGAGAGATCCGGCGCGGGGAAGCGGTGCCGGCGCCAGGGCAGCCGCCCGGCGCGCGGGCCGGTGGCCCGGACGGCACGCCGGCGGGCACGGTCGAGGGATCGCGCCGGTCAGACCGACGCGGGGACGGTGGCCGGGTGGGAGCGCCGGTCCAGTGCGACGCCCACGGCGGCGGGGATCCAGACGGTCAGCGCCCGGGTGACCAGGACGGCGGCGCAGGCGGCCGCCGCGGACACACCCATGGTGCTGAGCAGCAGGAGCAGCAGCACCTCGGGCGCGCCGGGCAGGGCGGAGACGGGCAGCGCGATCCACACCAGGCGCAGGACGGCGTAGCCGCCGGCGACGGCGAGCCAGGGGACCCCGCCGCCGGCCGCCTCCACCGCGGCCGACAGGACCGCGGCCTCGATCGCGACGGCGAGGGCCACCCACCCCAGGAGGGCCGCCTGCTCCCGGCGCGGGACCGGGCGGCGTGGGTCGGCGGGCGGGACCGGCTCGTCGGCGCCGCGGCGGGCCGCCAGCTGCCCGACACCCGCCAGCACCCAGGCGGCCAGGCCGGCGGCGGCCGCCGGCAGGACCGCGGACGGGGACCGCCAGTCCGGGATCGAGCCGTCGACGGCGGCGAGGGCGACGATCGCCACCGCTGCCGCGGCCGCCCCGGCCAGGCCGGCGACCGCGGCCCGGACCGTCGCCGCGTGCGCGGTCGCCGGCAGCAGCCCGGCCCGCTCGAGCAGCCGCGCGCGGGCCCGGCGCTCGCCCTCGCGACCGTGGACGAGTCCCACGTTGCGGGCGACCAGCGTGACGACGAGCGCGCGGCCGACCGACACCTGGCGGTCGGCGGCGTGCCGCACGGCGGTCGCCCGGGCCAGGGCCGCCGCCGCGGCCAGCAGCGCCGCGCCGCCCAGCCACCGCCACCCCTGCGGACCGACGCTGTCGACCGTGGCGCCGATCCCGGCGACGACCACCGGCCCGGCGAACGCGACCGCGCAGCCGAGGGTGACGAGCACCCGCGCCACCGGCCCCGCGGGCGGGAACACCGGGCGGTCCGGGTCGGGCAGGTCCAGCCGGGCGTGGACGGCCGCCCGCAGCGCCGCGAGGCGGGAGGGCTCGGCGCGCAGCCGCTGCCGTGTCTCCGACGACAGCGCCAGCGGCGTCAGCGACGGCAGTGCCGCCGCGACGGCCGCCTCGCCGAGGACGTCGACCGCCGCGGCCACCAGCGCGACCGGGTCGCAGGTGGTCGCGGGCGCGGCGGCCAGCGAGGCCAGCAGCTCGGCGACGTCGGCGGCCTCCTCGTCGTCGGTGGCGCCGGTGCGCGCGTTGCCGAAGTCGACCAGCCACGGCCGGCCCGCCGGGTCGACCAGCACGCTCGCGGCCACCAGGTCGCGGTGCGCCACGTTCGCGGCGTGCATCCGGGCGACCTCGCTCCACACCTCGCGCAGCAGGCCGGGGGTCCGCTCCGCCGGGTCCAGCTCGTCCAGCGGCCGGCCCTCGACGAACTCCTGCACGACGACGGCGTCCCCGGACCCGCCGCGGGCCAGCAGTACCGACGGCACCCGCACACCCCGCCGCTCGACGGTCAGCGCGGCCACCGCCTCGTGCTCGGCCTGGTGCCCCAGCGGGGCCAGCGCGTCGGCGTCCTTCACGTCGCCGACCGCGAACACCCGCCACATCCGGTGCAGCCGGTCGCGCTCGTGCCGGTCGGGCTCCAGGTACTTCACGTACAGCCGCCGGCCGTCGGCGTCGACCGCTGTGAACGGCTGCGAGCTACGCGCCCGGACGGCGGCCGGCGCCACCCCGGTCACCGGGAGCCCGAAGCGCCGCAGCACGGCCTCGACCCGGCCGGGCAGCACCTCCCGCGGCGTCACCCCGAACACCCAGTGCACCAGGGAGCCGATCGCCCAGCCCAGGGCCACGCCCCCGACGACGTCGAGGGGCAGGTGGGCGCCCACGTAGACGCGGGCGAGCGCGACCGACCACGCCAGCGCCCACGCGACGCGGCGTCCCCGCCGGGTCAGGTACGGGGCGGCGGCGGTGGCGAGGGCCGCGGCGACCGCGGAGTGGCCGGAGACGAAGCCGGCCCCGCCCACCGTGCCCTCGTGCAGGACCGCGCCGACCGGCAGGCCCGCGGGCCGTTCCCGGCCGACCAGCGACTTCACCAGGTCTGCGGCCAGGTAGGCGGCGAAGCCGGAGACGAGCAGGTCCCGCGCCGCGCGGAAGCGACGGAACAGCGCGGCGACGAGGGCGAGCGCCGGGACGGCGAGGACGTTGCCCAGCTGCATGACCACCCAGACCGCCGGCATGATGCCGGCCGGCAGGTCGTTGAACAGCCGGAACAGGTCCCGCTCGAGGGCGGACAGCTGCCCCCGCTGGGCGATCAGCACGCCGGTGCCCAGGACGACCAGCCCGAGGGCCACGCGGACCAGGTCGGTCGTCAGGCGCTGCGGACGCGCCCGCCCGCGTGCGGCCGGACGGGCCCCGCGGCCCAGCTGCCCTGCGGGGGCGGTGCCGGTGGTCACGGCCCCAGTCCAGCGCCCACCCCCGCCTCCGGGCAGGGTCCTCCGGCCCTGCCGGTCGTGCCGCCCGGCCCGGGCGGGGCAGGGACGGGGGAGGCGAGCCTGGGCCGGTGACCGAGGCCGCACGGGGGGCGTCCGTGCTCGAGGAGCACCGGCAGGCGGGCCTGCGCGCCGCCCCGGCCGGCCGGCCGCGGCGCCCGTCCTGGCCGGCCGGCCCCGGCCGCCGGCGTCCCTCGGGCCGGGAGCGGCTGCCGCGGCAGGTGCCGGCGGCGGTCTGGGCGTGGACGGGGGTCCTCGTCGTCTCCGTCGTGCTCCTGGTCCTCGCCGACCGGCCCGGCGGCCTGCTGGGCCTGGACCGGGCCGTCGCCGGGGTGACGGGCCCACCGGAGCGCCACCGCGGGGCCGCGGACCTCGCGCGGATCGGCGCGGTGCTCGGCTACCGCTGCCTGTGGGTGCCGACGGTCGCGGTGCTGGTGTGGACGGCGCGGTGGCGGCACCTGCTCCTGTACGCGGGCACGATCTCGGTCGTCGCCGCCGTCGCCCAGCTCGCCGTCGGCGAGGGCGTGCTCGTGCGGGCCGTCCGCGACGAGGTCATCGGGACGCCCGCCGCCGTCGAACTCTCCGCCTGGCCGGTCCTGGTCCTCGCCACCGTGTCGGTGGCGACCCTGTACGTGCTGGCGCCGTCGGGCCCCGCCCGGCGGTGGGGCTGGCTGGCGGTCGCCGTCCTGCTCCTCACCGCCGTCGTGCCCCGTGTCGCCCTCGGCCTCGACGGCCCCTCCGTCGCCGTCCCGGCCGCGGTCCTCGGCGCCTCCGCCGCGGCCCTGGTCTGCACGGTGCTGGCGCCCGAGGACGCGTTCCCGGTCACCTGGCGCCGCCACGTGGCCGCCCACCTCGCGCTCGACGACGCCCGCGTCGGCCGGGTCCGCGCCGCGGTGCTCGAGCAGCTCGGCGTCGGCGTGACCGCCGTGGAGCCGTTCCGGCTCGACGGGTCGGCCGGGTCCACCCCGTGCCGGCTGGTCCGGGCGTCCGGGCCGCCCCTGTTCGGGAAGCTCTACTCGGCGACCCACCTGCGGTCGGACCGCTGGTACAAGGTGCTGCGCGTGCTCCGGTACGGCCGGCTGGAGGACGAGGCGCCGTTCGCCTCGGTGCGCCGGCTGGTCGAGCACGAGGACTACCTGCTGCGGCTGCTCCGCGACGGCGGGGTCCGGGTGCCCGCGCCGACGGGCGTGGTCGAGGTGCTGCCCGGCCGCGAGTACCTGCTGGTGACCGAGCTCGTGCCGCGCACCGTCGAGATCCTCCGCTCCCGGGTGGACGACGCCGTCGTGGACGACGCGCTGGGCCAGGTCCGGCTGCTGTGGTCGGCCGGGGCGGCGCACCGCGACCTCAAGCCCTCCAACGTGCTCGTCCAGGACGAGGCGCGGGTGGTGCTGGTCGACGTCTCCTTCGGCGAGCTGCGGCCCAGCCGCTGGCGGCAGGCCGCCGACCTCGCGAACGTGCTGCTCACCTGTGCGCTGGTCACCGGCGCCGATCGCGTCCTCGACCGGGCCAGGCGGCAGTTCACCGACGACGAGCTGGCCGAGGCGGTGGCCGCGACCTCGTCGCTCACCCTGCCCACGCAGCTGCGGCGGCTGCTGGCCGCCGACGGCCGGGACCTGGTGGGGCGCCTGCGCGACCTGCTGCCGCCGCACCCGCGGATCCGGGTGCAGCGCTGGAGCGCCCGGCGCGTGCTGCTGGCCCTGGCGACCGGCGGCGGGGCGGTGCTCACCCTGGTGCTGGCCGCGCTCAACCTGCGCGCCGGGGGGCTGCTGTGACCGCCGCCCCGTCCGCCCGCACGGAGGCCCCCCACCCCACGGCGGCGGCCGGGCTGACCTCCGCCCAGGTGGCCGAGCGGGTGGCGGCCGGTCGGGTCAACGCGGTGACGACGCGGACCAGCCGCACCGTGGGCCAGATCGTCCGGGCCAACGTGTTCACGTTCTTCAACGGCCTGCTCGCCACCCTGTGGGTGCTCACGCTGATGACCGGGCGCTGGCAGAACGCCCTGTTCGGCGGGGTCGTGGTGGTCAACTCGGGGATCGGGATCGTCCAGGAGCTGCGCGCCAAGCGGACCCTCGACCGGCTGGCGGTGCTGCAGACGCCGCGTGCCCGTCCGGTCCGCGACGGGGCCGAGCGCGAGGTCCCCGTGGCCGAGGTGGTCCTCGACGACCTGCTCGTGCTGCGGGCCGGCGACCAGGTGCCGGTCGACGCCGTCGTGCGGTCGGCCCGCGGGCTCGCCGTCGACGAGTCGCTGCTCACCGGAGAGGCCGACGCCGTCCCCAAGGAGGCCGGCGACCCGGTGCTGTCCGGCTCGATCGTGGTGGCCGGCAGCGGCCGCGCGCAGGCCACCGCCGTCGGCGACGACGCCTACGCCGCGGAGCTGGCCGCCCAGGCGAGGGTGTTCACCCGGACGCGCTCGGAGCTGGTCGAGGGGACCACCCGGCTGCTGCGCTGGATCGCCGTCGGCCTGCTCGTCGTCGGCCCGGCGGTGCTGTGGAGCCAGTTCCGGACCGACGAGAACGCCGGCTGGCGCGACGCCGTCACCGGCACCGTCGGCGCGCTGGTCGGCATGATCCCGGAGGGTCTGGTCCTGCTCACCACCCTGGCGTTCCTCCTCGGCGCCGCGGGCCTGGCCCGGCGGCGCACCCTGGTGCGGGAGCTGCCCGCCGTCGAGGGCCTGGCCCGGGTCGACGTCGTGTGCCTGGACAAGACGGGCACGCTCACCCACGGCGACGTCGGCTTCGACCGGCTGGAGCAGCTGTCCTCCGGCCCGCCCCCGGGGCCGGCACTGGCGCTGCTGGGCGCCGCGGACGCCGGCAACGCCACCGCCCGGGCGCTGGCCGCGGCGTTCCCGGACCCGGGCAGCGAGCGGGCGGCCGACGCCGTCCCGTTCGACTCGGCGCGCAAGTGGTCGGCGGTGCGCACCGCGGCCGGCACCACCTGGGTGCTCGGGGCGCCCGAGCTGGTCCTGCCCGTCCCCGCGGGGCCGGCGCAGACCGCGGCGCGGGACCGCGCCGACGTGCTGGCCGCCGGGGGACGGCGGGTGCTGCTGCTGGCCTGCACGCCGGCGCCGTGGAGCGTCCGCGCCGGGGTGCCGGGGCTGCCCGCCGGGCTGGTCCCGGTGACGCTGGTGCTGCTCGCCGAGCGGCTGCGCGAGGACGCTCCCGACGTGCTGCGCTACTTCGCCGAGCAGGGCGTGGCGCTGAAGGTGCTCTCCGGCGACAACCCCCGGACCGTCGGCGTCGTCGCCGCCGCGGTCGGCCTCCCCGGGGTGTCCGGCGCGGGGGACGCCGTGGACGCACGCACCCTGCCCGAGGACCCCGACGCGCTCGCCGACGTCCTGGAGTCGGTGTCCGTCGTCGGCCGGGTGACCCCGCAGCAGAAGCGGGCCGTGGTGCGGGCGCTGCAGCGGCGCGGCCACGTGGTGGCCATGACCGGCGACGGCGTCAACGACGCCCTGGCGCTCAAGGACGCCGACGTCGGCGTGGCGATGGGCAACGGCTCCCCGGCCACCCGCGCGGTCGCCCAGCTGGTGCTGCTCGACGGCCGCTTCGCCGCCCTGCCGCACGCCGTCGCCGAGGGCCGCCGGGTCATCGCGAACATCGAGCGGGCGGCCAACCTGTTCCTCGTCAAGAACGTCTACAGCCTGGTGCTGTCGCTGGTCACCGTCGTGACGCTGGTGGCCTACCCCCTGGCGCCGGTGCAGCTGACGCTGGTCTCGGCGGTGACGATCGGCGCGCCCGGCCTCGTGCTCGCGCTCGCGCCGAACCGGCGCCGCTACCGGCCGGGGTTCCTGCGCCGCGTGCTCACCTTCTCCGTGCCCGTGGGCGTCGTCACGGGCGGGGTGACCTACGCCGGCTACGCGCTCACCCGGCAGCTGCAGCCCGGCGGCGGGGTGGCCGCGGCCCGGACGACGGCGCTGCTCACGGTGCTCGTCGTCGCGCTGTGGACGGTGGTGGTGCTGGCCCGGCCGCTCACCCCGGGACGGGTGGTCCTGGTGGCGTCGCTGGCCGCGGTGGTCGTGCTCGTGCTGTCCGTGCCGGTGCTCCGCGAGGACGTCCTGCTCCTCGACCTCACCCCGACGACGCTGCTGCTCGGCACGGGACTCGGCGCGGCCGGGGCCCTGCTGGTGGAGGTCGTGTCCCGGGTGCCGGGGGCCCGGCTCCCGCGGGCGGGGGACCGGCGGTGAGCACGGCACGGGTGGCGACCGGTCCCGCGCACCTCCGCGCACCTGCACGGGCGGATCAGCGGAGGTGCACGGCGGTGTGCTCGGCGGTCTCCTGATCAGGGCCAGGGGGCGTCGAGCAGGTCGATGGCGTCGTCGACCGGGCGGTGCCGGGCTGCCGGGACCGGGTCGGCGCTCACCGGTGCCCAGCCCAGCCGCACGACCGCCTGCGGCATGCCCGGCGCGTCGGGCGAGCCGCCCGCGCACAGCGCGGTCAGCCGGGCCCGGGTGTACGGGACCTCGAGCGGCTGGCTGACCGGGTCGGTGGCCAGCCCGACCGCGGTCGCGGTGAGGAGCACCGCGCTGAGTGCCTCGCCGGCCCGCAGCTCGTCGGCCGGGCCGTCGCCGGGGGTGGTGAGGACCGCGAGGACGCCGCCGTCGGACCCGTTCCCGCCGAGCTGGTCCTCGCCGAGCGCACCGCCGGCGAGGTCCCGCACCCCGACGCCGTCCACCGCACCACGGGACCGCCCGCTCCAGGCGGCGGCCTCCCGCGCCGGCCCGGGCGTGAGCGCCTGCTCGACGGCCGCCTCCTCGACCAGCCGCACCACCTCCCGCCGGGCGCGGGGGCCGAGGACGGTGAGCCGCGCCGCCTCCCCGGCCGCGGCGCGCGCCACGTCGGCGAGCAGCTCCGCCGGGACGGGCCAGCGCGAGTACACGCGCGGGTCGCTGCGGCGGTGCTCGATCGCCTGCGCCAGGGCGAGGTCTTCCGGGGCCGGCTCGGCGGGGGACACGTCGACGGTGGCGAGGTGTGCGACGTGCGCGGGGTCGGGGAGCCGGTGGACGCACGGGGTCAGGCCGGCGGCGCGCAGGGCGACGCGGAGGTGGTGGAGCGCGGCGCCGCAGCCGATCAGCAGGTCGCGGCTCTCGGGGTCGGTCGCCGGCAGCCAGCGGGACGGGTCGGCGAACAGGTGGACCGACGTGCGCCCGATCCGCCAGCGCCAGGGCCGGGTGTCGTGCAGCGACGGCGCGCGGTCGGCCAGCGCGACGGCCGCGCGGGCGGTGGCGCGGTCGAGCACGGTCGGCGGGGTCACGGCTCCTCCGGGGTGGCGGCGGCGGGGACGGACGGGGGGTGGGGTGCCGGTGGGCGCCGCGGTGTCGCGGTCAGCTCGGCGGCCATCTGCCGGGCCCAGCCGTCGATCGCCGGCCAGTCGCGGTGGTCACCGGGGTGCTGGCCGACGGCGCGGTAGAACAGCCGGCCCCACAGCGGGACGCCGCGGGTCCGCACGACACCGGCGAACAGGCGGTGCGACCGCGGCCGCAGTCCGCGGGGGAGGTCCTGCTCGAGCCGCGCCGCCTCCTGCCGCGCGAGCCACCGGGTCACGCGGCCGCGAGGGCTGATGCCCGCCACGCTGAACAGCCAGACCGGCGGTGCGTCGTCGGCGGCGGCGAGCCGGGCGAGCAGGTCGCGGGCACCGGCCAGCCAGCGCATCGAGTGCACGGCGCTGCCGAGGACCACGGCGTCGTAGCCGGCCGGGTCGGCCTCGGGACCGGCCGGCCGCAGGTCCACGGCGTGGCCGGCCTCGGTCAGGCGCCCGGCCACCCGCTCGGCCACGCCGCGCGTGGAGCCGTCGGCGGTGGCGTATCCGACGAGGACCCGGAGGGAGGTGTCGTCCACGTCCCGACGCTCGCGCCCTCGGCCGGGCGGCGGTGAGGGCCGGACGTCCCCGCTCGGTGGGCCGGAGGTCGCCGCCGGTCGGAGGGCCCCGAGGGCGGGACCTCCGACCCTGAGCACCGGGTGGTGTCGAGGCCCTAGCCTCGGAGGCCGACGGCGGGACGGGAGGCCACGGTGGACACGGACGCGCAGCGGCAGCCGATCGGGGTCTTCCTCCTCGACGACCACGAGGTGGTGCGCCGCGGCGTCGCCGACGTCCTGGAGAGCGACCCCGGCATCCGCGTCGTCGGGGAGGCGAAGAACGCCTCCGAGGCCCTGGCCCGCGTGCCCGCGCTCCGGCCCGACGTCGCCGTGCTCGACGTCCGGCTGCCCGACGGCGACGGCGTCTCCGTCTGCCGCGAGCTCCGCAGCCGGATGCCGGAGCTGCGGGTGATCATGCTGACCAGCTACAGCGATGACGAGGCGCTGTTCGAGGCGATCATGGCCGGCGCGTCGGGCTACCTGCTCAAGCAGATCCTCGGCGCGGACCTGGTCAGCGCGGTGCGCACGGTCGCCGCCGGCGGCTCGCTGCTCGACCCCGCGGCCACCACCGCGGTGCTCGAGCGGATGCGGCGGGCCGCGGAGCCGGCTGGGCCGCTGGCCCGGCTCAGCGAGCAGGAGCGCACGGTGCTCGAGCTCATCGGCGAGGGGCTCACCAACCGGCAGATCGGCGAGCGGATGTTCCTGGCCGAGAAGACGGTCAAGAACTACGTGTCCCACCTGCTGGCCAAGCTGGGGCTGGAGCGGCGCACCCAGGCCGCGGTCCTGGCGACCGAGCTGCGCGGCGCGCCCCCCCGCCCGGGCTGACCGGTCAGGACAGCGGCGCCCACCACCGCAGCCGGGTCCCGCCGTCCGGGACCGCCGCGACCTCGAGGCCGCCGCCGCGGCCGGTGGCCCGCTGCTCCAGGTTGCGCAGCCCGCTGCGCGCGGCCCGGGTGTCGATGCCCCGACCGTCGTCGACCACCTCGAGCACGAGCTCGTCGCCGACGTCGAGGGTGACGGTCACGTGCCGGGCGCCGGAGTGGCGGGCCGCGTTGCTCACCGCCTCCCGGACGACGGCGACCACGTCGGTGGCCAGGTCGCCGGTGACGAGGGTGTCGACCGCCCCGGAGGTGCGCACGGTGGACTCCAGGTCGCCCGCGGTGCCGGCCACCGTGTCCAGCACCTGACGGCGCAGCCCGCCGTCGGGCTGGTCGACGGTGTGCAGGTCGAAGATGCTCGTGCGGATGTCGCGGACGGTGTCGTCGAGCTGGCGGACGACGTCGCGGATGCGGCGCTGCACCTGCGGGTCGGCGACCCGCGGGAGGACCGACTGCAGGCTCAGCCCCGCGGCGAAGACCCGCTGGATGACGTGGTCGTGCAGGTCGCGGGCGATGCGGTCGCGGTCCTCGTAGACGTCGAGCTGGCGGGCGAGGCGCTGCCGGGCGGCGAGGTCCAGGGCGACCGCGGCCTGGTCGGCGAACGAGCCGACCAGCGGGGGCAGCGCGTCGTCGAACGCCGGCGACCCCGCCCGGCGGGCCGCGACCACGACCGCGGACTCCGCCTCGGTGCCGCGCAGCGGGACGCCCAGGCAGGGACCCCAGTCGACGTGCGCGTTGGGCCCGTCGTAGGCCAGGCCGGTCATGTCGAGGGTGACGACCTCGCCGGCGTCGTCGCCCATGGCCTGCAGGACCGGGCTGTCGGCGACGTCCACCCAGGTCCCGGTGAGGTCCCGCAGCCCGTCGCCGACCTGGACCCGGACCTCGTAGCGGCCGGCGGCGTCGGGACCCGCCATGATCCACGCCGCCGCGGCGCCGGTGAGGTCGCGGACCCGCTCGGCGACGAGGGCGAGCGCCCGCTCGCCGGAGCCGGTGTCGAGCAGGCTGGCCCGGACGTCGGAGAGCGCGGTCGCCCACCGGCGGCGCTCCTCGGCTTCCTCGTAGAGCCGGGCGTTGTCGACGGCGACGCCCGCGGCACCGGCGAGGGCGGTCAGCACCGCCTCGTCCTCGGGGGTGAACTCCCCGTACCGCTTCTCGGTCATGTAGAGGTTCCCGAACACCGTGCCGCGCACGAGCACCGGCACCCCGAGGAAGCTGTGCATCTCCGGGTGCCCCGGGGGGAAGCCGACCGACGCCGGGTGCTTGCTCAGGTCGGCGATCCGCAGCGGGTACGGCTCGGTGATCAGCTGTCCGAGCACGCCCTTGCCCTCGGGCAGCGAGCCGAGCGCGGCGGCGGTCCGCTCGTCGACGCCGACGTGGATGAACGCCGCCAGCCCGCCCTCCGGCGCCAGCACGCCGAGCGCCCCGTACCGGGCCTCGACCAGGTCGCAGGCGCTCTCCACGATGCGCCGCAGGGTGGTCTCCAGGTCCAGACCGGAGGAGACCGACAGGAACGCGTCGAGCAGGTGCTGGATGCGTTCCTGGCTGCGGGCGACGGCGGTCAGGCGGTCCTGCACCTCGTCGACCAGCTCGGTGAGCCGCATCCCGGCCAGGGCCGACCCGCCCGCGGGCCCGGGCCCGCGCGGCGACGCCGGACCGGTCATGTCGGCACCCCTCACCGAGGCCTGATCTCGCCGGGTCAGCCTGGCACGGGACCCCGGCCGGTGGTAGGCGCCCGGCGCTCCCTCCCCGTTCCGTGCCGACGGGGTCACGCGGCCCCGTCCGGAGGCGCTGCCCGCCAGCCGCGGAGGACCCCGATGGTCAGGAGCACGAACCGGTGGCCGCCCCCGACCAGCAGCGGCCGGGGCCAGTCCCGTGCGGCGAGGGCGGCGGCGGTGGCGGCGTCGGTGACGGTCCGCGCCGGGCCGACGACGGTCACGGACCACTCGGTGTCGCCGTCGCAGCCGTCCACGCCGAGCACGACGACGGCGCCGCGGGCCGGGGGCAGGTGGTCGCTGTCCGGGGACGCGGGGATGACCACGCGGTCCCCGTCCAGCGCGTAGCGGACCGGTGCGATCGCCGGCAGGGCGTCCCGGGTGAAGGCGAGGTGCCCGTGCGTGGCCCTGCCGAGCAGGGAGCGGCACTCCCCGTCGTCCAGGGAGGTGCGGATGGTCCCCCTACCGGTCACGTGCGTTCCCCGTTCAGCGTGCCCCGGGGGCGGCGCGGCCCCCACGTGCGCCCGGACGGGCGCCGACTCCCCAGGCTGCCCTGCCGCAGGCCGGACCGCAGCGGGGCGACGGTCCCGGGCGGAGGGGCCGGGAGTCCCGGGTCCGCGGACCGGACGGCCGCCCCGGCGGCACGGTGGCGCGGCTGCGGCGGTCAGGCACCGGGCAGTCCCTGCGGCGCCACGGCCGGCCGGCCCACGGCCACGGCGCCGGCGATCTCGCCCGCCCACGACCGGACGGCCTCCCAGTCCCGGAAGTCGCCGACCGGGGCGCGCATCGCGGTGACCATCGCCCGCTCGCCGAAGCCGAGCCGGGCCCGGTCCAGCCGGCCCGGCAGGACCCGATGGCCGCGCGGGGCCAGCAGCGCGGCCAGCGCGGCCGCGTCCTGCGGCTCGTCCGGCGGGTACGGCGGGTCGCCGATCGGCCCGCTGGAGAACAGCCACACCGGCCGCCGGCGCAGCACCCCCGCGCAGCGGACGGCCAGCTCCTGGGCCGGCGGCAGCCACCGGCCGGCGTAGACGGCGCTGCCCAGCACCACCCCGTCCCAGGCGGCGGGGTCGGGCCGTGACTCGGCCGGCAGCGCCGCCGCGTAGAGGCCGACCGAGCGCCCGGCCGGCGACTCTCCCAGGTCGCGGGCCAGGGCCTCGGCGATCTCGCGGGTGGACCCGTGGCGGCTGGCGTAGGCGACCAGGACCCGCGGCCGGCTCACGGCCGGCTCCCCGGCGCCGGGGCCGACAGGGGGCGGACCGGCTCGGCGTCCGCCGCCTCCCCGGCGGGCAGCACGCGGACGTCGGTGATCCCGCCGACGGTGCGGGCCAGCGCGGTCAGCGCCCGCTGCTCGACCTCCTCGGAGCCCTGCGGCCCGCCGCGCAGCCGCCGGATGGTCGCGGCGCCGTCGCGCACGTCCACGTCCCAGGCGTCGAGCTCGCCGGTGTAGCCCTCGACGAGGCGCAGCAGCTGCTGCCGGACGTCGTCGTCGGGGCGCGCCAGCAGGTGCAGCAGGTCGCGGCGGCTGACGATGCCGACCAGCCGGCCGCCGTCGGTCACCGGAACGCTGCGCAGGCCCGCGTCGACGAACAGCCGGGCGACGTCGGCGACGTCCGCGGTGACGTCGACCGCCCGCACGTCCCGGGTCATGACGTCGTGCACGAGGGCCGGCGGGGGACCGGCGTCCGGCTCGTCGCGGCGCAGGTGCAGGCGGGGGTCCTCGGGGAGGCGGTGCCGGAGCAGGTCGGCCTCGGCGACGATGCCCACCAGCCGGTCCTCGTCGTCGAGCACCGGCAGGGCGGCGAAGCCCCGCTCGGCCATCACCTCCGCGGCGTAGTGCACCGCGGTGTGCGGGCCCACCGTCACCACCTCGCGCGTCATGACGTCCCTGGTCTGCACGGCCCCTCCTCGCGGTCGGTGCCCCGGACGCTAGGGAGGCCGGGCACCGCCCCCCAGGGTCGGCAGCCGCCGTGCGCAGGGACGGAGGTCCCGGGACCCGGGGTCCCTCGCCCCGCGCCGACCGGCACCCCGGTCGCGCAGTGTCGGGGCCGCCGCCCGGGACCGAGCCGGGCCCGGACGACGTGAGGACACCCGATGGACGCCATCCCGCAGCAGCAGCCCCGCGCCGGCGCGCCCGTCGTCGTCGCGCCGGTCGTCGTCGGAGTGGACGGCTCGGTCCCGGCCCGTGCCGCCCTGCGCGCGGCCCTCCGCGGCGCCGCGGAGCGCTCCGCCGGACTCGTCGTGGTCAGCAGCTTTGCGTCCGACCTGTACTGGTTCGGCCACGACGGGGTCCTGGTGCCCGCGGTCGACGACGTCCGGCGCGCGACCCGGGAGCTGACCGACGACCTGGTCGCGGAGGTCCGCGCCGATGTCCCGGAGGCGGCCGGGGTACCGGTGACCGTGGAGGTCACCGGGGAGGCGCCCGCGGGGGCGCTGGTGGGCCGCTCGGCCGACGCGCAGCTCGTCGTCGTCGGCAACCGCGGGCGGGGGGCGGTGCGCAGCGCGCTGCTCGGGTCGGTCGCCCTGCACACCGTCACCCACGCCCGGTGCCCGGTGCTCGTGGTGCACCCGAGGCCGGACGAGCCGGCCGCCCCGCCGCGGGTGGTGGTGGGCTTCGACGGCTCGGCGACGGCGCGCGCGGCCCTCGCCGCGGCGGTCGAGGAGGCCGCACGGACGGGCGCGGAGCTGCACGTGCTGGCCACCTACGTCTTCACCGACTACTGGGTGGACCTGTCCTCGGTCGTCGTGCCCTCGCGGGACGAGGTCCGCGGCGACCTGCGCCGGCGGGTCGACGAGGCCGTCGACGGCGTGCTCGGCGGCCGGCCCGCGGACGCGCCGGTCCCGCGGGTCGACGTCGACGTGGTCGAGGGCGCCGCCTCCGACGTGCTGGTCGACCGGGCGCGCGACGCCGCGCTGCTGGTCGTGGGCGGCCGCGGGCGCGGGGCGGTGCGCGGGCTGCTGGTCGGGTCGGTGGCGCTGCACTGCGCGATGCACGCGGCCTGCCCGGTCCTGGTCGTCCACCCCGCCGGCCGGCGCACCGAGGTCGCGGTGGACACGGCCGAGCCGGCCCGGGCCTGACCGGGTGCCCCCGGGGGCGGGGCTCACGGCCGCTCCCCGGGGGACGGGCCGGCCGCCGCCGCGGACGGCTCGTCGGCGCGGCGGCGGCCCCACAGCGGCTCCAGGGCCGCGAGCTCGTCGGCGGTGGCGGTCCGGAACGGCGGGGCCGAGGGGGTCTGCACCGCGCGCCGGCCCTCGCCGCGGGTGGCCCGCAGGCTGGCGGCGACCGAGACGCCGATGATCGTGGCGATGACCGCGAGGCTGACCGCGGTCGGCACGTAGAACAGGTCGACCTTCAGCAGCATCTTGACGCCCACCCAGATCAGCACGAGGGCCAGTCCGGTCTTCAGGTAGACGAAGCGGTGGATCAGGTCGGCGAGCAGGAAGTACATCGCCCGCAGGCCCAGGATCGCGAAGGCGTTGGCGGTGAAGACGAGGAACGGCTCGTCGGTCACGGCGAAGATCGCCGGGATCGAGTCGACGGCGAAGACGACGTCGGTGACCTCGACGAGGACGAGCACCGCCAGCAGCGGGGTGGCCAGCAGGACGCCGCCGCGGCGGATCAGAAGCCGCTGGCCGTGGTAGGCGTCGGTCATCGGCACGTAGCGACGGAACAGGCGCAGCGTCCGGGACCGCTCCGGGTCGACGTGCTCGTCGCGCTGCCGGATCATCCGCCAGCCGGTCCACAGCAGGAACGCGGCGAACAGGTAGAGCACCCAGCCGAAGCTCGCGATGAGCACCGAGCCGCCGGCGATGAACAGCCCGCGGAAGACCAGGGCGCCCAGGACGCCGAGGAAGAGCACGCGGTGCTGGTACTCCCGGGGCGCCGCGAAGAAGGTGAAGACGATGGCCCAGACGAACACGTTGTCCACGGCCAGGGACTTCTCGATCAGGTAGCCGGCGAAGTACTGCTGGCCGTGGTCGGCGCCGTACGCCCACCACACCCAGGCGCCGAAGGCGATCCCGAGCGTCACCCAGATCCCCGACCACACGGCGGCCTCGCGGACCCCGATCACGTGCGCCCGGCGGTGGGCGAACAGGTCCACCGCCAGCATCCCCGCGATCACGCCGAGAACGGCCAGCCACACCCACGACGGGACGTCCACGCGTCCCCTCCCTCCGGTCGACGTCCATCAACCGGAGGTCTCTCCCGGCGCCGCTGACCGGTGCCCGTCCCGCCGGGCGCCGGAGCGCCGTCCTGACGACGGGACGTGTGGGGATACTCCCCTCCGCGAGAACAAGTGAAACAGACTTCAGCTGTCGGCGCCACCGGGACCAAGGTCCGCCGTGGGGGGGACGTCCGGCGGCGGCCCGGGCCCCCGGCTCCGGCGGAGGGTGACCGGGGCGCCCGGCGACCGGCGGGGCGGGTCGGGAGGAGCACGCGTGACGGAGCGGACGACGGCGGAGGAGCCCGGCGGCCGGGTGGTCGTGGGCCTCGACGGGTCGCCGGCCGCCCGGGCGGCGGCGGTCTGGGCCCTGGCCGCTGCGGAGCGCGCCGGCACCGGCCTCGAGGTGGTCACCGTGCTCCCGGTCGGGGACGCGTGGGACGACGCCGAGCTGCTCGACCCCGCGCGCGTGGACCTCGTGCGCTCCGACGTCGCGGCGCACGTGCGCGACCTGCTCGACGAGCAGCACGCGGAGGTGCCGGTGACTACGACCGTGCTCCCCGGCCGCCCGGTCGAGGAGCTGGTCGCGCGCTCGGCCGACGCCGGGCTGCTCGTGGTCGGCAGCCGGGGCCGCGGGGCCGCCCGCAGCACGCTGCTCGGCTCGGTCGCCCTGGGCTGCGTGCCCCGCGCCCGGTGCCCCGTGGTCGTGGTGCACCCGGCCGCGCCCGGCCCCGGCCGGCCGCGGGTGGTCGTCGGGCTCGACGACACCGACGGGGCCCGCGAGGTGCTGTGGCGCGCGGCGGCCGAGGCCCACCGGATGGGTGCCGACCTCGACGTCGTGGTCGCCCGCCGCCCGCCCGAGCCCTGGGCGGCCGCCCTCGTCCCGGAGGGGCCGCCGACGGGCGGGGACGCCGGGGCGCATGCCGAGGCCCTCGTGCACGAGCAACTGGGCGCCCGGCCGGACGCCGTGCGGGTGGCCGTGGTGCCCGGCCCGGCCGCCGAGGTCCTGGTGCGCTCTGCGCAGGGCGCCGCGCTGCTCGTCGTGGGCAGTCGCAGCCGCAGCCGCCTGGGCGGGATGCTGCTCGGCTCCACCGCGCTGCACTGCGTGGTGGCCGCGCCCTGTCCCGTCCTCGTGCTGCACCCGCAGCGGGTGCCGGCCGCCGTCACGACGGTCTGAGGCGGGCGTGCGGGCCTGGGTGGTCGGGACGCCGGCGCCGGCCGACGCGGGGCCGCTGCGTCTCGTGGAGCGCGAGCCGCCCGTGCCCGGCCCGGGGCAGGTGCGGGTCGCGGTCAGCTGCTGCGGCGTGTGCCGCACCGACCTGCACCTGGCCGAGGGCGACCTGCCGCCGCGGCGGCCGGGCGTCGTCCCCGGGCACGAGGTGGTCGGCCGCGTCGACGCGCTCGGGCCCGGGGCGGCCCGCTTCGCGCCCGGCGACCGGGTCGGCGTCCCGTGGCTCGGCCGCACCGACGGCAGCTGCCGGTTCTGCCGCCGCGGCGACGAGAACCTGTGCACCGACCCGCGGTTCACCGGCTGGGACCTCGACGGCGGCTACGCCGAGGCCTGCCTGGTCGACGAGCGCTTCGCCCACCGGCTGCCCGCGGGCCTCGACGACGAGGCGGCCGCGCCGCTGCTGTGCGCCGGGATCATCGGCTGGCGCGCGCTGCGCTGCGCCGCGGTCCCGCCCGGCGGCCGGCTGGGGGTCTACGGCTTCGGCGGCAGCGCCCACCTCACCGCGCAGGTCGCGCTGGCGCAGGGGCTGCGGGTGCACGTGCTCACCCGCGGCGCCGCCAACCGGGCGCTGGCGCGGGAGCTGGGCGTGGACTCCGTCGGCGGCCCCGCCGACCCGCCCCCGGAGCCGCTGGACGGCGCGGTGCTGTTCGCGCCGGCCGGGGAGCTGGTGCCGGTGGCGCTGCGCGCCCTGGACCGCGGCGGCACGCTCGCCGTCGCCGGCATCTGGCTGTCCGACGTGCCGGCGCTGTCCTACGCGGGCGAGCTGTTCCAGGAGCGCCGGCTGCGCAGCGTCACGGCCAACACCCGCCGCGACGCCGAGGAGTTCCTCGTCCTCGCCGCCCGGCTCGGCGTGCGCGCGACCACGACCGCCTACGCCCTCGACGACGCCCCGCGCGCGCTGGCCGACCTCGCGCACGGCCGCTTCGCCGGGGCCGCGGTGCTGCACGTGTGAGGTGCCGTAGGTCCCGGCCCCCGGGACCGTGGCCCCCTCCCCGGCCGGTCCCGCGGCGGCGAGCGTGGGGACGGACGGACCGCACCGCGCAGGAGGCCCCGAGATGACCGTGACCGGCACCCCCACCCCCGAGGACCGCCCGCGCCGGGAGATGTCCGAGGACGAGAAGCTCATCGCGCAGTGGGAGGCGCGCCACGACGTGGCCGCCCGCGGTTCGCACGCCGACCCCATGGCCGTCCAGCACTACCTGAGCCGGGCGCACGCCGACGAGCGCGGGCACGGGCAGCCGGTCCGCCCGGCGGCGCCCCCGGCCGCGGACGCGCCGGCGCCCCGTCCGGCCCGGCCGGAGCCCCGGCGGCCGTGGTGGCGGCGCCTGCTCGGCCGCCCGTGAGGGCCGGCGGGGCACTCAGCGCAGCCGGAACCGGTGCGCCCACAGCGGCTCGACCTCGGCCCACTCGCGGGCCCAGGCGCGGTCGCGCGCCCGGCCGGCCCAGGCGCAGACGCCGGCGTGCGTGACCGCCGCCGTCGCCAGCCCCAGCAGCAGGGTCAGCACGCCGCTGGTCACGCTGACCACGGCGACGTCGGTGCCCTCGATCGGCGGGGCGGAGCGCCCGCCGTCGGGGCCGGTCCACACCGGCACCGTCGCCCCGGCCGGGGTCCCCGGCACGACCGGCACCGTGTCCTCGCGGGTGGCGCCGTCCGGGGCCCGCCACCGCGCCGGCGCGGTCGCCCGCAGCGACGTCGGGGACCCGGGCAGCACCTCCGCGTCCGCGAGGAGCACCGCCGGGACCTGCCGCAGCTGGGCGGCCTGGCGCTCGGCCAGCGCGCCGGTGTCGGAGGCCACCACGCTCGCCACCGCCAGCGCCACCGGCACGACCGCGACGGCGAGCAGGACGCTCGCCAGCCAGGAGACCAGCTCCACCCGGTCCGTCGTGCGCGCACCCGGGCCGAGGCCGCGGCGCACCAGCGCGCGCAGGTAGCCCGGCGGCGCGGGGGCGGGGGCGGGGGCGGGGTCCACGGGTCACCTCGTCGGCGCGACGGCGGCCGGGCGCCGGGGGGCGTCGTCGGGGTGCGGCGGGGGAGGGGGCGGCACGACGAGCACGGGGCAGCGCGCGTGCCCCGCGACCGCCTCGACGAGGGCCGGTCCGGCCGCGGTGCGCGCCTGCCCGAGGACCAGCAGCCCGGCGTCCCGCGACAGGCCGACCAGTGCCGGGACGGGGTCGCCCTCGCGGACGTCGACCGTCACCGGCACCGCCGGCCAGCCCTCGTGCACCCGGGCGGCCTGCGTCTCGACGAGCCGGCGCTCGGCCTCGGCCACGGCGGCGGTGACCGCCGCCGACGAGCGCGGGTCCGCGGCGGCCCCGGGGCGGCGGTGCCAGGTGTGCACCACGCGCAACGGGCAGCCCCGCGTGCCGGCCTCCAGCGCCGCCGCGGCGAGCACCGCCGTCGTGCCCGGGGTCCCGTCCACGCCGGCCACCACGTCGGTCCCTCCCGTGGCTCCGGGGGGGACGGCGAGCACCGGGCACGCCGCGGACGCGAGCAGGTCCCGGGCGACCGGGCCGAGCCCCCCGGCCGCGGGACCCGTGCCGAGGACGAGCACCGCCGCCCCGGCGGACTCCTCGCGCAGCACCTCGGCCGCGGGCCCGGTGTGCACGACGGTCCGCACCGCGGTGGCGGGGGTACGGGCGGTGAGGTCACGGCGCAGCACGTCCAGCCGCGCGAGTGCCCGGTGCCACGGCCCGTCGTGGGCGCGGCCGGGGTCGTGCGCGCCCTCCACCGCGGCCACCAGCAGCAGAGGGCGCAGCTCGCGGTGCGCCCGGTCGGCGGCGGCCGCCGCCACCGCCGGCGCGGAGCGGTCGGGGCCGATCCCGGCCACGACCGGGGCCAGCCGGGAGGTCACACCCACGTCGTCCCCCCGCGGCCGTCGGAGACCGGGCGGGGGCCCGGTCCGGCCCGGGTCCCCGAGGAGGCGCCGGGGAGCTGGCGCTGGGCGGGGACGGCGCTGTTCTCGACGACGGTGCCGCGCGGCCGGCGGGGCGTCGGCGAGGTGGCCGGCGCCCGGCCGATGCGCAGCACCGACTGCGGGTGCGCGTCCCAGGTGAGCGCCGAGCGCAGCTGCGTGCGGGTGACCGGGACCTCCACGGCCTGGGTGAGCGGCCCGGCCACCCAGCCGCGGGCGGTGAGCTCCAGCAGCACCCGCTCGAGGGCCTCGCCGCAGCGCAGCCACGCCAGCAGGTCGTCGCGGTGCGTCGCGAGCACCACGAGGGTCTGGTCGGTGCCCGAGCCGGTGCCGGCGGGGAGCAGCCCGCCGCCGCTGGTGTCGAAGTCGCGGACGGGCAGCTCGTCCTGCTGCAGCCCGTCCACGTGCGGGACGACGCTCACCGGCACGCCGTCGCCGGCCCCGGCGTCGCGGGTGGTCCAGCGGCGCAGCTCGGCCCGGTAGGCGGGGTCGGCGTTCTGGACCCGGTCGGCCTGCTGCGTGAGCCGGGCGAGCAGGCGCAGGTGCTCCTCCCGGGTGACCGGGACGAGGACCGTCTCCTCCGCGGCGGCCGCGGCCACCAGGACCCGCAGCACGTCCCCGGGGACGCGGTCGGCGCCGTACCGCCGCCGGTTGGTGCGGCGCCGGTGCACGGCGGGTGCGAGGGCGGCCAGGGCCGGGTCGGGGATCCCGTCGACCGGGCGGAGGACGGCCATCAGCTCCGGGTGGGCGGGGTCGGGCAGCCGGTCGACCCGGACGGCGCGACCCGCGGCGGCCAGCGCGACGCGGGCGTTGAACAGCGCCGCACCCACGCTCTGCGCCAGGGCCCGGCCGACGGGGTCCAGCACCGCCAGCTGCCGGCTGCGGTCGGCGGACAGCTCCAGCCGGTCGGGGTGCAGCGCGATCCGCCAGGGCTGGGTGTTGTGCACGGACGGGGCCCGCACCGCGGCGTCCGCGGCCGCCTCCAGTGGTGCGAGCGGCGGGATCCGGGTGGCGCGGCGGGCCATGGTGTGACTCCTCGGGACGGACTTCCCCCGAGCGTGGTCCGCGCGGGCGCCACCGTCCCGGGCCCGCGGTCCCGGGGACCCAGCGACCAACGTCCCCGGGAGGACCCGCCTTCGCCCGTGTCGCCGCGGCGGTGCGGGCGGAGAGGCTCCGGACGGCCGCCTGCGCCGGGGAGACGACCCCGGGTCGCCGCGGTGGCCGGAGGAGGTGCGTCGTGAGCGAGTACGTGTCCCCGGGGGCGGCGCGGCCGCCGGCCTACCCGGTGCGGGTGGACGGGGCCCTGGACGCGCGGCTGTCCCGCTGGCTCTGGCTGGTCAAGTGGCTGCTGCTGGTGCCCCACCTCGTGGTGCTGGTGTTCCTCTGGACCGCGGTGGCCGTCGTCACCGTCGTCGCGTTCTTCGCGATCCTGGTGACCGCGCACTACCCGCGGCCGCTGTTCGACTTCACCGTGGGCGTGCTGCGCTGGACCTGGCGGGTCCAGCACTACGGCTACTCCGCGCTGGGCACCGACCGGTACCCGCCGTTCAGCCTGGCCGACGAGCCGGGGTACCCGGCCCGCCTGGACGTCGCGTACCCGGAGCGGCTCTCCCGCGGCCTGGTGCTGGTCAAGTGGCTGCTGGCGCTGCCGCACTACCTGGTGCTGGCGGTCTTCGTCGGCGGCGGCCTCTGGTTCGGCACGGGCGACTGGGACGGCGACGGCGTCTGGAGCGAGGGCTGGGCGGCCGGCGGCCTGGTCGCGCTGCTGGTCCTCGTGGCCGGCGTCGTCCTCCTGTTCACCGGCCGTTATCCCCAACCGCTGTACGACTTCGTCCTCGGCATGGACCGGTGGGCCCAGCGGGTCGCGGGCTACGTGCTGCTGCTGACCGACGCCTATCCGCCCTTCCGGTTCGACATGGGCGGTCCGGACCCGGCCGCGCTGCCGGCGCCCGCCCCGGTGGCGCCGCCCGTCCCCGCCGGGCAGCCGGCTCCCGCGGGCGCGACCGCGGCTCCCGTTCCCGCCGCGGCGGCCAGCCGGTGGACCGCCGGGCCGGTCACGGCCGTGGTCGCCGGCGCGGTGCTCGTCGCCGGCGCGACCGGCCTGCTCGCCGCGGGCGGCAGCCTGCTGTGGGCGGACACCACGCAGCGCGACGGCGGCTTCGTGACCTCGGAGCCGGCCGCGGTCGACACCGCCGGCCACGCCGCCGTCAGCCAGGGACTCCTGCTGCAGGGCGAGGGGACCGACTGGGTCGTCGACGAGCTGCTGGGCACCGCGCGGGTCGAGGCCACCGCGACCGGGCCCGACGACGAGCTGTTCGTGGGGCTGGCCCGCACCGCCGACGTCGACCGGTACCTCGACGGTGTCGGCCGCGCGGAGGTCGAGCCGGCCGAGCCGGGCTGGTGGTCCGGGGACGAGTGGGCGTGGGCCGTGGACGAGGAGGCGGGCGGGCCGCCGCCGGTCGCGCCGGAGGAGGCCGGCATCTGGACCGCCTCGGCCACCGGAACGGGGTCGGTGACGCTGGACTGGCGGCCGGACGAGGGCGACTGGACCGTCGTGCTCATGCGGACCGACGGCGGCGCCGGCATCGAGGCCGACGTCCGGGTCGGCGCGACGCTGCCCGGGCTGACGTGGGTGTCCGTGTCGCTGCTGGGCGTCGGGGCGCTGCTGCTGGCCGGCGGCGTGCTGCTCGTCGCGCTCGGGGCGCACCGGGCCCGGCCGCTGCCGCCGTCCGGCCCGGTCCCGGCCGCGGGACCCCCGGTCCTGCCCCACCCGCGCGGCGCCGAGCCGGAGCCGTCGCCGTCCCCCAACCCGCAGCCCTGACCGCGCGCGGTGCCCCGCCGGTGGGCGGGGCACCGCGGCGCCGGGCTCGACGGTCCACCCACGGGGCGGGAGGAGGACGGCATGGGAGCGGACGGCGGAGGAGCGGACGTCGTCGCGTGCCCGCGCTGCGGACGGCGCAACCGGGTGCCCGCGACCGCCCGCGGACGGCCCCGCTGCGCCGCGTGCGGCGCCGACCTGCCCTGGCTGGTGGCCGCCGACGACACCGACTTCTCCGCCGTCGTCGAGGACGGTCCGCTGCCGGTGCTCGTCGACGTGTGGGCGGCCTGGTGCGCCCCGTGCCGCGCGGTCGCCCCCGTCGTGGAGGAGATCGCCCGGGAGCGGGCCGGCCGGCTGAAGGTGGTGCAGGTGGACGCCGACGCCGCGCCGCGGGTGAGCGGCCGGCTCGGGGTGCGCGGCATCCCCACGCTGCTGCTGTTCGTGGGCGGCCGGGAGCAGGCCCGCGTCACCGGGGCGCTCCCGGCACCGGCGCTGCGCCGCTGGCTCGACGACGCCCTGGCCGCCGCCGGGGGGGGGGGGGGGGGGGGGGGGGGGGGGGGGGGGGGGGGGGGGGGGGGGGGGGGGGGGGGGGGGGGGGGGGG